>JAPPOR010001059.1 GCA_028817905.1 Myxococcales bacterium
GATCAGGTCCAGAGGACCGTTCGGCTTGTTGGTGGGGGGAATGGGATCTGTCTTCGCGCCGCCCCTTGCGTCCCATTCGGGCCCCGGGCATGTTCCCGGCGTGTCCACTCCCTCCGATGTAGCCGAGTCCGCGATCCGCGAGGCCACTGGGCCTCGCCCGCGGGCCGTGATGGTGGGCATTCGGCTGCCGAAGACCGGCAAAGCGGAATTTGAAGCGTCGCTGCTGGAGCTTTCGCGCTTGGCGAAGACCCTCGGCCTGGAGGTGATCGGGCAAGTGACCCAGCGGCGCGAAGCCCTGGCCGTCGCCGCCGGCTTGGGAGAGGGCAGCCTGCGCGAGCTGGCCGCCTGGACGGGCGGCTCCGGTGTGGTGCCAGGCTATGCGGCCCCGGGGGCTGACCGCGACACGTCAGACGTGGTTCCGAACGCGCTGCCTGAGAAGGAACGTGCCCGCGTGGTGCTGGTGGACCATGAACTCACGCCGCGGCAGACCCGCAACCTGGAGCTGGCCACCGGTGCGGAGGTCCTCGACCGCAGCATGGTGGTGGTGTCGATTTTCCAGCGCCATGCCCACAGTCGCGAAGCCCGTCTGCAGGTGGAGATCGCCCGCCTTTCCTATCTGGCACCGCGGCTGCGCGAGAGCGGCGC
The DNA here is from genome assembly GCA_028817905.1 of Myxococcales bacterium. Classification (GTDB taxonomy): domain Bacteria; phylum Myxococcota_A; class Polyangia; order Polyangiales; family JAFGIB01; genus JAPPOR01. Next base: position 646 of record JAPPOR010001059.1, read on the forward strand.
CGGCGAGGATAGAAAGCGTGGCGGCGTGGGCGGCAAGGGTGTCGGCGAGTCCACCCTCGAACTCGGGCGGCGACAGATCCGCGACCGCATCGCGGAGCTGCGGCGCGAACTTTCGGTCGTCACGCGTACGTCCGACACCCAGCGTGCGCGCCGCAACGAGGATCAAACCGTCGCGATTGTTGGCTACACCAACGCGGGCAAGTCTTCCCTGATGCGGCGCCTGAGCGACAACCGCGTATACGTCGCCGACCAGCTGTTTGCGACCCTCGATACGACGGTACGTGCGCTGCGCCCCGAGACGACCCCGCGTGTCCTGGTCTCCGATACCGTCGGCTTCATCAAGAACCTCCCCCACGACCTTGTAGCGTCCTTCCGCTCGACCTTGAAGGAGGCGGAGGAAGCCCAGCTGCTCGTGCACGTGGTCGACGCGTCTGACCCCGCCTTCCGCGACCAACTCGAGGTCACCCGCAAGGTGCTATCCGAGATCCATGCGGACCTGGGCGAGTCCCTGCTCGTGCTCAACAAGCGCGACCAGATCGATGCCGACCAGTGCAAGGCCCTACGCGACGAGTTCCCAAGCGCCATGCTCCTTTCCGCCCACGACGACGACGACATTCGCGCACTTCATACCCGCATCGTGACCTTCTTTGAACGCGACATGCCTGAGCAGGAGTTCGTCTTGCCCTACAGCCGCCAGGCCCACGTCGCGATGCTCCACGCGTCCTGCCGGGTGATCGCCGAAGAGCACGATGAACACGGCACCCGTATTCGCGTCCGAGCCCCAAGGGCCGTGCTCGATCGCCTGGCCCGCACCTTCGACGAGACGGACCGGGACCCACCCGAGCGAGACGCCCACGAAGTATCGACAGAGTAGTGCCCGACAGGGTAGCGCGCGCAACGAGGCGCGTGATCACGCCTCCACCGGCGAATCTTCACGACGGTGCGCCCGCGGGTCAACGGCTGCCCGGGCAGCCCTACTCGCAAGCAGACAAAGCGACTGCAACGCTTCGCACGCGGCGGGTCCCAACGAAGACGAGCGTGCGCGTCGCTGGGACGAGCGGGCCTATGTGGAGGTTGGCGGTGAAGAAGGCGCCCCTCCAGCTGTGGCTCCGCTCTTGAGCAAGGCACTCGGGAGGTAGGCCAGCTTCCATTCAGCCAGAGAGCCCGGGGTGGGCTGGCTGGGGACCAGGCGTTCGATGCCGTTTCTTCAGTAGAACGCCAGACGCACGGCACTCGCATGCGAGCGCAGTCGAAGGTGGACGACCTCTTCAAGCGTTCGGGCCCTACAGCGGGCAAGCCTTGCGCGGAGTGCCTTGCTCGAGCGGCCACCAATGGGGCCAGTTGCGTGCGAACTGACGAAGCGCAGGCGTGAAAGCTTTCTTCGACCGCGCGTTTGCCCCGAGTCCGTGGCCGCGGTAGCTTAACCCTGCTGCGGAACACAAGGGTCCGCCGGATCTTCACTCCCCCTGTCGGACACATGGGCCGACGTCACACGCCAGGACGTTGGAGATTGCCATGCCCGAGAGCACCCTCGGCTTGCGCCGCGAGCCCCCGTTCACACTACAATTGATGGGCGGGATGCGCCTGTCCACCACCGCGCGGCCGCTACTGCGCATCACGTCTCGCAAGGCGTGCGCACTGCTTGCCTACCTCGCGCACCCTCCCGGAGTCCGCCACGAAAGGCATGCGTTGGCGACGCTGCTGTGGGAAGACACCGACCCCCGACATGCGCGATGGAGCCTGCGCCGTGCGCTCAGTGACCTACGCCGCCACCTTGGCAACGCGCTCTGCGGCGAAGGCGACAGAGTCTGGCTCGAGCCCAGCGCGTTCAGCGTCGACACGGCGGCGTTCCTCCGCGCGACGTCGGATCGCAGCATTGAGGAGATCGGGTTGGCCGCGCCACTCTACGGTGGGGATCTTCTCGCCGGCCTCACAATCGCCAGCCGTGCCTTCACGCGCTGGCAGCTGCTAACCCGGCAAACTCTGCACAGCCGCATGCTCGTCTGTCGTGCCTGCTGCATCTCGCAGCAGCCCTCCATGCCCCACGAGGACGTGACACATGCGTACTGAACCCCACACACAAGAGCTCCTGATCGTGTTCATGGACATCTCCCACTTCGAGCGAGCGATGCGGGGGAAGGACCCGCAAACGATCGCGCCGCATCTCGAGGGGTTCTACAAGAGAGTCGGCGCCGCCGTGCGGGGCGCGGGCGGTCACGTCTGCAAGTACCTGGGCGACGGCGCCATTTGCATCTTCGAGGAGGCGGAGGCCGATGGAGGCGTCTGTGCCGTTGCCGACCTCAAGTCCGAGTTGGACGGTTGGATGGCATCGCTGGGCTGGGACTGCGAGCTCATCGTGCAAGCGCACTTCGGCAGTGCGTTGGTCGGTACCTTCAGCGATGGCGAGACGACCTTCCTCGAGGTTGTGGGCCGTGCGGTCAACACGGCTGCCACTCTCGACAGCACCGGCATCACCCTCAGCGCCGAGGCCTTCCGAAAGCTTTCGCCCGAGACCCGCAAGCGCTTCAAGAAGCACTCACGGCCGGTGACCTACATCCGGTCCGAAGACCCCCGCACACGTCGCCGACCGCGCGGACGCGATCTCTGATGCTAGCCGCCAGTAGCGCCCAGGCTACGAGCAATCAGTACTGACGCTCGCCAGATTGGCTCGTCGTCGCTTGGATCGAGTCCGCAAGCGGGTACTATGTGGGACGGTACTGCAGAGAGGTGGCTGTTGATGGATTTGGTGGCTGTCATCGAGTGTGACCCGGCGATCACCCTGGACCGGTGGCAGGAGGTTGTCATCGATCACGAGTCGCTCGTGGTCGCGCCGCCGAGGGAGGGCCTGAGTCCGT
>JAPPOR010000830.1 GCA_028817905.1 Myxococcales bacterium
GACCACGTGTTCACACCGCTCTGGGCGCAGCGCCATGTGTTCGAGCTGATGACGAAGCATGTGGTGGAAAGCTAGCCGGGCTAACCATGATCGCCAGCGGTGCGTCCACTGATCGTCGGCCGTGCTCCGAGGTCCAGCAACTGGGCGCTGAACAGCGCAACACGCTCGGTGCCCTGGCTCGCAGCGATGATCGACTGCATCGCGCGCGCAAAACCGAGTTGCAGTTGCCGCATGCGCTCAAAGTCCGCCCTCGACACTTCACAGAGACTGTATGCGAAACCGCCGGCGACCCCAGCTTCGAGTCGGTCTGCTGCGGTGCGAATCCACTGGGCCTTGAGTACGCGCGCACGAACCGGGTCACTGCTTGTATCGACGCGTGCGATCGAGTGGGCCTTCCAGCGAGCCCGCACCCGGCGGACCTGACCAGCATCCCGTAGGACGTGCAGCAACCGAGTGACCTCTTGCGGCGCAAGGTCTAGGCGCTTTGCGATCCAGGTCGCCTGGTCACCTTGGGTGGGTGCCCGGTCGAGCTGCAGCGCCCGCAGCACCGCGTGCGACCACGGTTCCTCGTAGGCGATCTGGCGCGCGGCCTCCATGCGATGCCAGCGAACCGCCACCGACGGCAAGGTCGCCGGGTCACACAGGGCCCCCAGAAAGTCGAGCAGCCGGCCGCTGGTGGCCTCCACCATCTGAAGAAAGTTCGGAAGGTTGGGCTGCGCCCGCGCACGTAGCCACTTGGACACCGTGAAGCGGTTGACCCCTGTGGCCGTGGCCACGTCGATGATCGGTGTCCGGCCGCGTAGCTCCGCTAGCAGAGCGGCCACCCCCTCAGGTGAGCTTGCGGTCCCGCGTTCGGTCCGCGTGAGCGGTCTACGCAACAAGCGCCCGTAGGCGATCCCAATGTCGACACCCAGGCCTTCGCAAACTTGCAGAAAGCGGGCCGCCGACGGCGAACACTGCTGCGACTCCCAGCGATGCACGATGTTGCTCGCGTAGCCTATCCGCCGGCTTAGACCTGACTGCGTCCGACGTCCCCGGATCGCTCGAACCAGCTCCGCTGCCAGGGTTGAATAGTTAGTGTTGTCCGCTACTTGCGACATCTATTATACCCATTTAGCACGTACTGTTGCCGATCGTGACACGAAAAGAGCTATGCATGGATGGTTACGCGCGCTCACGCTGCCATACTCTCCATATGGACCGATTGACCCTGGTGGTGGTCGTCGTCACGCTTGCCGTGGGATGCAATCGCAAGAGCGGCCTCGCCGTCCCGGCGTGTGACGCGCGCGGCGCTCCGTCGTTGGCAGCCCGAGCAGCCATCTCCAACCATGATCCGACCGCGATCGGTCCGGTGGATGCGCCCGGGGTTCCGGTGCTGTGCAGCACCTGCATGGCCGACCCGGGCGGTGATACCAGCGACATCGGACACTCTTCCAGCGGCCCACCGCCGTTCACGGCGTGTGTTGGACGCTGGGCCGACGAGGGCGAGATGACGCTCTCGGACGTCCACGCACTAGGCTTTGACTTGGAGCCCGAGCTGGCACGCTTCGAGGGGGACTATGCCGCGCCGGTGCGGTGGGACCTGCCCTGCGTCGAGGCTCGCTCGCGGCTTCGGGTGCACATCGAACGGACCGGCAAGGCCACCGTGGTTCGCTGGCGAACGCTGGATGCCGGGATGGACGATGAGTGCCGGTTCGACGACTACGCGGTCGCCGAGGTGAAGGTGCAACTTGCGACCGACGACGGTCGACTCCTCGGTGGCCTGGCCATACCGACTCCCCGCAACCGTGCGCTCAGAACTGTGGGACCGAGCCCTGGTATTTCGTTGTCCGGGCAGAGCGACAACCCGTCCATCCTGGTGCGAGGGGACGCATCCAGTCTGCGCGGGACCCTGGCGTTTGACGCTCCCACCGATGGGCGCGCCTTTCTGCACATTGAACTCTCGATCGAGCCGGCCCACGAACGGTCGGCCCAGTCGCGCATGGCGGTCAAGATCACCCAGGGCGTGGCCCCGCCCGGCGGGCGATTCAAGGTTCTGAGGACCCTGGAAGCTCTGCCACCCGACGGCTGCGGTCTCAAGCAGACGCTGCGCGAGGCTCGCGGCTCGGACGCCTCCTGTCGCGAGCCACGCTTCGAGCTGCCGGGATGCTGCGATTCGAACGACAACAGCGAACGAACGGATGCCGGCACTTTGCATCCAGACGAGGATGCGGGCTAGGGAGATTGCCCAGGATCCGCAGCAGGGCACGGCTGCTCGATGCCATCGAGGACGCACTGTTCCGAACGCTCGCCGTCCGTCGCGTCGCCGGGTAGATCTGCCCAGTCGCCGAACGTGTCGTAGCAGCCCGGATCGCTCCGCAGCCTATGGACCTCGGCGGCGGGCACCCAGAGCGCCGCCTCCGTCGTCTTGGCCATGAGAAGGCTCGTGCGCCACGGCGTCAAGCGCACATCCGCCGGCCGGCCGGCCGAACGCCCTTCCGAAAGGACTGCCAGGGCTTCCTCGCCTACGACGACCTCGGCGCTACCACTGAAGCACGGCAGGCGATCCAAGAAGCGGGCTTCGAACTCATCCCCGACCGTGAGCTTCATGACGGGATCGACCAATTCCTCCACACGCAGCGTGACCTCATCGCCGAGGCGCGCCAGCACCAGAACCCGCAGCAACCTTCCGGGAGTGTTGCATGGGCACGGCACCGTGAAGGGACCTGAACCTCTCCTCCGCTCGCCGTCTGCTTCGGGGTCGGCCCTCGACGCGGCGTTTCCTGCCACGACCCCGGGTGCCTCGAGTTCCGTGCTAGCGGCGCTCGAAACATCATCGCTTCGACGACCTCCGGTCGCTTCAGCCCCTGCCGCTGGTTGAGGGTCGCTGCTGCCGATCTCGGTCGCGCAGCCAAGCGTGTCCGCCAGGGGCGCGATGGCGATCAACACCAGACACCCGACCCTGCCGCGCGACCTCCAGGACATGAACATCTTCATTCCTCTTCCAAGGGGAATATGAAGCATTTGCGCTCTCCCCGAAAGGGCTGCGCCCGTGCCTGGAGGGTTGTTCCACCCGGCTACGCTCGCTGTTCATCCTGGCGCCGGCTTTTCCGCAGCGCAGACACGGGGCCCTTCGGCAACAATTCGGAGGCGGGCCGCGCTCCGCTTCGCTCTGATGAGCTCACACGGGGACTTCACGACTCCGGACAATCCCGACATCCTGAGCGACCATCTGCGAGCGACCCTGAGAGGGGCCAGTGCTGTCGGTGGCAACGCCCAAACCACCCCTTGACCCGCTTCATAGAGGGCGCGGGGACGATCGCAAGCGGCCCGGCACGGAGCAGGGGCTGACTCTGTCAGCACCCTGCTATAGCCACTCGCGCGTCAGCTCGGGGCGCGACGCGCACTCGTTGTGCGCCTCCGGTAGGTCGAAGGGCTCGCCCGTGTGTGGTGGCCAAACGCTCGTCGAAAGGCGCTGGCGTCGCGATAGCCAGCGGCTGCCATCACATCGCCCAGCG
>JAPPOR010000286.1 GCA_028817905.1 Myxococcales bacterium
TCGTCATCAGCTCGAACACATGGCGCTGCGCCCAGAGCGGTGTGAACACGTGGTCGGCGCCATCGAGGACCTCGAACTGCGGGCACCCACGGCGTTTGAGGCGCCGCTGCTGCGGGCCCAGCTGACCTAGAAGCTCGTCCTGGGCCGGCTCAGCACCCCCATACACCACGCATGCCCGGACACCGCGCGACGCCAGTGCCTGAAAGTCGCGGCTCAAGGTTGCCCGTTGCGCTGCCGGCTCTCCCAGTCGCGCAGGCAGCAGATGCCGTACGTGGCTGCGCACGCGGGTGAAGGCGAGGCGGGCCACGTGCCCGGCGATTCCTCTCCAGTCCACCTCCCCTCGCAACGTACGGCGCCAGGTGGACGGCGCTCTGGCCTTCTGTAGGTAGTACCGCAGGGCACGATAGCCGCGCCCGGGCGCGGCCTTCGGCACGGCGCTGTCATCCGCATCAGGCCCCGAGTGGGCGTCAGGTACTAGCGCGAAGCCTGTCCAGCTGAGCAGTCCGAGCCGCTTGATGCGCGCATCCGAAAGCGCGGCACAAAAGGAGATCAGCGCTCCCGAGCAGAGTCCTATCACCGCGAACTCCTGGTAGCCAAAGGCGACGGCCAGGTAGTCGATCGCAGCCCGAACGTCGTCAACCCTGCCGGGCGAGTGAAGGCGGTCGGCGCCGCTGCCCTCGAAGGGTCGACTATCTCCGAGCCCACCGAGGTCGACCCGCAGGGTGGTGAAACCGGCCTCAGCCCAAGTACGCGCCCAGCGCGTGTACCAACGGTTCTGGCCGACGTGGTGATTCTCCCCGCCATTGATGAGCAGCACTGCCCGCTTCTCCGCGGCGCCGGCATCCAGAGGGCGCGTCGTGATACCGAAGAGATCGCCACGTGGTCCAACGTAGCTCGCGACCTCCGACACCTTCACCTGACCGCCCGGACACCAAAGGGTCGCGGTTGCGACATCGGCCAACGGCTCGCGGGGCCCTGGCACCGTCGTAGGAAGATCTCGCCGGCACCGGTCGAAGAACTCGGCAACTCGTGCCCAGGTTGCCTCCGGGGTGGCAAGGTCTTGCACCATCGCGTCATACTCGGCCCCGACAACGTAGCTCACAGTTGCTCCGAGCCGCGTCAAACTCCCCGCAACCTGCTGCTCCTGCAGCGGGGTATCGCGCGTGACCACAAGCACCGAGCCAGCCCCTAGACTCGCGAGGTCGGCCACCACGTGGGCCTCAAGGGCCGCGCGGGTCCCGGAGCTGATTGCGAAGCCCAGCGCCTCCACTCCATCGTGCACGGGTGCACCCGGATTCTTGACACTGTCGAGAGCGCGCAGCCTATGGACAGCCAGCTCCTCTCGCAAGAACGCTCGGCCGGTCGCAAATGGCCCCCACAGCGCGAACGCGACGACATCGTGTCTGTCCGCACACGCAGCCAGCGCCAGGTTCGCGCCAAGCCGCGCGCCAAATGCCCCCACGTGGGCACAGCCCGACAGCGCGCGCACCTTGTCGATCGCTGCCTGGACGCTGCGCTGCCAGCCGGTCCAGCGCTCCGGATCGTCGTCGTCGCCCGCCGAATCACCCGTACCGTGATAATCAAAACGCAACACGGGAAACCCTCGGCGCACGAGCGAGAGCGCCAGATGCAAATACGCCCGGTGCGTGCACATCGCCTCGTAGCCGAACGGGTTGCACAGCACGATGGCGAGACCGCCGTCGCCTTCGGCCGGCGCGTGGTACAGCCCGAAGACGTTCTGCCCAGCTTCGCCGAACCATACCGGTCGCGCTGCTTCGTCCGACACGGCCATGCGCGCAGTCTCTTCATCCGAGGGCAGGCATGCCCCCCCGTGGGGCAGTCCCGTCATGCGGCATCTCCGCCCGGGGTGCCTTCTGGCCTCGGCTTGCCCGAGAGCCCCAAGTGTGCTCGCACGGAAGCGGGCCAGGTCTCCGGGTCGAAGCCATGGGTCTTGAACAGAGCGATCGCGATACGTTCGATGCCGATGCCAAGACACGCCGAATGGGCACGCGCACCATCGGAGGTACGAATATCGTACGGACCGGTGAAGTGGTCCTCATGATAGTTGAAAGACATGATCGCCGTTGGCGCCTCGGTGGAGCTGATCGGAAGGACGAATTCGAATTTCGCTTCGCTCGCACGCTGCTCCGTTGCCAGCATGCGGCCGCCGCGGCCAAAGAACGGGTCGTTGGCCACGACTTCGTCGACCTTGAGCCCAATCCTCTGGAACATCTCGCGCGCTCGCACCAACCACCGTTCTCGCCACCGTCTCACGTCGGCAGGGTGTCCCAGGCAGACGTGCTCGCGCATGCGAAAGCTCTGCATTCGAATCGGATCGTGGGAGGGCTCGCGCCGAAAGCAGTATGCGACGAGGTCGAACAGACTCCCACCGTCAGGGAGCCTCTTCCCACGCAGGGTGGGATACAGCGGTTGGCAAGTCGCAGAGTTCAAGACCACATCCGTCATCTTCACTGCACCAGCGTACGACTCCCCGTTCTGCAGCTGCGAGAGCAGCTCTAGATGGTCCACGTCTCCGCCCTCGAAACTGAACACGAGGCCTGCCAGATGCGGAAAGGACTCGAGATAGCCGATGCGCTCGAGATTGGCGCGCGGCATGATCGGCGGGAAATGCAGGCAACACGCACCGTCTTCGCGCGTTTGTTGCGATAGAAAGTGGTTGAACCCAGCGAGTACGGCCTCGTAGACCACGCCGCGTCCGTAGATGCCTGGCACTTCGCTCGGGACGAAGAGCCCATACTCCACAAGCCCGGCGAGCAGGGCCTGCTCGGCACGCGTCCGGTCCCGGGTTGTAGTTTCCTGTTCGCTGGTCACCTTTGTCACCCCCTCCCTCTATCCGTCTTGCGGCAGGGCTGCGATCCCCCGAAAGAGCGACCCGTTCCGTCTGGATCGCATGTGTTGGCACAAGCCCTTGGGCATTCGTCATCAGCCGCAGTCATCGAGCATCAACGCGCTGAAGCAGCTGTTACCCAAATGGCGTCCCACGCTCCACGCCGCCTTGCCGCAATGGCCCCGCACAGCTGCAGAAACGGTCTCACTGGCTAGTCCGACTCCGAGCAAGGTGTTGACCTGAACCAGCGCGCGCTGCGCAGCCCACGTGTCGTGCGGGACTCGCGCCCCGCGCTTGACTACGACCACGGGGCCTGCGCGTCCCTCCAGCGATTGTCTCTAGACGCTTGCGGCGTTCAGCCTCAGCACCAGCGAAGCCATCCAAGCTCATGATGCACCCTCCGCCGCGCCCGTTCGGCCCACCATGCCGCTTACGGCCTGCGCAATCGTCTGAACGCTTTCAAACACCTTGCGCGTGAGGAGGTGGTCGGGGAACTCCACGTCGAACTCCGCTTCGAGTGCCAACATGACTGCAACACTTGCGTGCGATGTCATTCCTAGCATGAAGAGATCGGCGGTGTCATCGAGGGAGATATCGTCAATAGTTGTGGATCGAGTATGAGCGGGCAGCATGATCAGGCGGC
>JAPPOR010000350.1 GCA_028817905.1 Myxococcales bacterium
GCGAAGCCGTGCAGGCGTTCCGCCAGGGCGGGTGTTCCCGCGAGCGCGCACAACGCTCCATCTCGCATTCCAAAGAGAACACCCGCGTTCGCACCGGTTTCATCACAAAGCAAGGACAGGATCGCGCTGGCCTGTTGCGCGACCGAGCCACGTAGCTGCAGACGGTCGCGGAGCGCATCCAGGCCCCTTCGCTCGGCCGGCCGGTCCGGCGGGCGAACGGTCTCAAAGAACTGCGGGTGCGCGGCCCGCCCCTCTGCGAGCAGCCGCTCGTACTTGGCCGCCAAGGGCGCGGACCCATGTTCCAGGTAGGACGCAGCGCAGCCCCGTAGATGTTGCGCAAAGCCCGCCTCGTCGGACCGACGCAGTGCCAGGCGCGCCGCGACCTCGTGCGCGTACCCCGTGTGGATGCCGCCGATCTCGCGTTTGGAAAGGACGTCAAACGCAGTCTGCCAGTGCCCTTGGGCCTCTTCGGGAGCATTCCGCTCTGCATGGCTCAAGGCGACCGCCAGCTCGAGCCACGGCGTTGCCAGTTCAAGCTCAGCCGCCTCTGCAAGGTAGTCCGTGCCCACGGCGGCGGCCTCGTCTGCCCGTTCAAGGGCCGTCAGCAGCAGGACGTGCTCCTCTGCGGTAGGGCAATAGTCGATGTGCGCCTTCGGAATGCTGGCGAGGGTCTCTTCAACTAGTCGAAGTGCCGCCTGCGCCTGACCCTGACAGCGAAGTTCCCGCGCCCGGGTGTAGTTGCGGCGATAGCGCCACTTGGGCCTTGTCGCCACCAGCTCATCAAGGCCTTGTAGTGTTTGCCGAAGGCCCATGACATCGTCCGCGATCGGCTGCAGGACCATGTTGGTGAGCAGCCGGGTGACGCGAGTGTCATCGGTTGCACCGGCACCGAGGCTCAGCTGTTCGCAACGCCGGCGGCACATCTGGGCTTGGGCGGGGTTGCCGGTCGCCAGGTGATAGAGCATGCGGTAGTTCTCCGCCTGGTCCGGTTGTATCCGCGCCAGCGCATCGCAGCGGGACAGGGCGTTGGCGGTAGCATACTTCGCCTCGAAGGAGCACAGACCGGACAGGGATGCCAGCTCCAGGGCAACGCGGTTGTGAGGCTCCAGCTGATCGTCTGATAGGGTGTCCACGTCGCGATGAATCGACCGGAGCGAGTCCCAGCCGCTCCAGATCTTGCCGTGTGCCAAGTCCCGAAATGCGGCGATCAAGCGGTCGGCGAAGCCGAAGGCGGGTGATAGGGGCGAAAGCGGTGCCAGCGAGGGGATCTCGTCAAACAGGGCGGTCTCCGCCATGAGATAGCCGCACGTCGCGGACAGTGCCGCGACGCGGGTGAGAGAGCCCAGCGCGGTCGTGGGTGAAAGCGGCCCTTGCTCGTTGGGCGTTTGCTCGAAACGGGCGGTGGCCTCAGCGAGCGCGCGCTGCAATCGGCTCTCGCTGGGCACGTCGGACAACCGCTGGTAGTCTTCCAGGCCGCCGTAGTGCGACAGTCCTTCCAGGGTGTTCCGTGCCAGCGGCTCGACCCTCTCATAGGCGCCCGATACGGCTGCCAGCCAGCAGCAGAACGTGCGGTACTGGGTAAGCAGTGGTGCTGGCCATGCCCGACGCGTCCCGATTTCCACCATGGCTTCGCAGGTATCCAACTCGATGGCGGCCCGTGCGCGCTTCGGTTGGGCCGCCTCGACCGCCATCTGGGCCTGGACGCCCCGATGGGCGTGCTCTGGCAGGCCTGCCTGGATCCAATGGTAGGCGGTGTAGATCGGCGCGATCCGCTTGCTCTGCATGCGGTCGGCGAGTCGCACGTGCAGCTTTGCACGCTGCTCGTCCGGGATATTTGCGATGACCCCTGCGCGGTCTCTGAGGCGACTGAAGTGATGGCGCGCATCGCCACGTGTCAGCAGGCCCGCTCGCACCAGTTCCGAAAGCGCACCGTGGACTTGTGCCGCGTCCTCAGTCTCCAGCAGAAACTCGTAGTCGGACGGGTCCAGTTTGTCGTCCTTGTCCAGGGCCAGGCCCTGCAGCAGCTGCCGAGCCATCGCCGACAGGCCGGAGATGCGTTGTGCGACGGCGCCAGCGCGCTGCAGGCAAGCACGAATGCGCCCGGGCTGGTGGGCAAGAAACCAGCAGCCGCCCTCATAGTGCGCGATGCCCTCGTCGACGAGGTGCTGTGCAGCATCCATGATGTCGCGCGGGTGCCGGGAGTTGGCGTTGACCAATAGGGTTGTCAGGTGGTCGAGATTTGGGGTCTCACCAAAGACCGACGCTAGCAGCGCCCGCACGTCGTCGTTGTCCAGGGCCTGGAGTGTGACGTGGCGGGACGCCTCGTACAGGACGCGCAGCGCCAGGGTAGGGGCCTCGAGCGCCCGCGACTCGGCGCTGACCATGATCGCTAGGTGGTGGTGGCGAGCATCGGTTGCGATGCTCGCCAGCATGGCCAGCGAGGGCTCGTCGACTCCGTGTGCATCGTCGACGACGAGCCCAACGGCCTGGCGACGGGAGGCCTCGAGCAACAGGTCCCCCAGGCACGTGAGGATCATGTCTCGCCCGGGTGCCGGGCCATGGTCTGCCATCTGTGGGTCGCTTGCGAGCCACTGGGTCAGGCCAGCGGTGTCGATACGGGCGGTCAGGGAAGGGATAGCGGTCAGCAGGCTCCTGGTCAGCCTGCGCGCGACCCCGAAGGCGGCTGCGCCTTCCGTGGCGTCGGCGCGCAACACCAACAACCCCGCAAGCTCGGCCTCGACGGCACACACGTCCATGAAGCGAGACCGGCCGACGCCCGCCGTTCCCTGGATCATCATCGTGCCGCCCCTGCCGCGCACGGCGCGTATGACTTGCTTTCGGATGCGCAGCCGCGGTGCATCGCGGGCGACGAGCTTGGGCGTCGTCAGGTAGGCGTGCTGGACATCGTCGTCCTCACGCAGGGGAAGGTCCGCGATGCTGGCGAGACGGATCATCACCTCCGCGGCGCTTTGGGGGCGCCGCAGCGGGTCATGCTGCAGCAGGCTCACGACAAGATGGCACAGGCTTTCGGGGATTTCCGGGACGAGGGCGGCAAGTGAAGGCGGCTCTGTGCGCCACTTGTCCCGAAGCTGAGCCAGGCTGCGTGCAGGGTATGCGTGCGCCCGGACCAGGGCGTAGTACGCCAGCGCTCCGAGTGAGTAGAGGTCTACGCGGGCGTCCAGCGACTGCTGCAAGAGCGCTTCCGGCGCCACGAAGGGCGGCGTTCCAACCGCATGCCGTGGCGGTCCCATCTCGGTCATGGCGCCGAAGTCCAGCAACTTGGCGCGCCCTTCAGCCGTGCAACGCACGTTGCGCGCGGTGACGTCACGGTGCAGCAGCCTTCGCGAATGAACCACCGCGAGCGAGGAGGCGACATCCATCAGGAGCCGGCATGCTTGCTTCCACGGCATGGGTGCGAGTTCGTTGACATCCTGGCCCGATAGCAGCTCCATGGTGTAGTAGGGACCATCGGGGCCGATTCCATAGTC
>JAPPOR010000814.1 GCA_028817905.1 Myxococcales bacterium
CAGCGACGTGCCCCTTTCCGGGTTGAGCGACGAGGCGCTCTCGGGACTGAGTGTCGACGCGGGGCAGGTGCAGGACGTCTACCGCTGTTCGCCCTTGCAGGAGGGCTTGCTGGCACACGGACTGCTCGACCGGCGCGCCTACGTCAACCAGCTGAGCCTGCAGGTGCGCGGCCTGTGTGTGGAGACCCTGCGCGAAAGCGCTCAGCTGTTGTGCCGCCGGCACGCGATCCTGCGCACTGGCTTTGTCTTTGAGTCCGACACCGGCCAGGCCCTGCCGTGGCCGGTTCAGGTGGTCATGCGCGACGTCCAGGTGGTACCCGAAGTGCTGGATTGGACCCACCTGGACAGCGACGAGCAAGCCCGCCGCTGGCAGCTGCTGCTGACACGCGACCGCCAGCGCGGCTACCAGCTGGCGCAGGCGCCCCTGTGGCGCCTGGTCGTGGCCGAATGCAGCCCAGCCAAACAGGGCGAACCGGGCGAGCGGCCCCACCAGCGCGTGCTCTTCAGCCGCCATCACATCCTGCTCGACGGCTGGTGCACCGCACGCCTCTTGGGTGAGCTCTTGCAGGTCTACCAGGCACGCTCCCGCGGCACCCAGCTGCACCTGCCGCAGGTGCCCCCTTACCGTGACTTCATCGCCTGGTGGATGCAGCAGGACAGCGCGGCCCACTCGGGCTACTGGCAGCAGCAGCTCGCAGGAGTGCGAGCACCTACGCCGCTTCCGCTCGCCGCGCAGCACCCCTCGGACGCGTCCGGCACACACCAGGTACAGGCGGCGCTGTCCCGCGAGCAGCTCGATGCACTGCGTGCCTTCGCCGCCGCCTACGACCTCACCCTCAACACCCTGTGCCAGGGCGCCTGGGCACTGCTGCTCTGGCGCAGCAGCGGCGCCCGCGAGGTGCTCTACGGCGTCACCGTCGCTGGCCGGCCGGCGGAGCTCCCGCGGTCAGACGAGATGATGGGGTTGTTCATCAACAGCCTACCCCTGCGCATCGCCTGCCCGAGCGAGCTGGGCCTCGTGCCATGGCTGCAAACACTGCAAACCCTCAACAGCGAGCTGCGCCAGCACGAACACAGCTCCCTGTTGCAGCTTCAGGCGCAGGCCCGCAAGCGGGGCCTTCGCGGTCCCCTGTTCGACAGCCTATTCGTCTTCGAAAACTACCCCCTCGACAGCGCGCTCAGCACCCTCACCGACGGTCAAGCCGGCGGACTCGTCGTCGACCACGCCGAAAGCCGCGACCTCACACACTATGGCTTGACCCTGGTCGCTACACCCGCAGAGCAACTGTCCCTGTCGCTTCAGTACGACACCAGCCGCTACAGCAAGGCGCAAGCACAGCGCGTCCTGGGCCTGTACCAACAGCTGCTGCAAGCCATCCCGGACAAGCACGACACCCGCCTGGCCCAGCTTTCGCTCGCAACTACGCCCCTACTACACCCGCGGCAGCACTCGGTCAGCGGCACCCTTGTCGACGCATTCACCGAGCGTGTCCGCCACGCCCCGCAGGCCACCGCGGTCCGCTTCGGCAACGACCTGCTCACCTACGCGCAGCTCGACGGACGCGCCAACGCCCTGGCACATAACCTACGCGAACTCGGCGTTGGTCCGGAGGTGCGCGTGGGGCTGCGCGTGCCCCGCTCCCTGGAACTGGTGGTCGCCGTGCTCGGCATCCTCAAGGCGGGCGGCTGTTATGTGCCCATCGAGCCGGGGCTTGTCCAGGCCAGACAGCGCTTGATCGCGCAGGACGCACGCCTTTCGTGCCTGGTCGGCTCCCAGGGTCCGGACCTGGGCCTCATCGCGCTCGACGTACCCGAGCAATCACAGGCACACCCCCCGATGCTCGACACACGCGCCGAACACGCCGCCTATGTAATCTACACCTCCGGGTCTACCGGAAAACCAAAGGGCGTACCCATCGAGCACCGCCAGGTCCTGCGCCTCATGCGCGCCTGCAGCGCATGTTTCGACTTCACACAACACGACGTCTGGACGCTGTTTCACTCGCTGGCCTTCGACTTCTCGGTCTGGGAGCTGTGGGGCGCCCTGCTGCACGGCGGCCAGCTCGTGGTCGTCCCACACGACGTGGCCCGCGACCCACAGGCCTTCCACCAACTGCTGCTGCACAGCGCCGCCACCGTGCTCAGCCAGACCCCCTCCGCGTTCTACGCACTGCAACACTACCTGGTGGATAGCCCCTGCCCTGCCCTGCACACGGTGGTCTTCGGAGGCGAGGCCCTGCACGTCGAACGCCTGGCACCCGAGATGCTATCCCAACGCACTTCCCAAAAGCCGCGCCTCGTCAACATGTACGGCATCACCGAGACCACCGTACACGTCACATGCGGCGACGTGTCCGCCACGCGGCCCGGCGACATCGGGCGAGAGCTGGACGACCTCGCGGTCGTCGTGCTGGACACCGATGGCAACCCCACTGCGCAGGGGCTCGCCGGCGAGCTCTGCATTGGCGGGGGCGGGGTCGGCCGTGGCTACCTCGACCGCCCAGCGTTGACCGCAGAGCGCTTCATTCCCAACCCCTTCGGCCCCCCGGGAGGCCGCCTGTACCGCAGCGGAGACCTCGCCCTACGTCAGCCCGATGGACGTCTGCGCTACCTCGGCCGCAGCGACAGCCAGGTCAAGCTGCGGGGTCATCGCATCGAGCTCGGGGAGGTCGCTGCCCTCATGCGCAAGGCCCCGGGCGTACGCGACGCCGTCGCCCTCCTGCGCGGGCCCGCCGCCTCAGCCAACCCTACAAGCCCTTCAACCCCAGCTCAACGCGACCCCCGCCTGATCGCCTACGTCGTCGCGCACTCCGACGCCGCGCACCCCGACTCGCCAGCTGGCTCACGCCCCGGCTCGCTCGACACGAGCGCGCTACGCGAGCTCGCACAGCGGCAGCTGCCCGAGTACATGGTGCCCAGCGCGGTGATCCTGCTGCCGGCGCTCCCCCTCACCCACAACGGCAAGCTCGATGTCGACGCCTTGCCCCTGCCAGAGCACACCCCGCACCAGGCCGCCCGCTACGCCCCTCCCCGCAACGACACAGAACGCGCCCTCGTGGCCATCTGGGCCGAAGTACTGCAGCTCCCCGTCGTCGGTATACACGACGACTTCTTCGAGCTCGGCGGCCACTCCCTGTCCGCCACCCGTATCCTATCAGAGGTGCGCGCACGCTTCGAGGTCCAGGTACCGGTCGACCAGCTCTTCGACGCGGCCACCGTCGCCCACCTCGCGGAGGTGCTGGAAGCTGAGCTTCGTGGACCTGCTGGAGCGAACGAGCGCGACGACGACACGCAACCCGGCGGGAAGTCATGAAGGGCCACCACGAACTCCACGAAGACGGCGAGACCGCCCCCGCCAGCAGCGCCCAAAGGCGCTTCTGGGCGCTGTCGCAAATGCACCCGGGCAGTTCGGCGTATCACGTCCCGGCGGCGCTGCGGATCCGCGGCCCCCTGGACCACGTGGCCTTCGAGGGAGCCTTTCAAGCCCTCGTGGCGCGTCACGAGATCCTGCGCACGCACCTCGATGACCGGGAAGGGGGCCTCCAACAGGTCATCACCTCCGCGCTGCGCTGGCCCATCGACCACGTCGACCTGCGCGGCAAACCCGCAGCCCTGGACGACCGCCTGCAAGACCTCGCGCGTCGGCCCTTCGATCTCTCGCGAACTCCACTCGGCCGCCTCCATCTGGTGCAGCTCGCCGCAAACCAGCATGTCTTGCTGCTGAACCTACACCACAGCATCACCGATGGCGTCTCAATGCAGCTGCTGACGCGGGAGTGGGCAACGCTGTACGCGCATTACACGCTCGGGCAGCGCGCCACCCTCGCGGAGGACCCGGTCCAATACCGTAGCTACAGCGATGACCAAGGGCAGTGGCTGACCAGCGAAGAAGCCGAACGCCAGCTCGCGTATTGGACCAAGCGCTTGGCCGGCCCTGCCGAGGCCCCATTGTTACGGCGGCCCGAGGTGGACGGTGCGCTGCGCTCGGGCGGCCGCGTACATCGCGAGCTCTCGGGCGCGCACCTGCATGCGTTGTTGCGTTTCAGCCGGAATCAGCGTGTCACCCTCTTCATGACACTCAACGCCGCCCTGCATGCCGTTCTGTACCGCTACGGCGGACAGCGCGATGTGCGAGTTGGCATACCGCTCGCGAACCGCAGCAGATCAGAGTTTGCCGGCGTGGTGGGGCCACTGCTCAACACCGTGGTTGTGCGAGCAGACTGTCACGGTGCCCTGCCCTTCGCCGAACTGCTACTGGAGATCAAGCAGCGCTGTCTCGAGGCCTACGCAAACCAACAGATGCCCTTCGACCGGGTGACCGAAGCGCTGTCGCACACCGCGCGACGCCCCGACGCGCAGCCTTTCCACGTGGCCCTGGCGATGCAGGACGCGCCGCAACCGTTCACTGCAGGCGACCTCGTCTGTGAGCCGTACTCGGTGTTCCAGGGCGAGGCCAAATTCGACCTGACCCTGTCGGCGCTGCAAACCAGCAACGGAGGCCCGGCGAACACGGTGGGGGGCTCGCCGGGCCTGAGTCTCACGCTTGAGCACGCACACGATCGTCTCGACGTCGGCGGGGCGCGGCGCCTGCTGGACAACTACGTGGGCGTGCTGGAGCAGGTGTGCGAACATCCGGAACGCCGGCTCGCTGCGCTCGATCTGTGTGCCGAATCTTGCTCGCGACAGCAGTACCGCGCGCCCACCTACGCGCTCCCGGCAAGCCTGTCGGCTGCGTTCGACCGCCAGGTGGCGCGGCGCCCGTACGCGATCGCGGTCAGCGACCGGTCCTCGTCGCTCAGCTACCGCGAGCTGCACGACCGGGCGGACGCGCTCGCCAGGGGCCTCATCGCCCATGGGGTGCGCCTCGGGGCTCGGGTGGGTCTGTGCCTGCACCGATCGACCGAGCTCGTGGTCGGCATCGTGGGCGTTCTGAAGGCAGGGGCGGCCTACGTGCCCATCGAGCCGCGGCTACCCGCGGCGCGCCAGCGCCTCATCGCACAAGACGCGGGGCTGGCGCTCGTACTCGCCGATGCCCAGGTCGATGCGCTCGGTGGGCCCGCCCAGCTGCCGATCGACGAGGTGGTGGCAGCCGGTCGTGGGCTCGAGCCCCCCCCGGGCGGGCTTTTCGGACTCCGGCTGCATCCAGACAACCTGGCGTACGTGATCTACACCTCGGGCTCTACGGGGCGGCCGAAGGGCGTGCCCATCACGCACCGGCAGGTCCTGCGTCTGTTCGAGGCGTGCGAGCGTGACTTCGAGCTACGCGAGTCGGACGTCTGGTCGCTCTTTCACTCCCACGCTTTCGACTTTTCGGTCTGGGAACTGTGGGGCGCCCTGCTTCACGGCGGCCGCGCGGTGGTCGTTCCTCACTGGGTGAGCCGGGACCGCGAGGCCTTTCACGCGCTGCTCGTCGACGAGGGTGTGACGGTGCTCAGTCAGACCCCGTCCGCCTTCTACGCCCTGTCTGACTACTGGTGCGAGAACCAGGGAGGCGCCGCGTCGGCCACACCTGCAAGCCTGCGCGAGATCGTGCTCGGCGGCGAAGCGTTCGACGCGGCCCGCTGCGCAGCCTGGTTGCGCGCCGCACAACCCGGCCAGCCACGCCTGAGCAACCTGTACGGCATCACGGAGACAACCGTCCACGCCACCTTCTCAGTCGTGACGCGCGCTGACGTCGCAACCTCCATCGGCCTGCCCCTGGAAGACGTGCACATTCAACTGCTCGATCGGGACGGCGGACCCGCACCCCGGGGAATGCCCGGGGAGCTCTGCATCGGCGGGCCGGCCGTGGGCCGAGGCTACCTCGGGCGACCCGGGCTCACGGCGGAGCGCTTCGTGCCCGATCCCGACGGCCCTCCCGGAAGCCGGGCCTACCGCAGCGGTGATCTCGGCTGGCGTGACGACCGCGGCCAGCTCCACTATCTGGGCCGCATCGACGACCAGGTGCAGCTGCGGGGCTTCCGAATCGAGCCGCGCGAGATCGCCTGCGTACTGCGAGGGCATCCCGGTGTACGTGACGCCGCGGTGCTCCTGTTGTCGCGCGGGAGCGAGGGCGGAGTCCCGGAGGAGGGGGGATACCTGGCCGCCTTTTTGGTGGCAGCGCCGCAACCCCTGGATCTCGATGAGCTGACGCGCGCGGCGGCGAACCAGTTGCCAGAGCACATGGTTCCCTCGCGCTTCATCCGTGTCGATGCGCTTCCACTGACGGAAAACGGCAAGCTCGACCGGACCACCCTTGCCGGCCTGGCCACCGTTGGTAGGCAAGTCGAACCCTCGGCGCCCCGCTACGTGGCAGCGCGCACAGAGGTCGAAGCACGCCTCGAAGAGCTCTGGCTTGACCTCTTGCCGGCCGACCGGATCGGCATCCACGACAACTTCTTCGAGCTGGGTGGTGACTCGATCGTAGCCATGCAGATGGTGGGGCGAGCGCGACAGTCCGGGCTTGTGTTGTCTCCGCGCGAGCTCTTCGAGCGGCCCACGATCGCAGCACTCGCGGAGGGCAAACAGCTGGGCGCGACGGACGCGGGACCGGACAAGGGGCAGCGCGCTGCCAGCCCGATCCCCGCGAAGCTGACAGCCGCGGTCCAGGCACGCTACCCACGGGTCGAGGCCTGCTACCCGATGACCCCCATCCAACAGGGGATCTGGTTCGAAAGCCACCTGGCCGCTGAGGAGCCGGTCTACCGCGAGCAGCTTTGCCTAACCCTCGAAGGGCCCTGCCACGTGGACGCCTGGCGGAGCGCCTACGGCGAGGTGCTAGCGCACCATCCCGCGCTCCGCAGCGTCTTCCTGTGGCACGGCGAGGGGCACGGCGTACAGGTGGTGCTGCCCGCAACGGAGCTCGCCGCGGCGCTCCAGGTCATCGAGAGATCGAAGGACCAACGGTCGCTCCGCGCCGCGCAGCAGCGGGACCGGCAGCGCCCCCTCGACCTCGAACGTGGCCCCCTCTTCAGCCTGACGCTCGTGCGCGGGGAGGGGCGACGCTTTCACTTGATCTGGACCCATCACCACTTGCTGCTGGACGGCTGGAGCCTGTCGCGGGTCTTCGAGGATTTGGCTGCGGCCTACCGCGCGGCGCGCGCCGGCCGGCGCCCGCGCCTTCGGCCGAGCACCGCGTACCCTGCATACATCGCATGGCTGTCCGCGTGGCAGCCGCGGCACGCGGCGGACAGCCAGCGCTTCTTCCAGGCGCAACTGCAGGACGCGCCTTCCGCCACGCGCCTCGTCGATCATGGGATGTGCGCCGCGCCCTCGAGCAGCGCCCGTCATGCCGCATGCCAACAAAGCTCGCAGGTGCAGCTCTCGGTTGCGGAAACCGACACCCTGGTATCCCTTCTCAAGCAACACCACCTGACAGCCAACACCCTCCTGTGTGGCGCCTGGGCGGTGCTGCTCGCTCGTCACAGCGGTCAGCGCGACCTCGTGTTCGGGACGACGCTGGCAGGGCGTCCCGGCGAGGTGGCAGGAATCGAAGATGCGGTCGGTCTGTTCATCAACACCCTGCCCGTGCGCGCCCGCGTGGATCCTGGGCGCCCGCTGCTCGCCTGGCTCTCGGAGCTGCAGCTCCAGCTCGCCGAATTGCAGCAGTGGTCGGGCACGCCGCTTCCCGAGGTGGCGCGCTTCGCAGCACGCGCGCCCGAATCGCTCTTTGAATGCCTGTGGGCTTTCGAGAACTACTACGTCGCAGACGACCTCGGTGATCTGGGATCCGAGCTCGCGGTGACCGCGCGCCAGGTCAGCGACCAGACGCACTATCCGCTAACTCTGATCGCTTCGAGCAACGAGCGCATCACCTTGCGTGCCAACTGGCGCCAGGACCGCTACCGTCCGGAGTTCATCGAGGGCCTACTCAACGCGTTCGTCGTGCTGCTACGCGATGTCGGCCGCGGCGGGCTGGAGGACCGCCTTGTCAGCTCTTTCGCGACGCTCGCGGAGGTCGATCGTACGCCGCTGCTGATGGCGAGCAACCAAACGGCACGCGACCATTGTGCCGGCGCCGCCCCCATCACACGATTGCGGCGCCACGCCGAGGAGCGGCCCAACTCGCCCGCGGTCGTGGACGGCCACCACACACTGACCTACGCGCAGCTCTCCCGCAACGCCGCTCACCTCGCGGGACGCATCCGTGCGACCGTCGGCGCAGACTTGCGCAAGCCGGACCCTGTCGTGGCCGTACTGCTCCCACGCTCGGCCGCCTGGGTCACCGCGATCGTGGCCGCGCACGAGGCCGGCTGCGCCTACCTTCCGATCGACGCGGATGCACCCGAATGGCGAGTCGCCGCGATTCTACGGGACGCGCAGCCCGTATGCATCATCGGTCTGAAGCAGCAAGCTGATCCCCTGGCAGGAGACCAAGGTGGGTGCGGCGACACGGGTCAGCGATCGAGGCAAGCGGCACCGAGCCGCATCCCGTGGATCTGGCTCGAGGACCCACAAGCCGGGGACAAGGACCTAGCGACGCCTGCAGGCGTACCGCATCCAGAGGGGCTCGCCTACGTGGTCTACACCTCGGGCTCCGCGGGACGCCCCAAGGGTGTCGAGGTCTCCCACCGTTCCCTGTCCAACCTGTGTGGTTGGCACTGCGAAGCCTACGGCATCACGCGCACCGACCGGGGGAGCTTGGTCGCCGGCTTGGGCTTCGACGCGGCTGTCTGGGAGGTGTGGCCCTACCTGGCAGCAGGCGCTAGCGTGCTCGTCGTTCCCGACAACGCGCGGCGCGACCCGAGGCGCTTGCGCGAGTCGCTGCTCGAGGGGAGGGCCACGGTGAGCTTCGTTCCGACCCCCGTCGCACAACGCATGCTCCACGAGCCATGGCCTGAACCGGGCGCGCTCCGCTGTCTGCTAACCGGCGGCGACCGACTGCACCCACTGGCGGGGCCACCACCGCTGCGCCTCTTCAATCACTATGGGCCCACCGAGGCCACCGTGGTAGCCACGGTCACAGAGGTGGGCGCACCAACACCTAGCGCACCGACTCGCTTCCCAAGCATCGGCGGGCCGATCTCGAACACACGCGTGTACGTGCTCGACGACGCGCTCCAGCCAGTGCCTCGTGGCTTGCCGGGCGAGCTATTCGTCGGAGGGGTGGGCGTGGCACGCGGCTACCGCGGCGCCGCCGGCCTGACCGCCTCGCGCTTCGTGCCAGACCCGTTCTCGGCGCGCGGGCAGCGACTATATCGCACCGGAGACCGGGTCCGCTTCGATGAGGCGGGGGAGCTCGAGTTCCTCGGCCGTATCGACCGGCAAGTGAAGCTGCAGGGCGTTCGGATCGAGCCCGCCGAGGTGGAGTCCGTGCTGGCCGGCCACGAACACGTGCGCGAGGTAGCCGTCGTCCTGAATGACGACTGCGCGCGACCGCATCTCATTGCGTTCTGCGCGAGCGACGCACTGAACGAGCGGGACCTGCGCCACTTTGCGCGCGAGCGATTGCCCCCCGCGATGATGCCCTCGCGCTTCGTCAGTCTCGGCGCCCTCCCGCTCACTTCACGCGGAAAGCTGGACGTGCCAGCGCTTCAAGCGCTCGCCACGGACGACAGCGAGCCTGTTGTCGCGCCGCGCACTGGCAACGAAGCGATCTTGCACGCGATCTGGCAGGGGCTGCTCCCGAGTGTCGAGTTCGGCGTCGCGGACAACTTCTTCACGCTGGGCGGCGACTCGATCCTCTGCGTTCAGATGGTCAACCGCGCACGACTGAGGGGCCTGACCCTGGAAGCGAGAGATGTCTTTGCCGAGCCAACCATCGAGGCGCTCGCCCACATCGCACGACCGCGCGGCGCGCCCGTTGGCACCGCCCCGCCCGCAACCGCCGACAGCTCCGAGAGGGCGGCCATCGACCGGCGCCTCGGTGAGCTAGGCGTCGCCGGCGAGCACTCGGACACTGGCGCGGCGATAGAGGATACCTATGGACTCTCTCCGTTGCAGGAGGGACTGCTCTTCCACGACATCAACGCAGCGGAGACGAGTGGCGCCCGCACCTACGTCGAACAGTTCTCTCTGTCGATCCACGGCAGCCTCGATGCCGGCCATGTCGAGACCGCGTGGCGAATCCTGATCAAGCGCCACGCAGTGCTCCGCAGCGTGTTCCTATGGGATGGCCTCGATCGCCCGACGCAGGCCGTGCTGGATGCGCGCGTCGCGGGCCACTTCCACGTGACGCGGCACAGCCTGCTCACGCTACCTGTAGGCGAGCGACAGCAGGCGCTTGCACGCCTGCTGCGCGACCAGCGCCAACTCCCCTTCGACCTCGAACGGCCGCCGCTCGTCAGGCTGCTGCTCGTCGACCTCGAGCCGGAGCGCCTGGTGGTCGTGGTCACGCACCACCACATCATCTTGGACGGGTGGTCAGTCGCCCAACTGCTCGAAGAGTGGCTCGCGATCCACAGGGCGCTTGTCCAGCGGAGCGAACCGCCGCTTGCACCGGCCGGGGCGTACCGCGACTTCATCGGCTGGCTTCGCTCACGGGACGAAGGAGCCGCCCGCGACTACTTTGCACGCGATCTGGCCGGCGCGACGCCGTGCTGCGTGGCCGACGTGAGCTTGAGTGCGCACGCCACGACGCCAAGCGCCCGCACCCACGCCAGCCCGCCAGAGTGCGCCGAGCACTGGACCGCAGTGCCCGCCGGGCTCGACGCGCAGCTACGCGCGTTCGCCGAACGCCACGGTCTCACGCTCAACACCCTGTTTCAGGGTGCGTGGTCGCTGGCGCTTGCGCGGTTGTGCCAAACGCGCGACGTCATCTTCGGAAGCGTACTCTCCGGACGCGCACCTGGGCTCTACGATGGGGCGCACGCCCTCGGGCTGTTCATCAACACGGTGCCGGTCCGTCAGCGCATATCCAGCAACACCAGCCGCCTCACCTGGCTAACGCGGCTTCAGAAGCACAACGCGGAACTACTGGAGCACGGCTTTCTGCCGCTGTCCTCGCTGTTCGTTGGACGAGGGCAGACGCAGCCTCTGTTCGATACGCTGTATGTTTTTGAGAGCTACCCGGTGCACGCGACAGCGCTCGAACAATGCGATGGTTTCGCGATAGACTCCGTGGAGGCTCACCACTGGACGCACTACCCGCTCAGCGTGACGGTACTTCCCGGCCCGCCAGCACGCTTGCGCCTGGCCTATCGCTGCGATGTCCTGAACGCGCAACAGGTGACCTGGCTCGGCAAGCACGTGCTGACCGCGTTGGCGAGCATGCTGCACGACGTGAAGGCCCCTGTGACCGGACCGAGACTCCGGATCACCAGCATGAGCGGCCGTGCGACCACGACGCGCGCCTCACCACAGGCACAGACGGCCGTGCACCGCCCCTTCGAAGCCCTGGCCGCACACGCACCAGAGGCGACTGCTCTACGGACGACGACTGGCACTTGGAGCTACCGCGCACTCAACGACCGCGCCGAACGCTACGCAGCGGCCCTCGTTCGCGAAGGTGTGAGGTTGGAGACGCGTGTCGCAGCCTGCATGAGCCGTGGCCCCGAACAGGTCGCGCTACTGCTCGGCATCCTGAAGGCGGGCGCGGCCTTCGTGATCATCGACCGCGAACTACCCGACGCCCGCGTACGCGCAATCGTTCAACAGACCTCGCCGCGCCTGGTGGTCACCGAAGGCTCGCTCCACGAGCGTCTGACCGCGGTGGCCGCCCCGAGCCGCGTGGTCGCGGTGGAGCTATGGAGTCTGCCGACCACAGCGCCGGTACTACCATCCACGCACCCCGACGTGTCGGCCTACGTGCTCTTCACCTCCGGATCAAGCGGCGCGCCCAAGGGCTCGATCGTCACTCACCGAAGCTGGCACAATCAGATCCGTTGGCTGACGCAGGCGCGCAACCTCTGCCCCGATGACCGCGTTCTCTACAAGTCCTCCCTTGCCTTCGACGGGGCGCTGTGGGAGGTGTTCGGCGCATTGTCGGCAGGCGCGAGCGTAGTGATCGCCGGAGACGGTTGCGAGCGAGATGCCGAGGCTCTGTTCCAACTGCTCGTGGCCGAGCGCGTGTCCGTGGCGCAGTTCGTGCCCTCGCTGCTGGACGCGTTGCTGCGAGCCTGGCAGGCGCGACCGGACACACGCGGCATCACGCTTCGCTACCTGGCCTGCGGCGGAGAGCCCCTCCCTCGGCCGCTGGCCGAGCGCATATTCGAAACACTCCCGGCGGTCCGGCTGCAAAACGTCTACGGTCCGACCGAGGCTACCGTAGACGCCACCTCGCACGAGATAGATGTGGCGTGCGTCTCGACCAGCCCTTTCTGTTCATTGCCTATCGGCCACGCCATTGACGGCGTCACGGCGCGCGTGCTCGACCCGGATCTCCTGGCCCTGCCGCGCGGCATCGTCGGGGAATTGGTGATCGGCGGTGTCGGCGTCGCGCGCGGATATGTGGGCCAACCCGGACTCACCGCGGAGCGTTTTGTGCCCGATCCCCTGGGGCCGGCGGGAAGTCGTGCCTACAGGACCGGAGACCGGGTTGCCGAAGACGCGGAAGGGCGGCTGGTGTTCCTCGGACGCGCCGACGACCAGGTCAAGCTGCGCGGGCTTCGGATCGAGCTCGGGGAGATCGAGGCTGCCCTCGCGGACTGCGAAGGAGTGCGCGCCAGCGCCGCCTACCTCGCCCCGCGAGCCTCACGAGACGCTCAGCCCAGGCTCGTCGCGTGCGTCGTACCGCACCCGGGTTCGTCCCCCACGGGCGACGCGCTGCGCGGGACGCTGCAAGCACGGCTGCCCGGCTACATGGTGCCCGCATCGATCACTTTCGTTGAGAAGCTCCCGCGCACACCCAGCGGCAAGCTCGACCGGCGGAGGCTTCTCGCTCCCCCACCCACCGCCGGGGAGCCTGCATCGGACGCCGAGCCGCCGAAGGGCTTCGCGGAGGAGCGCCTTGCCACGATCTGGCGCTCGCTGCTGCGGCGCGACCGGATCGGACGCGACGACAACTTCTTCGAACTCGGTGGTGATTCGATCGTCAGCATTCAGCTCGTGAGCCGCGCTCGCCGCGCCGGCATCGCGCTGCGCCCCCGCGATGTCTTCGACGCGCCCACGCTTCGCGCGCTCGCCGCGACGGCCGGCGACGTCGACCTTCCGCCGGACGACATGCCGGCCCAGGGCCCGGTCCCGCTCACACCGATCCAGTGGTGGCTCGCCGAGCAACGACTCGCGAACATCCATCACTACAACCAGGCGGTGTTCCTGGAGCTTCGCGATCCCCTAGACCCCGAGCACCTTCAACAAGCGCTGCAGGATCTCATGCGCCATCACGACGCCCTGCGCCTGCGCTACGACGTTGAGACCGGCGAGCAGCATCACGACGAGTTGGCCGGCGTCGCGTGGCCCTTGCGTGTGGTCGACACCACGACATGGGGCAGAGGCCGCGAGCTCGCCATGCGCGCAGAGAACGAGCGGGCGCAGGCCGGGCTGAACCTGACCCGGGGACCGGTCGCGCGCGCCGTCTACTATCGAGGTGCGCCGGATGCACGTGATCGGCTCCTGCTAGTGCTGCACCACTGGGTCGTCGACGCCGTCTCCTGGCGGATTCTTCTGGAGGATCTGCAGCAGCGCACGCAGGACCTGGCCGCCGGCCGGCCCCACGCGCTGCCCGACAAGACGAGCAGCTACCAACGCTGGGCACGAGCGCTGGCAGCCTACGCCCGCAGCGCCCCGGCCCAGCGGGAGCGCAGCCACTGGACGCAGCAGCCCTGGCACGAAGCCGGCCACCTCCCTCCACCGGGCGAACGCCAGCGGGTCGCGAGCGCCGTCAGGCGCGCCCTGAACGAGAAAGCGACCGACCAACTGCTGCGCGGGGTCCCCGGCGTGTATGGCGCGCGCCTGCACGACGCGCTGCTCGCCGGCCTCGCCCGTGCACTCGGCGCCTCGATCGGAACCCGGTACGTTGCCTTGGCACTCGAGGGCCACGGTCGCAAGGATCTGTTTCCAGACGTCGACCCGACGCGCACCGTGGGCTGGTTCACGGTCATCTATCCGGTCCTGCTACCGGCATGCGTGGCACCGGACCAGGCAGTCGCAGCGACCCGCGAGGCGCTCGCGCGGGTACCTGCGGGCGGCCTGGGATTCGGGGCGCTGCGTTGCGCCAGCGGGGCGGCCCCGGAGCTCGCCGCGGTCCCTGAGCCCGAGGTCAGCTTCAACTATCTGGGGCAGCTCGACGCGGGGATGGGTGACGGCACCACCTTTCGCCTGCTGCCCGACGCGGGCCCGACAAGTGACCCGCGCAACGACCGAGCACATGCCCTTGACGTCAGCGCGTTTGTACGCGACGGAGTGCTGCAGCTGAACCTGGACCCATCGCCAGGTCGCGTGGCCGCAAGCGTTCTGGAGCGGGTCGCCAACGACTGGGTCACGGCGCTCGACGACATTGCGCGTCGCTGCGCGCAGCGACGGGCTCCCGTCTACGCGCCATCGGACTTCCCCGACGCCGACCTGGACCCGGGCCAGCTCGACCGGATCCTGGAGAAGCTTTCTGGGAGCGCCAGATGAGACCACCGACGACCGAGCCTCGGCAAACCGTGGAGAAACGCAGCATCGAGGCGATCTTTCCGCTGTCGCCTGCGCAACAGGGAGTGCTCTTCCACAGCGTGTACTCCGACGGCTCGCGCGACTACCACTGCCGTACGGTGTACCGACTGCGAGGCCAGCTCAAGCGTTCTGCGTTTCGCGAAGCCTTTCGCTTCGTGGTCGCGCGCCACGACGGGCTGCGCGCGGCTTTCATGTGGCAGGAAGCCGAGCAACCTCTGCAAGTCGTGCTGCGTCCGGAGGCGATCGAGCTGCCGTGGCGCGAGTGGGACTGGCAGAAGGACAGCGAGGCCGCCCAGCGCGAGCGCCTCAGCAAGCTTCTGAGCGAGGACCACGCGCGCGGCTTCGACTTGAAACGAGCGCCGTTGCTGCGGCTGCATCTCGCACAACTCGCCGACGACGCGTTCTATCTCGTGCTTAGCCACCACCATCTTGTGCTCGACGGCTGGAGCATGACCACCTTGCTGCGCGAGGTGCTGCATGCCTACGAGTCGTTGGCCCGCGGTCAGACCCCGTCGCTGAAACCGGCACCCCGCTACCAGAGCTTCATTCGCCACGTTCGCGAGCGGGACCCGGGGGACGCGGAGCGCTACTGGCGGCAGCAGCTCGGACGCGGGCGCGTCCCAACGCCCCTGCCCGCCGACCTCGCCACGACGGAGCAGCCCGAAGTCGACGACGAGCGAGAGACACTCGGCCTTGCCGAGCGCGTGCTGCGCCTCAGTCGCCTGGAAACCGCCCAGCTTGAGCGCCTCGCGAAGGACCAAGGCGTAACGGGAAGTGTCTTGATGCAGGCTGCCTGGGCTCTCGTGCTCGGACGCTTCGCGGGAACCCGGGACGTGGTTATCGGTGTAACGGTTTCGGGCCGCCCCGCCGAGCTCCGCGACGCCGAGCAGATCGTCGGCCTGATGATCAATAGCTTGCCTCTGCGCGTCACGTGGCAGCCCGCTCGGGCTGTCTCCACGTGGCTTCGCCAGCTCCACACGCAGAACGCCGCCCTGCGCGAGCGGGAGTCAGACGCGCTTTCCGACATTCATCGCTATTGCGACTCGGAACGCGCCTTCGATGCGCTGCTCGTGGTCGACAACTTCCCGCGACCCAGCGCGGACGACACCGAGCAAGCCATGCTGCGCCCCGTTGTCCTGGGACGCGAGGAGCAGGACCTGGTCGATGCATGGACCGCCCAGCGCAATCACTATCCGCTCACGCTGGTGGTCGTGCCGGGCACCTCGCTTCAGCTGCGCCTCGCCTATCGCCGCTCGCGCTTCAGCGAGACCCGCGCGGGGTTGCTGTTGGCGAGTGTCCGTTCGGTCCTGAGTCAACTGGCGCGCGAGACGTGCATCGGTCGGATCACCCTGGGCACCGAGGCAGCCCTGGCCCCCGTCTCCCCGGCCGCGCCTGCGGCGCCCACGAGCGGTTTATTGGAACCCCTGCTCGAGCGTGCGCAGCGCACACCGACAGCGACGGCGCTGGTCTGCCAAGGTCGCGGCCTCACCTGGCGAGACCTGGAGTCGCGTTCGCGGCATGTCGCGCGGGCACTGCTCGCACGCGGCCTCGAGCCAGAGGCACGCGTGGGCTTGCTCCTTGGCCGGGGCATCGCGTGGATCGTCAACATGCTCGGGGTGCTGCGGGCGGGGCTGTGCTACGTGCCACTCGACCCGTCTCTACCGACAAGACGGTTGGTCCTGTGCGCCCGCGACGCGCAGCTTGCGCTGCTCGTCGGCACCGATGGCGAGCCCACACGCTCCCTCTCCGTCGGGCTACCCGGCGTACCGGTCGTCGCGCCGGGCCAGCTCGAGCACAGAGCGCCCGCCGAGAACGGGCCGCTGCCGGCGTCGCATCCCGACCAGTTGGCCTACGTGCTCTATACGTCTGGTACCACCGGTGAACCCAAGGGGGTCGCCGTCACAACTGGCAGCCTGACCGCCTACGTGCGGGCCCTGGAGCTGCGCTGTCAGCTTCCGCCTGACGCGTGCTGGGGGTGGCTCACCAGCGTGTCGGCCGATCTCGGCAACACCAGCGTGTTTGGTGCCCTGGCCACAGGGCGCAGACTCCTGATCGTGACCGACGAGGAAGCGCAAGAGGGCGACGCCGTCGCGCACCGGCTGAACGAGGCTCAGGTCGACGCCCTCAAGATCGCCCCCTCACACCTGGTGGCGCTGATAGGCTCCGCACAAGATCGGGCCGGTCTGCTCCCAAGGCAACTCCTGGTGCTTGGCGGCGAGGCGCTGACATCCGGACACTTGCACGCCATCCGCGCAGCCGGCATGCGCGACGAAGTGGCCGTGATGAACCACTACGGCCCCACCGAATGCACGATCGGGGTCACCACCGAGACGCTTACCCAGGAAGTGGTTCGCGGCGCGAAACCGGCACCGCTCGGGTCGGCACTCGCGCACGCCTCGATCTGTACGCTCGATATGGAAGAGCTCCCCGTCCCGGAGGGCGCACCCGGAGAGCTGTGCGTCTCTGGAAGCGCGCTGGCGCGCGGGTACCTTCGCCAACCGGCGCTGACCGCTGCGCGCTTCCGCCCCGATGCGCGTCCCGGACGTGCCGGCCAACGACTCTATCACACGGGTGATAGGGTCATGTCCCGCGGCGGACACCTCCAGTTCCTGGGCCGCGTCGACTCGCAACTGTCGGTTAACGGCTACCGCGTCGAGCCCCGCGAGGTCGAAGCATGTCTGCTCGACCTGGAGGGCGTGGCCGCAGCAGCCGTCGAACTGCGGGCCGACGCGGCGCACGCGCGGCTCCGCGCCTACATCGTAACCGCCACAGGGCCGCTGCAACACACTGAACCTGTAGACCCTCCCACAGCACAGGCTAGCCGGAGTGCAGCCGCCGCGAACGTCGGCACGGGGGAGGACGGACGAACCCAGGCGCCACAGGAACCGATCGCTTCGGCATCGGCCCAGCCAGTGCACGACGGGGCGCAGATGCCAGGGGAGCGAGCATCTAGCACGCACGCACCGCGCCTCGACCTGGAAGGGTTGCGAGCGGCAGCGGCCCAGTTGTTGCCGCCATACATGGTTCCCAGCGAGTGGGTCGAGCTAAGGGCGTTGCCCCTGTTGCCAAGCGGCAAGCTCGATCGCCGCGCACTTCCCGAGACTGCAGCGATGGCCGGGCCGGCCTTCGAAGCGCCAGAGGGACCGATCGAGACGACGATCGCGGAGATCTGGGGCGCGGTCTTGGGGCGCGAAGCCATCTCCCGCCGGGACAGCTTCTTTGAGCTAGGTGGAGACTCGATCCTGAGCCTGCGGGTGGTCGCCCGTGCTCGGCGCGCCGGGCTACGCTTCAGCCCCAAGCAACTGTTCGACCATCCCACGCCAGAGGGGCTTGCGGCCTGCCTGCAGCGACAGGCAACCTCGCCTGGCGCGGGGGAAACGGCCGAGCCGGCCGCGCCCTCTGAAGCGACTTCGTGGCCGCTCACGCCGGTCCAGCGCTGGTTCGTCGAGCAGCGGGTCCCCAACCGGAACCACTTCAACCAGTCGCTATTGCTGGCACTGCCGACGGCGCTCAACCCCGCAGGCCTCGCGCGCGCGCTCGAGGTCGTGGTGCGGGCGCATCCAGTGCTCAACAGCGCGTTTGCGCTCGAGGGCAGACAGCCCGCGCAGCGACTGTGCGAAGGCGGTCCCATCCCGTTTTCGGTCCTGGACGCGAGCGATGCGGCGGTGCCTGCGCAGCGAAGCTTGATCGAAGCGCACTGCGCTCGAGTGCAACGCAGCCACGACCTGGCGCGCGGGCGCGTGTTGAGCGTGACCTATATTCGGGTAGGCGAGGACAGCCCATGGGCGCCCGCCCTCTTGTTCCTGTGCGCCCATCACCTCGTGATCGATGCCGTGTCGTGGCAGGTGCTGCTGTCCGATCTGGAGGCGGCCTACGCGGGTGAGCCGGTGGAAGCTCGGGAGACATCCTTCGGCACGTTTTGCACGGCGCTGCGACGCTACGCCAGCTCGCCTGCATTGCTGGCCCAACGGGCCTTCTGGCAGGCACAACACAGCCACGCGCGACTTCCACTCGATACACCGTGCCGGCACAATCGCTATCGGGACGTCAAACGAGCACACGCGCGCCTGGGGCGTGGGGAGACGAGCGAGCTGGAGGCCATGTTGGGCTGCACCTTGCGTGCGACGGCGTTGGAAGTCTGCCTTTCGGCGCTCGGGCGCGTGCTCGGGCGCTTCTACGGAAGCCCGGAGGTGGCCATCGAGCTCGAGAGCCACGGCCGCGAGCTTCCCGACGAGCAGCGGGACCTTTCGCGCAGCGTCGGATGGTTCACTGCCCGCTACCCGCTGGCGCTTGTCTGCGACCCCTGTAGCTCGGAATGGTCGTCGCTGCGCCAGATCCGCGCCCGCTACCGCGCCGTCCCGGACGCTGGTGTGGGCTACGGCGTGCTCCGCTACCTGACCCCCGTCGGCGCGCGCCTCGCGGCGCTGCCGGCACCCGAAGTCACATTCAACTTTCTCGGACGTCTCGACCGGAGCCTGCAAGGCACATGGGGCAGCCGCGCGGCGACCGAGCTACCGGATGCCGGTGCCGAGCGCGACCCGGAAGCCCTGCGCCCGTCCTGGCTGTCGGTGAACGCGCACATCGTAGACGGCGAGCTCCGCTTCGCCTGGGCCTACAACGCCCTGGCCCACCACGAACAAACCATTCGGCGCCTGGCAAACGAGGTGCTGGATGAGTTGCGCACGCTCATCACGCGGGCCCGCGACCGGCCGACGGAGCCGCTGCTCAGCAGCGACGTGCCCCTTTCCGGGTTGAGCGACGAGGCGCTCTCGGGACTGAGTGTC
>JAPPOR010000940.1 GCA_028817905.1 Myxococcales bacterium
CCCGGGCGTCGCCCCGCCCCCCCCGCAGCTCGACCACCAGCGCTGGCTCGTAGCTGCCCACCTCGTCGCCGCGATAGCGCTGGGCATCGTCGGCCAGTTCCGCCGTGGGCAGCCGTGCGATGAACTCCCCGCTCACGCCCACGCCCGGAGTGTCCATGAACAGAGCCCGTCCGCCCAGGTAGACATCGCCGAGCCCCGCACCATCCGGCTCGCCAATGCCGGATGGCAGGGGGTCGTCGCCTCGCATGACCAAGTTGACCGGCATTCCGCCGAACGCGACCAGTCGGTCTGTCACGCCATAGGCGAACCCCACGGTGCCGACGAGCTGGTCGGTCACCACGACCGTGTCTTCGCCACCGCGACTCGACTCGAACACGAGAGGATCGTTTGCGTAGCTCAGTACGAGCGTTCCTGAAAAGGTGCCTGCGTCCAGACCCACCGGCCGGCTCACCGCGAAACCATCGTCTGCCAGTGGAGTGGGCTTGTACTGGTCCAGAGTGACCTGTGCCGATGCCTTGAAGGCGAACCAGCACATGCCAAGCGCGACGGCCAGTACGAGCGTCGAAAGGGGCGCGGGGGGCGCCGCTCGCTGCCCGAGCCTGCGACCAGCGCTTCGGCTGCGGCGCGCGCGCCGTCGGCGGCGCAGTCGTAGCAACACTGGGATCGCGAGTATCGCGGTAGTGATCGCGGACGGTGCCCGCGGTCCCGCCGTACCGACGGCGCACAGGGCGCCCCCTGCCAGCGAACCTGACTCGGGCGCCTGGAGGCGATCGGGCACGCCATCATCGTCTGCGTCCCTCTTCTCGTCCTTCGTTGGGGTGCCATCGTCATCGTCATCGATGTCCACATAGTCCGGCCGCCCATCGTCGTCCGTATCGACCGTCCCTTCCTGCTCGTCCGAGACCCCGTCCCCATCGGAGTCCGCGTCCTGGAAGTCTGGCTCGCCATCTCGATCGGTGTCGGGCACCTCCCACTGCGCATCCGGTTCGGAGTCCAGATCGTCTTGCCAGCCGTTGTCATTGTCGTCTTCGAAGCTATCGACGCGCCCATCATCATCGTCGTCCTCGCCACCGGCTTCGACGATGTCGTCGATCCCGTCTCCGTCCGAATCGAGATCGAGGAAATCCGGCCCGTCTTCGCCGTCCGTGTTGGGCACGGGCCAGGGATCGTCGACGAGACGGTCGTGCAGCCCGTCTTCGTTGTCGTCCTTGAAGTCGTCGACGCGGCCATCGCCATCGTCATCCGTGCCGCCGGCCTCGATGATGTCTGGGATCCCGTCGTTGTCCGAGTCCAGGTCCAGGGCATTGGCGATGCCATCGTCGTCCCAATCGTCATCGCCTTCCGTTTCGTCTGGGATCCCATCGTTGTCCGAGTCCAGGTCGCGAGCATCCGGGACACCGTCGCCATCGCTATCGTCTTGGCCCTCGTCGTCGTCGTCGATGCCGTCGTCGTCGTCGTCCTCGTCGCATGCATCGCCGCCATCGTCGAGCCCATCGGTGTTGCGCTGGTCCTCATTGGGGACGTCGGGACAGTTGTCGTCCTCGTCGAGCACGCCGTCGCCGTCGGCGTCTGGGACACACCGCTCGCAGTCCCCACCGCAGTCGACGCCGTCTTCGTCACCGTTTTCGACCCCGTCATCGCAGCTGGGCGCCTGGCACAGGCGCTCCTTGCAGACCTTGCTCTGGCAGTCGTCGTCGTCCCTGCAGTCCTGCTCCGTGTCACATGGGTCGCACGTTCCGCCCCCGCAGTCCGTATCGGTTTCGTCGCCGTTTTCGACGCCGTCGTCGCAAGCGGGCGCTTGGCATGTACCGTCCTCGCATACTCCGCTTAGGCAGTCCCCGTTTTCGGCGCAGCTCATTTCATCGTCGCACAGGTCACATGAGCCGCCGCCGCAGTCCCGGTCCGTCTCGCTGCCGTTCTGAACCCCGTCGTCGCAGGTCGCCGCCGCGCACGTATCGTCCGAGCAGACCATGCTCATGCAGTCGTTGCCGTCTGCACAGTCTTCTCCCACGTCACAACTGGCGCCGCATACCCCGCCGCAGTCCAGATCGGTCTCATCGGCGTTCTGGACGCCGTCGTCGCAGCGGCTCGCCTGGCAAACGTTGCTGCTGCAGACGTGGCTCTGACAGTCGTCTCCGGTGTTGCACCCCAGGGTGACCTCGCACTTCTTGCAGACGTCACCCCCGCAGTCGATGTCGGTCTCGTTGCCATTTGCCACGCCGTCCGTGCAAGCAGGTGCTTGGCAGGTGTCGGAGGCACAGATACCGCTGACACAGTCCGCTGCCCCGGAGCACCCTTCGCCATCGTCACAGTCGGCCGGGCAAGAGCCTCCACAGTCGACGTCTGTTTCATCGCCGTTGTGGACCCCATCGGAACACGTGGAGGCCTGGCAAATGTCCCCTGTACAGACACCGCTCTGGCAGTCGGCCGCTGCCAGGCAGCTTTCGGTGTCGTCGCATTTTTCAGCACATAGCCCGCCGCAATCGAGGTCGGTTTCGTCTCCGTTGATGACCCCGTCGTCGCAGGCCGGAGCTTGGCAGACGTTGCCGGTACAGACGCCGCTGACGCAGTCTCCGGCCCCGGTGCAGGCGTCACCGGCGTCGCACTTGTCGGGGCACGATCCACCACAATCGATGTCGGTCTCGTCTCCATTGATGACGCCATCGCCGCAGGTTGGCGCCTGACAGACGTTGCCCGTGCAGACGGCGCTGATACAGTCTCCGGCATCGGCGCACGTCTCGCCGGTATCGCACGTGTCCGCGCAGGACCCGCCGCAATCGATGTCGGTCTCGTCGCCATTCATGACCCCGTCGTCGCAGGCCGGTGCCTGACAGATGTTGCCCGTGCAGACGCCGCTGAGGCAGTCGTCTCCGAGCAAGCATCCACCCCCATCGTTGCAGTCATCGGGACAGGACCCGCCGCAATCGATATCGGTCTCGTCGCCATTGGTAGCGCCGTCCGAGCAGGTGGGCGCCTGACAGAGGTTGCCGGTGCAGACCTTGCTGATGCAGTCGCCCGGGGTCAGACACGCTTCGCCGTCGTCGCAGTCATCAGGGCAGGACCCGCCGCAGTCCACGTCGGTTTCGTCGCCGTTCCGTGCCCCATCCGAGCAGGTGGGTGGTTGGCAGATACTTCCGATGCATACGTCGCTGAGGCAGTCACCTGCGATGGCGCAGCCCTCCGTATCGTCGCACTTCTGTGGACAGGACCCGCCGCAATCGACGTCGGTCTCCGAGCCGTTCTTGACGCCGTCCCCGCAGCTTGGCGCCTGGCACAGGCTTCCGGTGCACACACCCGTGACGCAGTCACTACCACCCGCACAGCCTTCGCCCACGTCGCAAGCATCCGGACAGGACCCGCCGCAGTCCGTGTCCGTTTCGGTGCCATTGAGGACCCCGTCGCTGCAGGTTGGCGCCTGGCAGATGTTGCCGCTGCACACACCGCTGGCGCAGTCGCTGCCCGTGATGCACCCCTCGCCGTCGTCGCAATCCTGCGGACAAGATCCGCCGCAATCGACGTCGGTCTCAGATCCGTTTTCGACGCTGTCAGAACAGGTCGGTGCCAGACACGTCAGGGTGGTTACGGTATCGCACGAGCCGCTAATGCAGTCGGCATTTTCCAGGCACGCGTCCCCGTCCGGACAGCCAGCGCAGGCCGGTCCGCCGCAATCGACGTCGGTCTCGTCGCCGTTTTCCGTCATGTCATTGCAGCCAGCAGCCTGACAGATGAGTGCGACACAACTGCCATCGGTACAGTCGGCACCGATGTTGCAGCTCTCACCGTTGTCGCACGTACCGCACACGCCGCCGCCGCAGTCCACGTCGGTTTCGAGGCCGTCTTTCACACCGTTGCCGCACGTGGAGACCGTGATCGTGACAGCTTCGCTCGATGTGGCATCACCGTCGTCCGCGGTGACCGTGATGGTCTTGGTGTCCCCGTGCCCGTACCCCCAGCCCGCGGGAATGTCGTAGGACCAGGCGCCGGTGCCGCTATCGCGCGTGACATCGGAGGGCGAGCTGGTGGAGTTCGTGCCGTCCCCAATCGTCAGCTCGACATCGGCACCCGGCTCCGACTCTCCGCTAAGGGTCGGCGTTGCGGTCGTCACGGTGGCCCCGTCGCCCGGGCTCGTGATCGATACATAGGTACCGATGAAGAGGGGATCTCCCGCCGTGCCGCTGAGGGTTGCCGGCGTGTTGCTGTTGGCGAGGCAGGTGTTATCCGTATTGAGCGTGTTGCCGCTGCTGGACGTGCCCCCCCACAGCCCCAGGCGGCCGCTCAGCGGCAGGGTGCGCGCCTGGCCCGGGATCTGATTGATCGCGTCCACCAGGGTAGCAAGCGGGATGGCGAACGTCACAAACCAGTCGGTCGTACCGTCCATGTCCAGGTCCACGCCGGTGTCCTTGAAGTGCCCGTGTGTACATGGATCGAACTGCCACTCGCAGGTCTTGCCCGCGGGACACTCGTTCGTGTCCCCGATGTCGTCCGGTGGGTCCTCCGCCGAATCGGTCACCGAACCTGGGTTCGCGACGCGGTTGGCACCGTTGGTGCGCAGGTAGACTTGCTGACTGGCGTTGTTGCCCGTGCCCTTCAGCAGGATCTGGACTTCGTAGTTCGTGCCGTCTTCGTCGACGTCCAGCAGGATGCCCCAGCCAAAGGGCTTCATCTGTTTATTCGACCCGCTGCAAATCGTGGTGTTGCTCTGTGAGGCTGGGCTATCGGTGACCCGCATACGGGCGTACAGAAACGTGCCGTCGTCGGTGAAGGACAGTCCCGAGTTCGAGGAGTTGCCAATGATGTCCCGGTGATCCGAGGTGACATCACCCGCCGGGTCGTTGTCGATCACCGCCTCGCAGAAGCTGTCCTGGAACGCGCTGTCGGCGATCGAGAAGTCCGGTTGCGCCGCTGAGCGCGTGCTCACAAGTAGGACCGCGATGGTGGCGAGCGTGCTCAGGCGCATCACTCGACCCAGAAGCTGACTTGGAAGCATGGCATCCCGTCCCTGTGTCTAGTCTAAGTTGCACGCCCTATGCGTTGCCGCCCGATCGTCGCGCATCCGCCAGTCGAAGCACAAGCAAAGAACGCAGCCGCGAGAGGTTAGCTAGCTCGCATCTATGCCACCGCGCTGGCGTCTGTAGGGATTTGACCGCACTGACCGGAGCACCAGTCCCTTTGACCCGCGGCGCATTGCCGCAAGCATCACCTTGACCGAACTTGATTCAAACGCTCACGATCACAATGGTCAAAGGGTGAGCGCCCGAACTACTTCCTGGGCCAGGCGTTCCGTGCCCGTCGCGAAGTCCGCTTCGGGGACCAGCAGGCTGACAACCACGTGCACACCCTCGTCAAAATCGAAGAAGTAGCCGGGCTGCACGACCACTCCTACCTCGTTGAGCAGCCGCAGGACCCAGGCTTCTTCGTCGAGGGTGCTCGGAAGGCGTAAGACGGCGTACCAGCCTCCTTCGGTGTGCAGCAGTGAAAGTGGGCTGCCCGGGCTGCAGATCACCTGGAGGCGTGCGTAGTTTGTGCTAAGGCGCCGTCGGATGGCCGCCCGTACGCACTCGGTGCCGGTCAAGAGGGCCTCGGTTGCAGCCTGTACGGGCGCGCCCACCGACAGGTAGCAGTCGCCGATCAGATCCAGGCGCGCGGCCAGCTCATCGTGATGCGTGCGGTCACCACCCAGGGCGATCCAAGAGAGCTTCACCTGCGGCATGCCGGCGAACTTGGAGAGCCCCCCGAGGCAAAAGACCGGTACGCGTGGGCAGGTCAGGGCGCTGTCGACGCGCGTTGCATCTGCTTGCAGGGGGAAGGCCGAGAAGACCTCGTCGCTGATGATCGGCAGCCCGAGATCCGCAAGGGCTAGCAGTTCGTCGCGTTTGAGGTAGGAGCCCGTCGGATTGTTGGGGTTCACGCAAACCAGCGCCCGCGTGGTGGGTCCGATTGCGGCCCTGAGGGCTGGCATATCGATGTACCAACGCCCATCGTAGCGGAGTGGATAAGGCCGCGTACGCACGCCCTCCAGACGCGCCAGGTGCTCAAAGAGCGGGTACCCAGGTTGGGGGATCAATATCTGACCGCCCGGATCACACAGAAGCTTGAACAGCATCCCGTAGGCTTCGCTGGTGCCGCTCGTGAGCCACAGCCTATGGGGGTCCATGGCAGGCCCGGTCGCGCTGCTTGGGCCGCCGCAATGGGCGGCGATCGCCTGGCGTGCCGTGAGGCTCCCGCGCGGGTCCGGTTGGTAGGGAAACGCCGCGGGGGTCGATAGCGGTACGAGCAGATCGCGCGGATAGGGTAGATCTGCTCCGGTGGGATTGCTGAGCGTCAGGTCGAGCAGCCGGGCTCCACGCCCGCGCAGCGCCTCAACCGTGCGCGTGATGCGATTTTCGCCTGCTGGGATGCGGCTGCGGAGCGAAAACATCGGTCCTTGCCTATCTCACAGGTGCGCGCGATCCGCTATGCTCCGCCGACCATGGCCGCTTCCGATCAAGCCAGTTCAGCGCGCGTACTGGCCCGTGCTCGACGGGCGGGCTTGGTCGTTCGGACGGCCGATCTGGCGGCCCTGTGTGGCCTGCTCGCGCTGCTTGGCTGGTTGCACACATGGGGGACAAGGGGGTGGTCTGGCTTGGCTGAGGCAGCGCGTGCAGGGCTGTCCGCGGCCGCGGACCCGGCGGCAGCGCGGGTGGCGCTGGCGGAGCTGGCGCAGCCGCTGCTGTTGTCAGTCGGTGCGCTCGTGGGCTTGCTGTGGTTGGCTTCGCTGCTCTCGCTGGTGCTACAGACCGCAGCCGCAGGACGAGCCCAGCCTGGTTCGCGCAGGGGACGGGCCTCAGGGCCCGGCCTAGACCTTCTGTCGCTCTTCTCGTGGTCCGAATCGCAAAGGGTGCAGGGTTTGTGGTGGGGGGTCAAAGCTGCGCTGGTCGCGCTGGTTGGGTTGGGCCTGGTCGGGGAGGCCTTGCCTGCGCTTGCGGGGTTGCCGGAGACCTCACCTGACGAGGTTGGACGAGTCTTTCGAGAGCTTTGCTTCGCTTGGCTGGGCCGCCTTGCGCTCGTGGCGGTTCCGATCGTGGTGCTCGACGTGGTGGTGCAACGCATTCGACTGCGACTGGCGATGTCGGCCAGCGCCGCGCATGAACGACAGCTGCGTCGTATGGAAGAGGGCGATCCGCACGTGCGGGCCCAGCTGCGGGCTCGCCTGGGACGAGAAGCTCGCAACCACCGGGGAACCACTGGTGGTCACCTCGCCAAGCGTCCACAGAGGTCGCCCTGAGCGCTCAGCCGTCTACCCCTGTGCCCATCCCTACGGCCCACGTGGACGTCGCCGTGCCGGTGCCCCTGCGGCAGACCTTCACATACGCCGTTCCGCCCGAGCTCGCCGGCGCATTGTTGCCGGGACAGCGGGTCGCGGTGCCCTTTGGCCGTCGCAAACTGGCGGGCTTTGTGCTCGGGCCGGTGCTCGAGCCACCCCAGGGCACCCGCATCAAGGCGGTTCTTGGCCTACTGGGCCACGACCCGGTATTTGATTCCGAGCTACTCGGCTTCCTGCTCGAGGCGGCACGCTACTACTTGCACCCGATCGGTGAGGTGCTGAGAGCTGCCGCGCCGGCCATGCCGCGCGAGGCTGTGGAAGCGCTTCGGCGTTCAGGCCGGCTCGGTGCGCAAGAGACGTTCAAGGGGGGGCAGCTCCGGACACGCTCGATCCTCTACGTTTCCCTGGTGGCGTCCGATGGGAATCTGCGGGGCGCGCGCCAGCGGGCTCTGATGACCCTCCTTTCCGAACGCAACGAGCTCTCCATCGACGAGCTGCGTCGTCACATCAAAGACCCGCGGGGGGTAGTCAGGGCGCTCGAAGGCAAGGGGCTCGTGCGCACGGAGATCCGCGAGGTACCCGAGAATCCGTTCTTTGCATCGCCGGTGGCGCTTGAGGAGGGGCCGACGCCGAACGAGGAGCAGCAAATCGCCATTGACGCGATCCTATCGCGTCTCGGCCCAACGGCCTCGCGCGCACCGGTGGGTGCCTCGTTTCTTCTGCAGGGTGTCACCGGCTCCGGCAAGACGGAGGTGTATCTGCGCGTGATCGCGAGGGCCCGCGAGCTTGGTTTGAGCGCCCTACTATTGGTGCCCGAGATCGCGTTGACGCCCCAGCTGGTGGCGCGCTTTCGGGCGCGCTTTGGAGACGATATCGCCATTCTTCACAGCGAGCTTGGCGAGCGTGCTCGTGACGACGCTTGGCGCAGCCTACGACAGGGGCGGGCGCGGATCGCCATTGGTGCCCGGTCCGCCCTGTTCGCTCCGGTGCAGCGACTGGGCGTGGTGATCGTCGACGAGGAACATGACGGTTCGTTCAAGCAGGAAGACGGGTTTCGGTACCACGCCCGTGACATGGCCTTGCTCCGGGCGCATCGGGCCGGCGCGGTATGTGTCCTGGGAAGTGCCACACCCTCGCTCGAGAGTGTCACGCTTGCGCACCATAATCGACTCACCCATCTGCACCTGCGGGCGCGCGCCACCCGTCAGGCCCTGCCCGAAGTCGAGGTCGTCGACCTCAGTCGTCACCGCAACGGGCCCACGGGGCACCGGCTTCTGAGTGGGCCGCTCTTTGTCGCCTTGCGGACGTGTTTGGAGGAGGGCGGTCAGGCGATCCTATTCCTCAATCGACGCGGGTTTTCACCCGCCCTCCGTTGCGAGACCTGTGGTGAGATTCAGGAGTGTCCGGCCTGCAGCGTGAGCCTGACTGGGCATCGCAAGATGCGCCTTCTGCGGTGCCACTATTGTGACTTCTCGCGGCCCACCGACACACCCTGCGGTGCCTGCGGGCGCCGGCCGCTGTTGGAACTGGGCTTGGGCACCGAGCAGCTGGAGGCGATGTTGCACGAGGCTTTTCCGGCTGCCCGCGTGGCGCGACTTGACCGCGACACTGCGAGTGGCAGGGGAGTCGAGGCGGTCCTCGAACGGGTGCGAAACGGGCAGCTGGACGTGTTGGTCGGGACGCAGATGGTGACCAAAGGCCACGACCTACCGAATGTGACCCTGGTCGGGGTGGTGCTTGCGGATCAGTCGTTGGCGTTTCCGGACTTTCGCGCATCCGAGCGCACCTTCCAGCTGCTGTCGCAGGTGGCGGGTCGCGCGGGTCGCGGTGAGCGTCCTGGCCGAGTGATTCTCCAGACATATCAACCTACGCAGCCGGCTGTTGCCCATGCGCGTACGCACGACTTCGAGGGCTTTTGCGACCAGGAGATGGCCGAGCGTAGGGCACACCGCTACCCACCCTTCGCGCGTCTGGCGGCCCTGCGGGTAGATGCGACGTCGGACCAGGCCGCCCGTCGGGCGATCGGCGCACTGGCCGCGGTCGCCGAGCGCCATCCCGAGGTGCGCGAAGGCCGGGTCGATGTCCTGGGGCCAGCGCCGGCCCCGATCGCGCGCCTGCGGGCCCGCTACCGCCACCGTCTGCTGTTGCGAAGCGCCGATCGTGTCGCCCTCAGGCGGGTGGCCCGGACCCTCGTGACCCACATGGACGGGGGCATCGGTCCTGCCCGCGCCAGCATCGACATGGATCCGGTGAACATGCTCTAGCCGGGATCATGCATGAGTTCGGCGCCGAGTCCCTGCGCGATCCGGCGCCGAACTCATGCATGATCCCGGCTAGGTTGCTGGAAATCAAAGGCGATGTTAATTGTGAGAGATGGCAGTTCGACCGATTCTGCACTACCCGGACAAGCGTTTGAGGATTCCTGGCAAGGCCGTTGAAGCCTTCGACGACGAACTCACGGCGTTGGTTGACGACATGGCCGAAACGATGTACGCGGCGCCGGGTGTGGGCTTGGCTGCTCCCCAGATCGGTGTCTCGCTGCGCTTGTTCGTGATCGACGTGGCGACCGGTCCGGACGAGCCCAGCGACCTGCGAGTCTTCGTGAACCCAGAGATCGTTGAGCGTGTGGGAACCGTCTGTTACGAGGAGGGATGTCTGTCCTTTCCGGGCATTCACGAGGAAGTCAAGCGTGCTGAGCGCGTGGCGGTGCGTGCCCAGGACGCGCAGGGCGAGCGCTTCGAGTTGGAGGCGGACGGTCTTTTGGCGATCGCCATTCAGCATGAGAACGACCATCTCGATGGGGAGCTGATGATCGACCACCTAAGCCTTCTGCGGCGCA
Source organism: Myxococcales bacterium (assembly GCA_028817905.1). GTDB lineage: Bacteria > Myxococcota_A > Polyangia > Polyangiales > JAFGIB01 > JAPPOR01. The sequence goes on from JAPPOR010000940.1 coordinate 10,143, forward strand.
GGTTGGTGCATCGCGCGATGGCGAAGCGCTTCGCCAAGGCGGCCGTTTCTTAGAGCTTGGCTGGGGCGCATGTCGGAAAGCAGACCCCGCGCGATCTTTTTTGGAACACCTGCCTTCGCGGTACCGTGCCTTGAAGCGCTGTGCGAGGTCGCCGAGGTCGTCCTTGTCGTGTGCCAGCCCGATCGACCCTCCGGGCGCGGCCTAAAGTTGACGCCTCCGCCAGTCAAGCAGGCCGCTCTCGCCCGAGGGCTTGCCGTGCTTCAGCCGAAGAAAGTACGCACTGAGAAGTTTGCGGAACGCTTGCGCGAGGCCGGCGCGGACGCGGCGGTTGTGGTGGCGTACGGTCGCATTCTGCCGGTGTCCGTGTTGACCGCACCGCGCCTCGGTTGCGTCAACGTGCATGCCTCGCTGTTGCCCAAGCTGCGGGGTGCGGCCCCCATTCAGTGGGCGATCGTTCGCGGCGACCGCCAGGCCGGCGTCTGCTTGATGCAGATGGACGAGGGCATGGATACGGGGCCTGAGCTTTCCCGTCGCCAGCTCGAAATCGGGCCCGAAGAGACCGCCGGTGAGTTGAGCGAGCGGCTGGCCCGCCTCGGCGGCCAATTGATCACAGAAGACTTGCCCAAGTTTTTTCGGGGCGAGCTTTCGCCCAAGGCACAGGATCACGACGCAGCCACCCTGGCGCCCATGTTGCGCAAGGAAGACGGGCTGGTGGACTTTTCGCGCGCGGCTCAAGAAGTGCACGATCTCGTGCGCGGCATGGCTCCCTGGCCGGGGGCCTACTGTTTTCTTGGCGGCAAGCGGGTCAAGCTGCACCGAACGCGGGTTGTGTCTCATGCGGCTCAGACACAGCCGCCCGGCACGGTATTGCGTGCAGATAGGCACGGCGTCGACGTCGCCTGCGGTGAGGGTGTGGTGGGCCTGACCGAACTGCAGCCCGAAGGTCGCAAGCGGCAGGCGGCTGGCCAGTTCGTAGCGGGCCACCGCTTGCAGGTCGGTAGCCGGTTCGATAGCACCGACGACGCATGAAGATCTACACAAAAACCGGGGACGGTGGGGACACGGGACTGTTCGGGGGCGCACGCGTTTCCAAGGCGGATCCACGCGTTGACGCCTACGGCGACGTGGACGAGGCCAATTCGGCCTTGGGCATGGCGGCCGAGGCGGTCTGCCAGGAACTGCGCGCGGAACTGCAACGAATTCAGGGTGAGCTGCTCTGTGTGGGTGCTGAGTTGTCGTCCAACCCGAACAAGCCGCTTCAAACCGGACTACCCCTGGTGGATAGCGCCGCCATCGGTCGTCTGGAAGCGTCTATCGATCGGCACGAAGCAGAGCTGCCTCCGCTCACCAGCTTCATCCTACCGGGGGGCAGCCGGGGTGGTGCCGCGCTGCACCTGGCTCGCGCGGTCATGCGCCGCGCGGAGCGAAAGGTCGTGTGCTTGGCAAACGATGCACCCATCCGCCCCGAGTTGCTGCGATACCTCAATCGTTTGAGCGACTTGCTCTTTGTGCTGGCACGCAGCCAAAACCAACGGGAGGGTGCTCCCGAAATCGCTTGGGCGGGGCGGAGCGAATCTGATGGTTCCTGAGCACCTTGACCGGCTCGCGCCGGAACACTAACTTAGACAGGTATTCCCTCTGTCCGATACGAGGAAGCTTTGGAGTAAAAGAATCTCCGTATTTCCGTTTGCTAAGGGGAAGAAACTCGTTGGCGGTGTGCCGGCCCGGCAATCTTCACCGGGAAGCCTTAAGTCGGCGATATGAAACCCCACCTAGTGGATGGAGATTCTTGCTCTCAAATACTCGGTCACGACGGTACGGATACGACTGAAGCCGGTGCCGACTAGGCACCGGTTTTGCTTTAACTAGCTAGCCGTCCGGAACTACGGGCAGTTTCTTGGGGCCGGTGCTTTGCTGGGGTGCGCGGGTGCCGAGCATGCGCATGTGGGGGTCGACCGCCAGGAGTTCGTCCTCGGCAAAGGGCTCCCAGACGTTTTCGCCCTGAAGGGGTTCGCTCGAAACGATGAAGTGGTTCACAAATCCCGTTCCGGAGGGAGCTTCACATTCAGGGGCCAGGCTGGGGCATAGATTCCTGTCGGAGCAGCGCGTCTTGTACGTCGATCGATACAGCTCCTTGCCGCCCTGAAGCGCGACCAGGGTATGGCCGTCCGTCATCACTAGGGTGAGCAGGCACATCTTGCCATCTTCTGCGTCGGCATCGCAGATGGCGCGGATGCGCGAAGTCGCCTTGCGTACCGCGGCCATCGCTTCGTGAGCCGAATGACCTGCGTGGCTCGCCACCTGCTGTGACAGTTGGGTGAGAATGATGAAGAAGATCACCTCGCTGTCCGTGTCCCCAAGAACGAATCTTCGAAGGGATGGCGAGATCTCCGCCATCAACTTCTGGCGGTGGTGCACAAACCGTGGGATGTCCCCGTTGTGGGCGAAGACCCAACGACCATGCTGGAACGGATGGCAGTTGAGCACGTTGAGTTCGCCCTGGGTCGCCTTGCGTACGTGCGCGAGCACAGTCTGGCTCGAGGCCACTCCGCTCAAGCGATGGAACAACTGGTCGCCGAGTGCCGTCGTCGGGCTACGCGTGAGGTGGGGTGCCCCATCGACGTAGAACGCGACCCCCCAGCCATCGGGGTGTTCGTTGCTCTGCACGCCTAGGGCGTTTTCGGCCGCCAACAGGGAGCGGTGGACCTGACTCGGGATAACGCTACGAAAACCGAAGATTCGACACATGGCGCGCGCCCTAGCCCGGATCATGCAGCAACCCCACATTGCCTCCCGCGTTCTTCCACCCGGGAGACGAATCCGTGCGCCTTCCGAAGTGGTTGGCAACCATGGAGCCACGCGCGTCGGCTGCGTCCGGGTCGGGCATCCCGCACTCGACTGCACCTTCCCGAAGTGCTTGAAATCGCAAAGATTGATTCGCCTGCCCGGGGCCGCTATCCTGGTCCATATGCAGATCTTGATTACCGGCGGTGCCGGCTTCATTGGCAGTCACGTCGCGGATGCTTGTCTTGAGGCGGGTCACCAGGTTCTGGTCCTAGACGACCTTTCTAGTGGTCGTCGGGGCAACGTTCCGGCCAAGGCCACGTTTGTGAAGGGCGACATTCGCGACCAGGGCACGGTGGAAGGGGTCGTCGGCGAGTTCAAGCCCGATGCCATTTGCCACCAGGCGGCCCAGACCAGTGTGGCGGTCAGCACCCGTGAGCCGGTACGTGATGCGGAGATCAACATCGTCGGCACGCTCCACCTCTTGAACGCCGCGGTACGTCAGGGGGTTGGACACGTGGTGTTCGCGAGCACCGGTGGCGCGATCTATGGCGAGGTTCCCGACGGACAAAGGGCAAGTCTTGCCCGGGCGCCCGTACCTATCAGTCCCTATGCGTGTTCCAAGTTCGCCGTCGAGAGTTACCTGACGGCCTATGCGCACCAGTCCGGGTTGCGCTCGACAGTGCTTCGCTATGCCAACGTCTACGGGCCGCGTCAGGACCCACACGGGGAAGCCGGCGTGGTGGCGATTTTTTGCCAGCGCCTCTTGGCTGGCGATCCGATTCGCGTCAACGCCAAGAAGCAAGAGGGGGACGATGGCTGCATCCGTGACTACGTGTACATCGCTGATGTGGTTCGGGCCAACATGGCTGCCCTGAGTGGGGATCTGGTCCAGCCCATGATCAACGTTTGCAGTGGTGCTGGCACCACGACCATGCAGCTCGCCCAGACTCTCAAGGGTCTCACGAGCAGCTCATCCGCGATCGGCTTCGGGCCGAAGCGCGAAGGGGACGTCGAGCGATCCGTCCTGGATCCAGGCGAGCCGCCGCCGCTCGGCGCGTCTACGCCGCTCTCCACGGGCCTGGAGGCCACGGTGGCTTGGTTCCGCGGGTAGCGCGTCTTCGCGGGTATTCAGCGCCCGTGCACGGTGCGGTACTCCTCGTAGTGCTCCCCCGTTGCGCCCGCGAGGTTTCCGACACCGTAGGCGACGAGCCCCGCAGCTTCGGCTAGTTGGGCGCGACTGCCGACGACCCCCTGAACGAGTCCCAGGCTTCCGACCGCGAGTGAGCCGGCACCGCGATAGGCTCCACGTAGGGCGCCGCGGAGCGGCCCCTGGACGCGACGCTGGGCCATCGCGAAGGTCATGCCCGTGCGAAAGCGGCGCTGCATGTACCACCGCAATGTGGTGCGCGAGGCGGGCACCGTCTCGCTGACGACCGCGTTCCGGGCCCAGACAAAGCGCCCACCGCGTGCGCGCAGCTCCTGTCCCAGCATGTAGTCCGAGCCGCCTGTCAAGGCGAACGCCGGATCAAACGGTCCGGGAATCGCTGCGAGAGTGTTCATCTCCAACAGGACGTTGCTGGTGCGAAAGGAACCCTCTGGGAGCTGCGCCCCGTCGGGCAGATCGAGATCATCGAAGAAGGGGCGCAACCAAGCAGGGGGCGTTGCCTCGAACTGGGCACTCACCGGCCCCAGGGTAGCTTGTGCTCCGGACCTCACGGCTGCTTTCAGGAGTTCTTGGAGCCAGTGCGGGTCTGCCGTCTCGTCGTCGTCGATAAAAGCCACATAGCTGCTTTCGCTGGCCGCGGCGACCAGCGTGTTCCGCGCGAATGAGATGCCTCGTATTGGCTCGCGCAGCCCTCGTAGCGGCCATGGGAAGTCGGCACTGAGTTCGCTCACGACATCCAGGCCAGCGCCGGCCTCGTCATTGTCCGCGACGAGAACCTCGATGCGCGGCGCTTGGTCGCGCTCGAACCGCTGCGTCGCAATGCTTGCAAGCGTCGCACGCAGGAGCTGTGGTCGCCGACAAGTAGGGATGCACACGGAGACCCGGTACTGGCGCAGGTCGGGAGTCGTCGATTCCATTTTCATCAGCTGTCGCACTATATAGCCTGCCCGTACGGTCGGCGGAGTGGCCCACATGGGTTGGATCGCCGTCACGCCCAGGGCTGTGGCGGTTCCTCTCCGCGCCTACAACTCCTACATCGACGCCTCCGGGCCACGACTCGCGCTGAGGCCACTTCACAATGTCCCCCCTTTAGGACTGTCGAAAACCCGTCGATATAGGGGGGGTATGGCCAGTTTGTCTGTTTGCCGGCGTCCCAGGGTGCTCGTGGTGGAGGACTCCTCGATGGCGCGGAGCGAGCTTCGAGAGGCGCTCGAAGACGCCTATGACGTCATTGAAGCCAAGAATGGCGCCGAGGCGCTTTCACGGGCCGGCAACGAGGCCTTCGATGTCGTGGTCGCCGACATCAACATGCCGGTGATGGGTGGCATCGAGTTCGTCCGACTCCTGCGTGGGCTGCCTTCACATGCCCAAGTGCCGGTCATCGTCGTGACCGCCGAGTCAAGTGACGAAGTCGTGCAGCGTGGCCGTGCGGCCGGTGTCAACGCGTGGATGGTGAAGCCGCTCTCGCCTTCCGGTTTGGTCAATGCGGTCGAACGGTTCGCCCCCAGCCTCGACACGGCCGGATGATGCTGGCGCCTTCTTCTTCACCGGTTGTGGGGCTCGGGATTCCCGCCCTGGCCCGGGTGCTTGTGGTGGAGTCGCGGCCGGGTTCATTGGCGACGGCCGTGGTCGGTCTCGAGAGTCAGGGCCTTTCGTGCACACGCGTCAGGAGCCACCGGGAGGCGCTTGAGCGGCTGCAATTCGACTCGCGCTTCTGCCTGTGTGTCTCCGATCTCGTTGAGGATGACGAGGGGCGTCGCAGCCTCTACTTCAAGTTCCCAGAGATGAGCTGGGTCGTGCAGGCGCCGCGTGACAGCGTGCCACCGATGCGTGCGCAGGACCGGCGTGTTCGTGGCTCCCAGGAAGAGCTCCTGGATGTCGCCTTGACGGCGCTGCGTGCGCATCCCTATGACGCACGTATTCTGGACGTGATGGACCAGGCACTTGGCAGGACGTGGGTCCCGTTCGGGGCCTTGAAGGGGGCTCACTTCGTGCGGCGCGATGCCCGCATTCTCGATGGCATAGCGGCGGTCGTCGAAGTGGCGGGCCGCGACGTTTGGGGCCGTGTGGTGTTTAGTGCGAGCGAGAAGGTCCTGTTTCGTCACGTTCGTCGCACGTTGGGGACCGATCCCGCATCCGTCGACGATGTCGCCGATGCGGCGGGTGAGTGCGCCAACCGTCTGGCCGGCGCGATCCGGCGCCACTACCGCGCCCACGGCCTGACTTCCAGTCAGAGCGCACCGTTCATGGTCATCGGCCCGGGCGCCCGTGTGACGCCCATCAGTGGTGCCCCGGGTCTGGTGGTCGAACACCGATCGGAACGCGGTGACCGGGTTTTCTTCGAGTGGCAGCTAGGCAACCGACCCCGCACCGACGGCCGCGTCGCCTATGGTCAGCTGCCCACTGGCGAAGTCGTGTTCATGTAGGGTCGCGCGCAAAGCGCGAAAGCAGCGGCTCGACGGCCCTTCGCACGTCGAACTCCGCCTCGATCCGTTGGCGCCCCTCCTTGCCCATACGAAGCCGGCGTTGTGGATCCTGCAGCATCTGGCCGAGGGCATTGGCCAGTTGATCCCAGTCGCCCGGGGCAAACAGGAGGCCGCAGGTGTCGTCGACCAACTCGGGGATACCGGCCACGCAGGGTGCGATCACGGGGACCTCCAGCGCTAGCGCTTCCATCAGTACGACGGGCAGCCCCTCCATGAAGCTCGCCATCACCAGCACGTCGCTGTTGGCCACCTCGCGCAGGACCCGATCATTGGGTTGGCGACCGAGCATCACGCAATCATCCTGTAGGCCCAGCCGGTCAATCTCAGCCTCAATACGCGCTTGCTCCGGGCCGTCCCCGATCAGGCACAGCTCAGCGTCCAGGCCGGCTCGTCGCTGCTGTGAGAACGCTCGCAGCAGGCCGATATGCCCCTTTTCCGGTGAAAGCCGTCCGACGCAAACTACCCGTGGTCGTGCGCGGGACGTTTCCGGTACCCGGTCGGGCAGATCCCGCATGTCCAGGCCGCAACGGACGATGATCAATTTGTCCCATTGGTGGGGATCGGTCATACGAAACGCTTGGGCGCGACCGAAGTGAGATACGCAGGCGATGAACTTGGCTGCACCGATCTTGTCGGGCAGAAGCAGCCCCGCGGGGTAGTCGAATTCCGAGATCCCGTGGAGGGTCAGGCTCCACGGGAGGTCCAACATGCTGGTCGCCAGATATCCGACGATCGCGGCCGGGTTGGCGAAGTGGTTGTGAACGTGGGCTATCTCCTGGCGGTCGAGTTCGCGGGCCAGCATGATCGCTTCGGCCCAGTAGAACCCGGCGTATACCAGTGAGCGCAACCCCGGGGGTCGGTGCCGCAGCGCTCGCACGAGGGTCTTCAAAGCGCCTGCCGGCCGCGTCGACAACGCCCACAGCTGGGAACCCAGCAGGGTCAGCGGAGCTGGTGGCAGTGCATACCAGGTGGAATCGCTGGCCTGCCTGTCCGCTTGGGACATGACCTCGGCTGCCGCTGGCCGTCGTACGCTAAACGTCTGCACATCGACACCCTGTTCTCGAAGAGCCTCGACCTCGCGCAGGATAAACGTGTGCGATGGTGCAGGATACTGACTGGTCAAGTAGGCGACGCGCATGGAGCTAGAGTCCAGGTTGAAGTCCGCTCAGACGCAGGCCCAGCCGCGCCGGCGATAGATGGCCAGCGCGCGTTCGCGCCGTTGTGCCTTGCACGTCACACCTGCGCAGCGAAAGAACGTCCATGTGGGGGCCGTTGCGGCCCCACTCGGTCGTCACCGCAGCTTTGTAGCCCGCGGTGCGTACGGCTTGGATCACCTGTGGATTGTGGTCGCCGTTGGGGTAGCAGAAACTCTCGACCGGCGCCGCGACCGCTGCCTCGAGACGCTTGCGTGAACCGATGACCTCCCGCTCGAGCTCGGGCTGGCCGCAGTGCACGAGAATCGCGTGCGTCTCCGTGTGCGACCCGATCTCATGCCCCGCCTGGGCCAGCTCTGACAGCTTGGCCGCATCCATCATGCCGTCCCACGCTGGGCGTCCGTCCGCGCCCAGGGCGTCCTGGGCCAGGTCGATGAATGCCCGTCGGCCCGCGCTGTCGCGGTGCTTGAGCTGCTCGGTCGCGGCCTTGGGCGCAAGCGTCGCCTCAGCGTTTCCGAGCCCGAGCTGAGACAACAGCTCTTGCGCGCGCCCCCGGTCCTGCCGCAGGAGCGCACGGATCGCGAATGCCGCCTCGTCGTGCCATAGGGCGGCGCCGGTCTCGGTGCCAACGACTGTGGCGAAGAAGGTCGCCCTCATCGCACGCTCTTCTAGCAGCGGCCTGGCATTCTGGTAGTTGTCCAGCTGGCCGTCATCGAACGTGATCGCGAGCAGGGGCCGTCGATCCTGGCTGCGCCGGGAGCGGAAGGCTTCGAGCATGGCCAGCAGTGGGCCGCATTCGAAATGCTGCTGAAAGAAGTCGAGAAACCACGCAAATTCGTCGCGCGTGACAGCGATCTCCGGGATTGGGTAGTCCTCCAGTTGGTCCCTCGTGAGCACGCGGTGGAAAGTGACGATCGAGAGCCGATCGCTGCTGCGCCGCCTCGGGTCGGTCGCCCCAGCGCGCCACAGCACCTCGGCGGCCACGTCTCGCATGGCCGGCCTGAGGTACTGCAGGGAGGCCTCTTTCAGACGTGCGACGGCTTCACGCATGGCGATCCGAGCCGACTGTCGCTGGCAGGTGATCGAGTACCTTCTTGAGATTCTCTTGCCACGGCCGCGCCGGCCCGATCAGTGACTCCGTACGTGACAGATCCAATACGCTGTACGCGGGCCGTTTGGCGGGGCGGGGGAAGGCGTCGCTTGTGCACGGCTCGACCGCGCAGGTGCGCCCTAGTTGGCTTACGATCTCCTGCGTGAAGTCACACCATGTGCACTCTCCCCCATCGGTGACGTGGTGAATGCCGTTCGCGTCGGCCTCCATCAGCATCAGACTGCGCTCAGCGAGATACGTAGCGCTGGTAGGGCGCCCCCGCTGGTCGTCCACAACAGTCAAACGGCGGCGCTCGTCGCTCAGGCGGGCCATGGTCACTACGAAGTTGCTGCCCCAGCTGGCGTACACCCAACTCGTGCGGAGGATCAGGTAGCTGCACCCCGACGCCTCGATGGCTTCTTCGCCCGCTGCCTTGCTGCGGCCGTACGCGTTCAGGGGCG
>JAPPOR010000553.1 GCA_028817905.1 Myxococcales bacterium
TCTACGACGACGCGACCGCGAACTTCGTGGGTATCTCCCCGCAAGGCAGCGCCCAGCTGGGCTTCGGTTGGGGCGACAGTCGCGGAGCCAGCGCTGTGGCTGCTGGGGATGTGGACGGTGACGGCCTTGACGAAGTCGTGGTGGGTCGAACCCCGGGCACGGGCTCCCGCATCATCGTCTACGACGACGCGCTGTCTAACTTCGTGGGTATTTCCCCGAGCGGCGCTGGCCAGCTCGGGTTGCAGTGGGGAGACGGCCGGGGTGTCACCTCGATCGCCGTCGGCGACCTCGACTCGGATCCCGAGTTGGAAATCGTGGTCGGACGCAATCCAGGGCCGAACGGCCGCGTGTTTGCCTACGACGACTCGCTCAATGGCTTTGCGGGCATCTCGCCGACTGGAAGCAACGAACTGGGCTTCGGTTGGGGCGACGATCGCGGGGCGCTCAGCGTGGCGGTGCAAGAGCGGCCAGCGACGCTGGTCGCCGAATGCACCGTGACCGATCCCATGTGTCCAGTGGGCACGCTCGGCGGGGTCCAATGTGCGAACGGGGTGCCGATTGGCGCTTGCGTACCGGTCGCCAACCCCTGTGCAGCACTGCCGCCGACCTGCGTCGGCGGTGCGCCCGCTACCGGTGACACCGACGGCGACGCCCTGCTCGACTGTTGGGAAACCGATGGCATAGACGCCGACGGCGATGGGGTAGTCGATCTGGTGCTACCTGATGCCGACCCCATGCGCGCCGACGTCTACGTGGAGATCGACTTCATGACAGGTCAGGCTCCGATACCTGCAGGGCTCGACAGCGTGGTCGCCGCCTTTGCCAACTCGCCCGTGATGAATCCGGACGGGAGCACCGGGGTGACCCTGCACCTGGATGTCGACGACGCTGTGCCCTTTGCCCAAACCGTGGCCTTCGGAGACCCGCCCGATCCAGGCTCGGTCGAATACAACGAGATCAAGCGCCAGTTCTTCGGAACCGCCGCGGAACGCGCCGACGCCGCCAACTTCGCGCAGGCCCGGCGAGCCCGCTCCTTCGCCTATCGCTACGCGCTGTTTGCGTTCGACCAGCAGGACACGCCGGACGCAGGGGGGATCGCGGAGCTGTCCGGCAATGACCTGCTGATGAGCCTCGGCGATTTCGCACAGGCCGATGCTGGCCGCCGTCAGCTCCGGGAAGAGGGGACCTTCATGCACGAACTCGGGCACAATCTGGGTCTGCGGCACGGCGGCAGTGTGGGCAATGCGGAAAACTGCAAACCCAACTACATCAGCGTAATGAACTACGCCTACGAGACCGACAACCGCTTTGTCTCCGGGCGGCCGCTCGACTACTCACGGGGTACGCTGGGCATGCTGAACGAGGCCTCCCTAGATGAAAACGTGGGGGTTCCTGGCGCACCGATGGGCACGCGCATCGCCTTCGCGCCTCCCATGGGCACGATGGCGGGTGTGCAGCGCAATCAGCCGGCGGACACGCCGATCGACTGGGACTTGGACGGCGCGATCACCACCACAGCGAGCGTGGACATCAACAACTTCGATGCCGTGACACCGGGTGGCTTCAGGGGCTGTAACGGGGGCGGCGCGGGGCAGGTTCTGCAAGACTTCAACGATTGGGCCGCGTTGGTGTTCAACTTCGCCGCTTCGGGCTCGTTCGTCGATGCTTCCCTGGTCGTGCGGGAACAGGACACCCGAGCGCAGATCCTTGCGGTCGACTCGGACGGCGACGGCGTTCCCAACGTCGAAGACAACTGTCTCAATATCGCAAACCCGGACCAGCGGGACAGCAATGGTGATGGTGTGGGTGACCTGTGTCCGATGAAGCCGATCCTGGAATGTGTCGAACGGCTAGGTTGGCGTCAGTACCGAGCCCATTTCGGTTACCGGAATGACAGCGGGACCGTCATCGTCCCGACTGGCCGCCACAACCGGTTCCTGTGGAAGCGCGAGATGGATCAGGGCCAACCTACACGCTTCGCCCCCGGTCGTCAGCAGTCCGCGTTCAGCACCGAATTCCGCTATCTGGCAGCCTGGAAGCTCGGCAGCAGGACAGCCATCGCGACCCGTTTCTCGAGGCGTTGTGATCCGGACACACGCCGCGGTCACTGGTGGCGAAAGTGGCGCGGCTTCCGTTGGCGTTGGTAGGCGCGTGCGCTTACGACCGCTTGCTATCAACGTCGCGGGCCGGTCTGCTCGAAGGCTGCAATCGCGGCGCTGAACACCTGCTTGACGCTTGCCCCGTAGGTGGCGGCGGCTTGTTTGCAGCTCTCGTATTCGGGGGCCACATTGCGGGGCAGACCGTCCCCTTCGGCCACCTTGACCTTGACCGGCCCGAACGCGGTGTCGACGGTGACCACCTGTCGAGGGCGCTCGATGCGGTCGCAGGGCCGTACTCGTATTCCCAGGGTCGTCGTCTCCGCGAGCAGGCTGCGCGCGACCTCGTCGATCTGCGCCTCCCGGACGAGCGCACATAGCATCACCGCGGGTCTTCCCTTCTTCATGCCGATCGGGACGTACCAGCTGTCGAGGGCGCCGTGTTCGAGTGCCGCCTGCAGGGCGTGTCCGGCCAGCTCGCCGCTCATGTCGTCCAGGTTGGCTTCCAGGATGGCAAAGGCCTCGCGTCCACCAGGCTTGCTGTGCTTGATGTCCTTGGCATCCTCGGTACCGAGCACGGCGCGCAGCAGGTTGGGTCGGTCTTCCAGGTCTCGGCCTCCCGCGCCGTAGCCGATGCGCTCGATGACCAGGTTGGGCCAGGCTTCGAAGACGCTGCAGTTGGCCCGGACGAGCGCGGCTCCGGTGGGGGTGACCAGCTCCTTGTCGATCCCCGCAGGGGTCGTGGGCACTCCCCGCAAACATAGCGCCGTGGCGGGGGCGGGTAGCGGAATGCGTCCGTGCTGCGAGCGTGTGAAGCCGCGCGCGAGCGGGAGCGGAGAGGCGCGCACTTCGGCTCCCAAGTGGTCGAGCGCGATGCAGGCGCCGACCGTATCGACGATCGAGTCGACCGCGCCCACTTCGTGGAAGTGCACGTCGTCGATGGGCACCCCGTGAACCTCGGCTTCGGCTTCGGCGAGCACCCGAAAGGTCCGAAGCGCACGCGCCTTCGCCCCGTCCCCCAGCCCGTCGGTCGCTTCCAGCAACTCGACGATGCTTCTGTAGTCCCGCTGGGGTTGTTTGCCTTCGATGTGCACCGTGAGCGTCCGCCCGGCGATGCTGTGCCGCATCGCGTGACCGAACTCCAGGCGGTAGCCTGTCACGCCCAGCGTCGATAGCCCGTCCTCGATGACCTTGCTGGGGACCCCAAGATCGACCAGCGCCGACACCAGCATATCACCGGCGACGCCGCTAAACGCATCGAGAAACAGCAGCTTCTGCGCCCCTTCTCCTCGCCCCAGCGGCTGCTTTGTCGGCCCATGCCCATGCCCTTGCCCATGAACAGGACAATGACCAGGCGCGTCAGGCTGCACGGGCGTATGCCG
>JAPPOR010000099.1 GCA_028817905.1 Myxococcales bacterium
CTGTTTTCCTCGGTGTTCTTGGAGATTCACCTAGGAAAACAGTTCACCCCGATCTTTTATTTCCGTCTAACCTCGCGCACTTCCATTTTTTCGGGCGCGAACTAGCTAGATCTCGGTGCTCTTGATCTTCTCGATGATGTGCTGGACCACCTCCGCGTCCATCGCATCGATATGTCCTTTTCCGAGCATGTTCCAGTCCTCGTGCACCCAGCCTGGGTCGCAGCCGTCCCAGTAGTAGCGTTCATTGTTGCCAACGCGTTCCGGCCCCTTCATCTCGGGATCGCATCCATGCATCTGCGCAATGGGGCCCTGGTCTAGCTGGTCAAAGTCCTCCTCCTCGCCTTGCGTGCCAATCATCGACACGCGTTCGGCGCAGGGCGGCGGCGCGATGTAGGAAAGCCCCACCACACCTTTGAACTGGTCCTGAAACATCTCGTTGCACACGAACCCCGGCCGGCCATAGGCGCCTTCTGCGTAGACTGCCCCCCACGAGTGGCCGGCGATCCACGTACTGCGAAGGTTGAATTTCGAAAAGCTCTCGTACACCCAATTCATGACCGCGATCAGGTGAGGCAGGTCCGTTCCGTCGTCGTCGTTCCCCCACTGCGCGCCGAAACTCGTTCTGGACGCGCTTTGCGGGTGGATGACGATCAGGTTGTGCGAGTCCGCATATCGATAAGCGGAGAAGTAGCTTCGCTGGTAGAGGAACGGGGCGCCGCCGATCAGGGTGCCGTGGAGATTCACGATCACGGTCATGTGGGCGCCCTCGTGTTTCCCGCAGGGATAGTCGATCGCGAGCTCACGGCCGTCGATCGTTGCGTTGAGGCTACTTCCGCCACGCGTTCCGGAGAGCTCCGATGCCTGGCGACATGGGACATCCGGTAGCTCGACGACGGGCGCATTGGGGTCTCCGTTCTTCGGCCCCAACGCATCAGAAGCACCCTGATCAGCTTGGGGCTCGCCGTCGGAGTCTTCCGCTTGCGCATTCTCAGGCTCCGAGGCACCGGGGTCGTCGACCATTGGTGCCGCCATCGTCGGGGGCATTTCGGCCGGGGTGTTCGTCGACTGGTCCGCCATGGCGCCGTTGGCCGTCCCACTCGTCTGCGTGTCAGATTCGGAGGGGTCGCCAATCGGTGCGGTGGGTGCGGCTGTCGTGCGTTCTGCCCCGGCACCGTCGGCTCCCATACCGGCGGCTCCCGTAGCAGCCCCCTGACGATTGCCGGTTTCGTTCATTGGGCTGGCGGTTTCTTCCGGGCCCGGGCCGGTGGCGTCGCCGGGTAGATCCGGGTTCGTGCGGCCCGAGCATGCGCCCACGCTCAACGCGACGACGGCTTGCATCACGAGTAGACGGTAGTCTTTCATGGCCCAACCCTCCTGCAGACGCGTCAGCGTGCGCCCGCCTGTCCCATCATCGGGATGTTACCTGTCGGGTTCTACTGAGTAAAACGCCGTTCCATTAGTCGCAAGCTTCCAGCAGGAGCCGGTCCTGTCAACACCACCAGGTGATGACATCCCTGGGGGATGCGACATCAACGGTTCGCGATGGCTTCGTCCGAGACGATACGGCCATCGGCGACCGTCAGCATGCGCTCCCCCTGCCCGGCCACCTTGGGATCGTGGGTGACCATCACGACTGTTTGGTGGTTGGCCTTGGCGCCCCGCAGCAGCTTCAAGATCGCGGCTCCGGTGTCCGAGTCAAGGTTTCCGGTCGGCTCGTCCGCGAGCAGGAGCGGTGGGTCGAGCATCAGTGCGCGGGCGATCGCCACCCTTTGCATTTCGCCCCCGGACAGTTGGCTCGGACGGTGCCCTTTGCGGTCGCCCAGACCCATATGCTCGAGCAGTGCCTCGGCCCGCACGTGACTCCAGGCGCGCTTCTGCCCCGCCAATTTGCCGGGCAGGGCGACGTTTTCCAGCGCCGTCATGGTGGGTAGCAGGTTGAAGAACTGAAATATGAAGCCGATCTTGTCGCGCCGCAGCTGGGTGCGACCGTCGTCGTCGAGTGTGGCCACGTCCACGCCATCCATGAACAGGGTCCCTCGACTGGGCGTGTCGAGCAGTCCCAGCACGTTCAGAAGCGTACTCTTACCAGAGCCGCTCGCCCCTACGATGGTGACGAAGGTACCCGTTTCAATCGTCAACGAGACGTCTCGCAGGGCGTGCACCGCGCCCGGGCCCTGGCCATAGGTCCGGCTGACGCCTTCGAGGCGAATCATCGGGGAGCGTCAGTCGTGTTCAAGTGAATTGGGGGTGAACATTAGGTCCGACATCTTGTCCTTCTTGACGACCTTATCTACGAACAGCTCCGTGACGTGGCCGGTCTTGGCGTTCTCCATGCGTGCCTCCACCACCACGGTGGTGCCGTCAATCACCTTCACGCGGCGCGTGTACAGCGTCTTGTGCAGCTTGCCCTTCCGGTCGTAGAAGCGCGTGCGCATGGCCACGAAGTCTGTCTTGCGTACCCAGGTGACTGTCTTGGAATACTTGTTGGGGGCGTCCTTGGACATGATCGTCTCGATCACATAGGTCGGGGTGCTGCCGACCTTGTCATCCCCGAGGCGCTTGTTCGTGGCGTGGTGCTTGGCTGGTGGCTGCATGTCTGCGTAGGTGAAGTCGCTTCCCATGAAGCTCCCGTCCCGCTCGCGTCCGACGATACGGCGAGTGCGCCTCAGACCCGACAGGTAGATGTACTGTTCTGCGGGTTCGTTTTTGCGCTCCAGCATCAGCAAGGCCGTGCCGGCGACGTCCGACGGCGACTTGAAGCGCAGGCGCGTTTGCATCAGGCCGTCCTTGCTGCGTCCCACGATCACCATCGCGCGCTCCTTGCGCTTGCCCGTCTTCGAGGTCAGCACCATGCGCACCGTGGCTTCGACGCTTTCCCAGGTGAAGGCGTCGCCGCGGATCATGCGTTTCGCGATCTCGTCCGCGCTGAGGTCGTCAGCCCGGGCCAGGGATCGTAGGCCGGGGGCCAGACCCAGCGCGAGTCCCAGGAGCGTCACGACCAGCGTGCCTCTGCGGCCCGCCCGTGGGGCGCGCTCACTCCCGGGGTAGGGTAGGTCGTCCTTCGTAGTCATCGTGCGATCTGTCATCATGGTGTGAGGTCTGTCGGTGAAGCTGCCTGTGAAGCGGCTTGCGCGATTGGGCAACGGTTGCCAGAAGCGGGCCCGCGGCGGCCTGCCGCCAGCGCGCCCACGTTGAAACGCCGGGGGTCGGCCAGATACTACGACCGACACGGCGCCGATACTATTCAGTCAATTGGGCCTGTGGCTACACTCGGCAGGCATGTTGGCCGATTCGCGCCCAGGACGCCGGCCTTGGCACAGGATTTCTCCCGCGGTATCAAGGCGAACGATGTGGGCACGCGGGCTGTATTGCGGCGGAATGTGGCTCGCCCTGTCCGGGATTGCGGCGGCTCAGGCGCCAGACAGGACCGGGGGCGAGGTAGTCGAAGGGCGGCTGTTTGACCCTGAGGTGGACGCCGAGGTGCGAGGAGCACAGACGGTCGAGGTGATCGATGATCCGGAGCTGGCGGATGTAGATGAGGGTCGCATCGATGACCCGGAGCTCGCCGGCTCGGGTGAACAGATCGAGGATCCAGAGCTTTCGAGTTCGGGCTACAGCGCCTACGGGGAGTCCGACTCGGGCGATTTCGAGCTGCGGGGCCTGTTTCGCTCTCGCCTGGGCGTCGACATGGTATGGGACGGCCCGCGCGAGGAGGTCTGGGAGGTGCGACAGCTTGCGCAGCTCGAGGCCATCCTGCGGCCGAGCGAAGCGACCACCTACGCGTTGGGTCTGCGTTTGCGGCACGCCACCCACGCTCTTCGAAAGGCGGTCGCGGGGGATTCTGCGTTTCGCCACGAGTTCGACGCCATGCCCGTGGCCGGGTACGTGGACACCTCCCCCGAGCCCGGGGTCCATTTGCGCGTCGGCTACCAGATGCATCAACTCGGCCTGTTTGATGTGCTCTCGGCGACCAACGTTCTGTCCGTATTTGACATGCGGCCCGGACCCACCGTGTTGCCAGAAGCCAACGAGATCGCCCAACTCGGCGTTCGGTTCGACTGGGATCTTACGACTGCGCTGTCGTTGCGCGCCGTGTACCTGCCGTTTTTCATGCCCAACCCGGCGCACTGGATCGAGAGTGACTATCGTCTGATCGATCCGCATCTCCCCCCGCCCGATGTCGCGGGGGATATCGAGCTTGCGCGCCTGCCATCGCGCACGGCGCGCGCGCGCCTCGCGCAGGGTTCCTTGTCCGCGTTCATGCCCGACCCTGACCTGACCACGCCCCAGGGTGCGCTGCGGGTCACCCTGCGTGGATCCGCTGGCCAGATTTCGCTGACCGGAGTGACAGCCCTTGAGCGCCTGCCAGTCCCCCTGTTGGGGGTTTCGGGCGTGCCGCGGCAGGACCTGCCCATCTGGACGTACCTCCGCGCGTCGGCCCCGGACTTGTTCGACTATACGCGCCTGTTTGTGGTCGCGCTGGACGCGGCCGCGCCCATTGGACCCATCCAAACCGGGATCGAACTGTCGTATACGTTCGACCGGGCGTTGCAGGCCGTCGTGCCCGCGGTGTTCGACCCGATGACGGGGATGGTGGCGGTCGATCCCCGAACCGACCCTCCACTTCCCCTATCGGCCTACCCCCAGAGCGAGCAGGTCGACGTGGTCCAGCTCGGGCTCCGCGCCGAATGGCTCTTAAGCTCGTTGGTGCTGGCTGTCGAGGGCTTTGGCGCGATGGCGATGGAGCTCCCGAAGCCGCCGGCTTCGCCCCGCTGGTTCGCGTTCTACGAGCAACGCTACCTATTCGGTGGGATCGCCTATATCGCCCTTTCCCTGTCTCCCTTTGAGCTGCAGGTCGCCGTGTCGGCCCTCAATGGCCCAACGCTCTACGTGCAGCCGCGGGTCGCCTATGCCGTGGACGAAGGTGTGGAGCTGGAGCTCGGGGCGCACGTGATGGAGGGGCCTACGCCACCGGCACTCGCGAGCCAAGCGATGGCGCTCGGGGGGCTCTACGACAACATCGACCAGGTCTATGTTGGTATTCGCTACGCGCCCTGACGCTAGCTATGTCCATCCAGAAGGTAGCCTTTTCGAGGTCGCAGTCTGCGCCCGGAGCAGAGCGAAGCGGCGCGACCCGCGGCCGGGCCGGGGGAAGGGCGCGTGCCCTTTCCTGGATGGACGCTAGCTAGATCGCGCTGCCCGTCCTGACCTTGCCAGCCCGGATGCAGGCGGAGCGGCGCACCAGGGCGAAGCCGCCTCGTTGATCGCGGACGGTAATATAGAAGTCCACGACTTCGCCCGCCTCGTTCAGGACGTCCACGCCTTCGTTCAACCAACGAACGTCGCCCGCCAGGATGCCTTCCTCGACCTGCGCGTCCTCGTCGAACAGGGTGAAGCGCGGCTCCAGCTCGCCGGCGGTTGCGTAGATCGATAGCTCAAAGGTCTCGGGCCCCTCGACAGTCTGTTCACGGGCGTCGTCGGCGACCTCCAGCCCGATGCGGTGTTCGAACGGATCCAGGTCCTTGAGCCCCAGCTCTTCGGCCAGCCCCATGCAGTCGGTGGCGATGTCGTCAAGCTCGCCTTCGGCTTCCGGTTCCAGGGCTGGCCAGTCCCGGCCATTGACCGTCACTCCCACGTCTCCGACCATCGGGTTTCGGTTGTCTTCCTCCTCACCCACAGATACGGGAATCGAACCGTGGGTCAGGACGGTCTTGCGACCCCCGTCGCACCCGAAGAGCTCCCTCTTGAACGGATCGAAGAAGGGCGTTCCCCCCTCGCAGACCACGCCTCGGTAGAGCATCGCACGACCCGTAAAGTCTGCAGCCACGGGGACAGTGAGCGTCAGGTCGTCGCTCAAGCAGGTGAGTCCGACACCGGCCTGAGACTGCATCCGGTCCTCCTCGCACCGAATGATGAGCTCGCCTTCCCCCACGGATCTTCCCAGCGACAGGTCCACATCCTCGGCCAGGGCATCGAGCAACTCCTGGCAGATGGGAATGCCCGTGAAGCGCTCCGGGTAGGTGCAGTGGATGAACATCGCGCGCAGCTCGCGCTTGGAGCGGGTGCGCGGGCGGGCCAATGCCAGTTGCACCTCGGCGGTTTCGCCCGGTCGCGGCGTGGAGCGCTCAGGGTCTTCGACGGTCTCGATGCGCGCGCCCAGGATACGCATGTCGGTGATGCTCGTCACACTTGCGAAGTCATCCTCGCAACCGGCGCAGGCAAGCCACAATACACACAGCCAGACGAGTCGAGGCCACTTCACACCAGACATCATAGCTCACCTCGAATACCCAGGCTCGGGAGGATCGGCAGACCTCGAATCGGTTCGGAGTCCGAGAAGTCGTAGTTGTAGACGAGCCCCTGGGGATTCACATTGTTGAGGACGTTCTGAATGTCGAGGTAGGCTGCCAGCTTCCAGTCTTCGAAGTCCCAGTACCGTTGCACCCGCACGTCGAGACTCGAGAATGCGGGATCCCGCAGGGAGTTGATCTCGCCGTAGATGGGCGAGAACTGACCGGTTCCCGTGTCGAACGTGGAGCCGATGACCGGGGTCTCGGGGTTGCCCGATACGAGCCGGAACGTCGCACCCGCTTCCCAGCCCCATCCGAGTTTGTAGGTTCCGCTGACCGTCAGGATGTGGGGCTGGTCGAAGTCGAAGACCTGATAGGGCCCACCGCGCACGCTTCGCTCACTGCGCGAAAGGGTGTACGAGAGGTAGCCGAAGAAGCGCCCGGTTGGCTCGACGCGAGCCGATAGCTCGCCGCCAAAGATGCGGCCAGTGCCGTTGTTGGTGAAGAAGGGCGGTCCACCAAACTCCGTTCCCACAACTACGTTGCTGAGGAACTTGTAGAAGCCATCGACGCCGATGAAGATGTTGTCGCCGATCTGGTAGTCCGTGCCGACACTCACGTGCACGGTGCGCGTCTGCTCCAGCTCCGGGTTGCCCAGGTCCTTGTTGGATTCGGGGAAGCTCGGGGGCTGGCTGAACATGCCGATGCCGCCCTTGAACTTGAGCGCTTCGCTGACGGTGACGTGGGCGATGGCCCGCGGGTCGGACGCGAATGTGTCGGTCGCATTGTCGTAGTCGATGCGATTGCCCAGCACCACGCGCACGGGTCGCAGGTCAAGTTCGGACTCCAGGTAGATGGCCGGCTGAAAGACCGTAAACTCCGAGTCCGTCGAGATGATGTCGCGATTCGACGGTGGCGGTGATCCCGGCATGTTGTTGGGGTTGTTGGTCGACTGCTCCAGCGCGGGCCCGTTGTAGGTGAGGTTGCCGGGAATGGTGTAGATGTCCAGGCCGGCGATCAGCCTGACACGCTCGGTCAGGCGCATCTGGGTTTCCCCGCGGCCATAGATCTCAAGGCCTTCCAGCTGAAAGCGAATGTCCCCGGCCCCAAACGTGAAGTCGACGTTTCCGGCCGACACGTCCAGGTCGTGGACGATTCGATCCGAACTCTTGTGATGCCACGACAGCTGGGCCCGATTGAAAGCCGTGTCGAAGTCGAAGTTGCCTGCCGTCAGCGCGTCATCCGCGTCGGTGAACAGCAGTTCCATCTTGTCGTTGGTGCCGAAGACCATCAGTCGCAGGCGGTCGTTCTCGGATGGCTGGAAGGTCGTCAGGAACTGGTAGTCGTAGTAGACGGGTAGCGCGAGGGCGCTCACCGTGTCTGGCAGCGTTCCCTCAAGCAGTGCGTCGATGTGGCTGCGACGTGCGGCGAGCGCCACTTGCCACCCATCGGTGATCGGTGTCTCCACGATGAAGGATGCATCGATCAGGTTGGCGTCCAGGATCGCGGCGGCTTCCTCCTTCTTCGGGTCGCGCATGGCAACCTCCAGGATGCCGCCGCGACGTCGGCCGTAGCGAGTGGAGAAGTTGCCGGGGTAGAAGTCGATGCGATCTAGCAGGCGCGAGTTGATGATGCTGGTCAGGCCGCCGAAGTGATAGATCAGCGGGACCGGTAGGCCCTCGATCATCGTGAGCGAGTCCTGTGGTGCCGAGCCGCGCACGATCAGTGCACCCACCCCAAGCGGAGGTCGCGCCACGCCCGGCATCAGCTCGACTGCCCGCAGTGCATCGCCGCGCGTACCTGGGATGCGGGTCAGCTGCGTGGCGCCAATGCTGCGACGGGTCACTTCGCGAGGAGGGGGGGGGATGCGTGCGACCGCGCCGAAGCCAACCTCGTCCTCCTCATCGTCTTCCTCCAGCCTATAGATGGCCTCCAGCGCCTCGCCGGCAACCAACGTTTCCTGGGCGCTGGTTTGTTCGTAGTCGGCTGCTTCGATCGTCACCGCGTAGACGCCCGGCGGGACCTCCATGAAGTAGAAGTGGCCATCTCCTTCGGTGGTTGTCTGGCCGCTGAGGTCTCCCTCGATTGCGGCTATCTTTATCTGCGCGCCGATGATCGGAGTGTCACCGTCGGCGGACATTACCCGCCCCTCGAAGCGTGCTGGTAGCGCCTCGGCGGGGACCTCCTCTTCCGCCTGCACCATCTCGAACACGTACGGGAAGTGGATGCGTGCGGGTATCGGCGCCCCGTCCTGGGTTGCCGGGTTGAACAGCAGTTGGCGCGCGGCGGCCAGCGCAGCCTCATCGAAACCATGCCCCGCGGGCTGAACGACCTTGGCCTCCTGTACCGTTCCATCCGGCGCGATCAGCAACTCCACCGTGACCTGAGCTGTCAGGCCTTGTTCGGCCGCCGCAGGCGGGTACTCCGCCTCGACGAACTTCGACAGCGAAGGCGGCTTCAAGACAGGTGCTTTGGGCACGGCGTCGGGGTCCGCGGAGGGGTCGGCTGACGGTCCATCCGGTGCTTCGGTTTGCACACCCCGTGGGCCTTGAGGGACCTGAGCGGGTGGCGCGCCAGGTGTCTCACCGGGTGTCTCACCGGGTGTCTCACCCGGGGTTGGCTCCGGTGCTTGTTGGGGCGCCCGGGGGCCGGGTGGGTCCTGGCCTTGTGCGCCGGAGGTGGCTATCCACACGGTAGAGAGAGCGAACAGCGTGACCCTGGACAGATAACTTCGCATATCGGGCTTCGAGGGGAGCGGAACCTATCACATAAATTGCCGCCAACTGCATCTGGTCTTGAGAAGTCTTCGGTTCCGACGCAAAGTGTGCCCACGTTGAGCGCGCGCCCGTAAAGCCCGAAGGCTTTGCACCTCACGTGTTCAAGCAAGGAGCAGCCGTGATGAGTCTTGGGAAGTCGATCAACAACAGCGTCTGGTTTTCGCTCGTCTTCGCGCTGCTGACAGTGTTCGCGTGCAAAGATGAGCCGGACAGCGGTCGCGATCCGGCCGAGAATGGCGATGGGGACGGGGACGGCGACGGGGACGCGTCCGAAGAACCCGAAAGCTGCGACGACCTGGACTGCGGCGACAACGCAACCTGTCGCATGACCGACGAACCAGAGTGCGTGTGTGAACGTGGCTTCACGCTCGAAGACGGCGACTGCGTCGACATAAACGAGTGTGATGAGGGCATGGATGCATGCGACGAGAACGCTAGCTGCACCAACACCGAGGGTGACTACGAGTGCATGTGCGATGAAGGATTTGAGGGCGACGGCCTCGTCTGCACGGCGGTCGCCGAATGCGACCCGGAGGAGGAAGACTGCGAGGTCAGTGAATGCCCAGCCGGTCAGATTGTCGACGAAGAGACCGAAGCCTGCCGCTGTGATCTGTCGGGCTACTGGGCGGTGCGCCAGGACATCACCTTCACCGTGCCAGCCCAGGAGCTGGGCGGCGAAGTGTTTATTGCGGAGAGCGTCACGAAGACCAGCCTGTGGGAGCTGTTCCGGTGGGACTATGATGGCTCCGTGATCAAGGTGCAGAAGAAGGGCTGCGGTGCGGACACGTTTCCCAAGGTCGAAAGCCCCCTCTATGGCGAGACCTACTCGGCGGGGGTGCCGTTCGAGACGTTCGACAAGATCGACCTGCAGGACGGCGCTGACATCGAGCTACCCGCGGACAAGGCGGTTCCCGACAGTACATTCGCGACGCCGACCGAGGCGGCGGTCCTAGGGATCAAGCTGGACGACCCGCTCGAGGACCGGTGGCCGGCGACCACCGACGATGTGGATGATGACGACTGGGTCGACACGGACATGGACGGCCAGCCCGGGATTACCTTTTGGAGCGCAGAGCCAGCCTGCGAATGGGAGGAGACGGCGGAAGACCCCAAGGAGAACGTTTGCTACACCCCCGTGGAGCAAGAGGAGATCCAGGAGGGTGGCGCGCCGGTCATTCAGGTCACTGCGCGGGCGGTCTGTGTCAGCGTCGGAACGCGCATCATTGCCCACCAGGAGGTCGAACTCGATGCCTGCAGTCGCATGGTCGGAGAGCTGATCAATGAGGCAACCCAGGCGCGTGTTCAGGGATGCATCCAGGCGGACGAGCGCCACTGGGGCGAGCCTATTTCCTGCGATGCCAACACCTGGCGCAGCTTGCCCGATCGGGGGCTCCGGCTCTGCACCGATGAGCAGGTGCTGGGACTCGACGAGCAGGACCAGACGCAGTACACGACCGGTACGTTCGAGGCGGTGAAGCTCGGAGGCCTCAGCGAGGACGACGTCGACTGCGAAGCGGTGCGTACGCGTCTGCCGGCGATCGAACGCGATTGAGCACGATGGAGCTAGCCAGGATGTGTTGCTTATCCCGCGGCCGGACGGACGGTCGCGGTGCCCGCGCCGGCGGGCGCGGAGTCTCGTGGGGCACGGTTTGTGCCATGGCCGTGGGCGCTGTCCTGTGGGTGCCGGGTGCAGCCTTCGGCAATGGCCTGGAGCTGCTACCGGGCGGCACGCGCGCGGCCGGTCGCGCGGGCGCGGTGGCGGCTCGGCCCACCGACCCGATGGCCATGGTCCACAATCCCGCCGGCCTGCCGCGGCTTTCGGGTGACCAGGTGATGTTGAACCTGGACCTCCCGCGCGACTATATGTGCGTCCAGCCCTACGGGTATTACGGCTGGGGGGTGTACGTGAGCCCCATCAGCGAGCCCACCTCGGAGTTTGGGGACCCGACCGATCAGGACGGCAACGGCTACCCGGAACGCCTGCTGGACCAAGTCTGTAACGATGTTCCGCTGCTTCCCATTCCCCAGATCGCCTGGACCTTCCATCTGACCGAAAGCCTCTCCCTGGGGCTCGGGATGGTGGCACCGACGCTCGTGGCTGGGCTGCAGTACGGTCCCAAGGACGGCACGCTCGCCACCGACGAGGGCCCTCGACCGACGCCGACACGCTACCAGATGCTCCACCAAGAGGTCATCTTCGGCCTCAACCCGACCGTTTCGGTTGCCTATCGCTTTATGGACGCCCTGTCCGCGGGCCTGACCCTGCATATCGGCATGGCCAAGGCCAACGTCTACGCCGTGAGCACCCTGTACGCGGGCACACAGCCGAGCGACGACATTCTCAGCAAGGTGACCGCGGAGGACTACTTCATTCCTGGGATTACCGCGTCGTTGCACTCGGAGCCCCTGCCAGGGCTGAGCCTGATGGCCTCCGCGCGTATCGTGGACGACTTCTCCGGTCCTGGAGAGCTCACGATGACGACGAACTACTATCATCAAGGCGCCGAGGGGGATAACGAGGCGCCGCACAAGAACCCGCCCGTCCGTCTTCAGAACATTACCGTGGGGACCCCGTGGGCTGTCACGGCGGCCGCGCGCTACGCTTACTTGCGACCAGGGGCGGAGCAGGTGGGGCGCGAGGGTGGTGATCCGCTCGCGACCGAGCTGTTCGACATCGAGGTCGACGTCACCCTGAATCTGACCGAGCGCTCCGACCGGAACCGAGTTTCGGTGGGCGACGACATCAACCTGCAGTTCCGGGTCGCAGACGGGACGCCGAGCGACATGATCAAAGTGTCGAAGGAGGAACTGCAGGATTTTGTGTCGGAGCGCCACCTGAAGAACTCGATCGCGTTGCGGCTGGGTGGGAG
This sequence comes from Myxococcales bacterium, assembly GCA_028817905.1. Lineage (GTDB taxonomy): Bacteria > Myxococcota_A > Polyangia > Polyangiales > JAFGIB01 > JAPPOR01. Next base: position 11,938 of record JAPPOR010000099.1, read on the forward strand.
CTTCAACCCGATCCCCGACCTGCTGGGCTTCAGCGCGGGCGTCTTCTACGAAAGCCGAGGGATCGAGCCGGCCTATGCAAGCATCGAAAGCTTCGCATTTCGGCGCCTCGGCGTGGGGATGGGAGCGGTGGTTCGCCTGGGCAGCTTCGACCTGCTCGCTTCCTACAGCCACATCTTCGGTGAGGAGCTGGAGGTTGCGCCTCCGCCCCACGCGCCACGTAGCGAAGGGAGCGCTGATCCCACCAGTGGCTTCGATAAGCGCATCTACCGCGACGGGGAACTGACCGAGGGCCCGGTCGAGGATCCCCGGGCTCCAGACCCGGACGACGCCGATGCCGTGGCTCGCTTTCAGCAGGTCGCTGCCGCTTCCCTGGCCGACCGACGTGCGCGGGTCGTCAATGCGGGCCGGTATACGGCTTCATTCGACGTATTCAGCGTTGGCGTCGTGTACCGATACTGACGGCGCTGTACCTATCCTATTGGACCTTCAAAGAGGGGGGGCAGACGCGGCCATAATCAGGCGCCGAAAGCTTTCGCCGGTGCGCAAATCGGAGGGCCGATGCCTTGCGCGAGGGGGAAGCTTTCTCCCATGGCGGCACGAACTTGCATGGGGGGTAGCCGGCGTTTTTTGAGAGATATTGGGCCTTGAACGCTGGCTGTCATGGTTGCGTCCTTGAGCATAAGCCAGTACCACCAACGGCCGGGGTGTATGGTCATGGCGGTCTACGTGGAGTGTCTGGAATGCGAATGAATTTACTTTGGATCGCCCTCGCCCTCGTGGGTGTTCTGGTTGCCTGCGGTGATGACGAGGACGCTGCGATCGCGACCGGCGATGCCGGCAACCCCATCACAGGCACCGGCCCTGGGGATGCGGGGGGTGACGGTGATGGTGACGGCGACGGCGATGGTGACGGCGACGGTGACGGCGACGGCGACGGCGATGGTGACGGCGACGGCGATGGTGACGGCGATGGTGACGGCGACGGCGACGGGCTAGACGAGCCTGCCGGCGAGGAATGCGGAGAGATCCGCTGCGCCGAGGTCGCTACTTGCGAAGATGACGATGGCGAGCCGGTCTGCGTCTGCCCAAGCGGCTACGAGGATGTCGACGGAGACGGTACCGATTGCGAAGACATCGACGAGTGTGCCGATGCCGAGCTGAACGATTGTGCCACCCGCGCCCGGTGCACCAACACGGATGGCGGTTTCGAGTGCGAGTGCCGCTCGCCCGCCTATGAGGGCGATGGCAAGACCTGCACCTGTGCCGAGGGCTACGGCGAGTCCGAAAAGGACGAGGGCGTGTGTGTGGCCGACGACGGGACCGCCTGCGAAGGCAACTTCGATTGCAAGAGCGAGGCATGCGTGGGCGGCGTGTGTTGTGCCCAGGCGTGTCTCTCGCCGGAGAACTGTCAGACGACCGAGGGCGCGACCTGCGAAGATGGTTCGACCTGCGTGTACCCGCAGGCGCCCGAGGGGTTCGAGTGCCGGGACGAGGACAACTGCACCGCCGATGTGTGCGACGCGGAGGGCGAGTGCCAGAGCGCGCCGTTCGATGTGGAAGAGGTGTGCGACACCGGCAATCCCTGTGCCGTGCCCTCCTGCGAGCCCGAGGTTGGCTGCATCGAGGTGCCGCTTGAGGAAGGGCTCGAGTGTGACGACGGCGATCCTTGCACGACCAGCTCCCAGTGCGACGGCGCCGGTGTGTGTGTCGGCGAAGGGCTCCCGGAGAAGTGCGACGATGGCGAGCAGTGCACGCAGGACAGCTGCACTTCGAAGGACGGGGAGGCGGTCTGCAAGCACGAGCCCAAAGAGGGAACTTGCGATGCGCCGAACGCCTGCGCGACCGGGGGTACATGCACAGACGATGGCGAGTGCAAGCCGACCGGAAACGCGTGCGGGACGGGTGCCCTCAGCTGTACGCCGGGTGAGCCGATCGAATGCGAGTGCGACGCACCGGAATACGTTGTTGAGGGTGGCGTGTGCGCACCGAACAACGACGAATGCGCGGTCGACAATCCCTGCGTCCAGGGAGCGACCTGCAAAGACGAATCCGCGGCCGACAACGACGCGGTGTGTACTTGCCCGAACGGTTCAGTCGGCGATGGCAAGCGGGGCGGTGATGGATGCACCCCGTGCGAAGGGACCGACTACCCGAGGGAAATCAACGGTCAGTGCGTGTGCGACCTGGGCGGCACGTTCGCGATGCGCGTGGAGACCACCGAGTCGTGGGAGGCGATGTATCCTCTCCAGGCGGCCAACGGCATCACCTGGTTCTCCTACTCCTTGCGCAAGCATGAGTATGACGACGAGGGCAACCTGACGGTGACCGATGTGGGCTGCGGCGGCGACACCCTGGACGCCTGCATGACCCTGGGGTTGCTCGGTGGCAACCAGGCCTGGAGCGCCTTCGAGGGCCACGAAATATGGGACGAAGGCAAGATCCCCCCCGATGTGCGGGATCCGGTGCCGATGCCGGAAGCGCGCAGAGGCGACGAGTTCTATACGCCGCCGGTGGCGACGATTGTGGGCGCCAGGCTCAGAGATCCGCTCGGTTCGTGGCCCCGGGACCGGGACAGCGACCGGTTCGACTACATCGATACGGACGGGGATGGTATCCCCGGCTTCCCCGTCAGGTGGCGCGATGGTGGGACATCCGATCAGTGTCCCCGCGGCTCGAACGGCGGCGGCTGGGAGATCCACTATCCCTCCGCGCCGGGCCTGGGTTCGTACAGCGCGTTCCACGGCGCCACGCGCGTTCTGTACGCGGTCCGCGGCGACATCGTAGACTGCAACACGGTGCGCGGCTCGCTCGAAGGCAGGACCAGGGGTTCCCAGTACGAGGGCAACGCCAGGGTCATGGACTGCCAGATCGTCGGTGGCGGTCGTTGCACGCAGGTGAGCAACGGGCAGAGCATTCTCAACTTGGTGGACGAGGAGAACCCGCAGACGATCACGGGCTCGGAACTCATCATGGTGCGCGTGCCGGATGACATCACGTGTCCGGAGGTGCGTGCCTGGGACTACGACAGTGCGCCCAAGCTAGACTAGGGACGCAGTACCGGCGATGCGGGATGTGAGCGAGACCGTGGGTCGCGTGGTTGCTGCGCTCGACCGCGTCGCCGACACCAGTTTGTTGTGGGACCGGGGCCTGCTCAATCCGGGCGGGCCCCATCGCCGCCTACGCGGTCACATGTATCCGATCTCGATCGGCGAGGATGAGTGCATCGTCTTCGGTAGGCTCGTGGAGCGGTTCCGGCCACGACATTGCTTCATTGTCGGCAACGCCTTTGGGTTTTCATCCGCGTATATCGCCGACGTCATGCATCAGCATGGCGGGCAGTCGGTGACCACGCTCGACAACCAATCGGAAGGGGAGGGTGAGCGCATAGCGGGAGTCGCCCAGGCCCTGACCGACGAGCTCGGTCTGGCCGAGATCCTGGAGAACTGCAAGGGCTCCTCGCCGGACGACATCGCGAGGGTGGCCAAACAGACCAGCTACGAACTGGTCTTCATCGATGGCCTTCATCGCCATCCCCAGGTCACGCGCGACCTCCATGGCGTGTTGCCCTATTGTGATGCGAAGTCGATCGTGGTGTTCCACGACAGCTGGATCGTCGGTGTGCCAGAGGCGGTTGAAGAAGCGAAGAAGCTCGGCTTTCGCTGCCTATGGGTGCCCACTTCCTGCGAGATGATCCTTGCCACCAGGGACGAGCAGGTCTTCTCGGACCTTCGGGCAACCTTCGCCGAAGGCGTGGAGGATCGCGGGCGGCGCAGCTATGTCTATGGCTACCTGCTGTACTTGCGCGAGGTTCTATCTTTCCGAATGAACTCCCTGTTGGGGCGCGCGTAGTCGGTGTCAGGGCTTGCGGAAGATGACCATGATGTCCGTATGGCGGTCGAGGAAGTAGCCGAACAGGGCAAAGAACGGGGTCGCGGGCGACCAGATCTTCCAACCGCTTAGCTTGATCGGCTCGGCGACCAGGTCGAATACGTCGTCGTGGGATTTCACGTAGTGCAGCACGAAGCGTGGATTCATGGTCGGAAACAGCGTGTTATTGAACATCGTTGAATAGTGGTGCTCCACCGTCCACCCGAGCGCCTCGCCTTTCGCCCTGAGCATGTCGGCCGTCAAGATGTGGCGGTGGTAGGGCTGGTGAAGTGCGTGGACGTCCTGGCCATGGTTCATTAGGTCCAGGGCATCGGCGTCCGGGGTACCCAGTGCAACGAATCCGCCGCTCTTGACCAAACGGTCAATAGTGGCAAGGAGGTCGATGGGATCTTCGACGTGTTCGAGCACGTCCTGGCAAACGACAGCGTCGTAGCGGTCCTCTAACAGCTCTCGGCGGTCCATCCCTTGGGCAAAACGATCGTATCCGCTGGCCCGCGCATAGCCTCGGTTCTTGAGGTGCTGAACCAGCAAGCCGGCACCACAGCCATAGTCGAGCAGAGCGTGCTCCGACCGCAGTCCGGCTCGCCGAAGGCGCGCGAGCATGTTGTCGTAGACCACCCGCAAGCGCCAATCGAGTGCAGCACCGAAGATCGGGTAACCTGCGTAGTAGCGGGAAAGATCGACATCATCCCAGGCATGTAGGCTGCGACAGCCGGCGCAGCGCCAAACCAAGAAGGACTCGTGCTTGAAGCGCCGGACGTTGCTCCGTACGCGGTTTGCCTCCAGTACCTTTTGCCGTGTGGCGCACACGACACAGAACCTTTGCTCCTCGGGCTCAGCGGTTTCGCCTCCGGAATCAAAGCGGTCTTGGCTGGCCTGAAAGATCATTGGGATGTCGTGAGGATGTTATGGAGTCGCGTCGTTTGCGTGCAGGGGCTTTGGCCACTGGAGCCATTGACACGCTATGCGTCGCCTCTGTACACGAGCCATGGGAGCGTGGTGAGGATGGGTTGTAGAACGTGGCAGCTCCTAGTGTATCCGGTGACCGTCTCGGTCCCCTACCGGTCGTACCCAGCGACTGGCCAGGCGACGGTGACATCGATCTTTGTGTCCATGACTTGCCCCATGCGTCTTCAACGACCGAGTGGTGGTATGTCAATGGGCACTGTACGACCATAGATGGCAAGCGTTTCTCGCTCTTCGCGGCTTTCTTCCGCCAGGTCAAGGGATACGATCCAACGACCCGCGAGCCGCAGTATGCACATTCGCTGACATGGGCGCTGCAAGACGTCGATGCGGAGGCATCCCATAATGTCTCGCGTGTCGACCACTGCGCCGCCGAGGAGGGGCTCAAGCGCATCAAGCGAGGTCTGGGCTCGTCCGATGAGCGGCTCAACCGTGCACTACGCGAGATTCTCGAGCGCGGCAATGTGCCGCTCCCGGATCGGGTTTTTGACAGTCGAGTCTACGTCAACCTGCAGCGACTCGAGCTCGGGTTCGGGGGGGACCTGTTCGAGAAACTCGACGATGGTCGCTATCGCATGCGTCTGTACGACCCGCGCCGCGCCTTGGGCTGCGACGTTGTCCTCGATCCGCAGAAGCCCCCGACGCGTCATGGCCGCGACGGCGTTGTGCGGGGTTCGCACGACGAGGCCATGTTCTACTATTTCATTCCCCGCAACGACCTGCGGGGAACCATTACCTTGCATGGTCGCAAGTGCGAGATCGCCGCGGGCCAGGCGTGGTACGACCACGAGTTTGGGGTCGGGGAGGTCGAGGAGGTCGATGACGATGCCGAGGAGCGGCTGCCCCCGGCCGCTCGAGATGCCGCCCGTCGCGAGCGCCGCAAGCGCCATGAGGCGCGGGAGGTGGGTTGGGACTGGTTGTCTGCGCAGCTCGATGACGGCACCGACTTGAGCGTCTATCCGCTCACCTACGTGTATCGCGGTGAATCGGCAGGGAATTGGTCCGTCGTGAGTGATCCGAGTGGCAACCGAAGCGGCCACACGGACGCGTTGTTCGAACACCTGGAGCACTGGCAGAGTACACAGACGTTCTTCCACTACCCCGTGCGGTGGAGAGTGGTGATACCGAGTGCCGACGTGTTCCTCGACGTCAGGGCCGCGTTCAAGGACCAGGAGTTCATGACACTGATCTCGAAGCCCTCTTTTTGGGAAGGGCGTGTCGAGGTCGAAGGCACGGTCCGGGGCAGACCGGTCAGGGGGATCGGTTTCGTCGAGCGCAGCGGCTTCGCGTCTTTCGATGACCTCGATGGCTTCTTCGAGGCTGTGGGGAAGGTCGTCCGCAAATCGGTCCGCGATGTGATCCCGCTCGATCCGACCTATGAAGACGCCCGCGACTTGATCGCGTCCAAGGACAGCGAGCAGTACATGCGCGGCGTCGACGTTCAACAGTACGCACGTTCGCACCTTTCTCCGATCCGAGAGATCGTTGACAGGGGGGGCAAGGGGTGGCGTTCCTACGCCGCGATTACATGTTGTGACATCGTAGGCGGCGATTCACGGCAGTTCGTTCAGTGGATCGCGATGCCGGAGCTGATGCACGTCGGTTCGCTGATTGTCGACGACGTTCAGGACAGGTCGACGACCCGGCGTGGCGGCAAGACGGCCCACGTGATCTATGGCGAGGCCCAGGCGATCAACTCGGGAACCGCTGCCTATTTTCTGATTCATCGCCTGTTGACACCCGAGCAGATTTCAGACGCTGACAAGCTCAAGCTGTACGACCTGTACTTCGATGCCATGCGTGCCGGTCATGCGGGTCAGGCGCTGGACCTGGATGGCTTCGACGATCTGATGGAAACGGCCGTCGCGACCGGTGACGTGGAGGTGCTGGAGGAACGGGTTCTGGCGGTTCATCGGCTCAAGACCGCGGCCCCCGCGGGTTGTCTGGCGCGTATGGGCGCCATCGCGGGGGGCGGGACCGGCGAGCAGATCGAGAGCCTCGGCCGGTTCTTCGAGGACCTCGGCTTGGCCTTTCAGATCATCGACGACGTGCTCAATATTCGTGGTTTTCGCAACAACCTGAAGGCGCTCGCCGAGGATGTGCGCCAGGGCAAGGTCACCCTGCCGGTCGTCAAGGCGATGGGCCGCCTGCCGGCACAACGGCGGCGCTTTCTGCACGAGAGCCTGCGCAGTAGACCCGAAGACAGTGTTACGGTGAAGGAGATCGTCGATATCTTGGAGGGCTCGGGCGCCGTGGAGGCTTGCGCCGTGCACGCGCGTCAGCTGGTCGAGCAGGGCTGGCAGCGGTTGGAGCCCCTGGTCGAGGATTCCATGGCCAAGATGCTTCTGCGCGCATTTGGCTGGTACCTGCTAGAGCGCCACTACTAACTGTGCTGAAGCGGGGCGATGCGCTGCAACATTTGCGAAAAAGAGGCCGGCGGAGA
>JAPPOR010000864.1 GCA_028817905.1 Myxococcales bacterium
ATGGCCTGAACCCGTGAATCGCGCGCGATGTCGCCTCTCATCTCCGGCCTCACCTTGGCGACAAGCGTCACTCGCATGCGGTGCCCACCCACGTCACGGCCGAGACGGTCCCCCAACTCCTGGCGTAGCTCGGTCAGCGTTGGGATGCGCCGCTCGTCCATTAGCCCCAAAGGCCGCCCTAGTGCTTCCAGAAAGTGCCGTGCTGGATGGGTCCCCAGATCGACGAATACCTCCACGACGAACCCACAGGGCGAGGGCGTCGGGTCATCCAGCGTCGCCCAGGTCGGGTCAGTCTGTGACACCCGGAGCGGGAAATCGGGGAAGTAGCGGCGAAAGCACCAGCGTAGGGTGTGCCGAGCGTCCCCGGTACTTCCCTGGTACAGCAGAATGCTGTGGGCATACTCGCGTCGCTTGCCCCGCTCCTTGGCCATCGCATCGCGCTCTGGCACGACGCGCTCATAGCCTAGTACGGGATCTCTGCTGAGCGTCAGCCAGCTGCTGTGGTGAAGGATATGGAGCACGAAGCGAAGCGGAATGTGGTGCGCATGCAGGACAGGAAGAATACGGGAATAGAGCCGCTCGCCGATCACCTCCGGCCACGCGCGCTGGGTGTCATTCAGGAAGTCTTCGGCATATGCCTCGACCTCGAACCCGGCCCGAACGAACTGGTAGTGCTGGCCAAGGATGCCGCTCCCATCGATGGGCGTGCTGCCAGTACGAAACGCGTGCTGGGCAGTCGACTCCGGGAACTCCGCGCGCCGAACCCGTACCGATAGCTCGGGAATATACAGCTGGACAAGCCACTGAAGCGTAGCCACCGAGTGCATTCCGAGCATGCCCAGGTAGTGCTGCAGCACACGCCCGTAGTCTGGATGCAGCGCCGGCTCTGACTCCGGGTGCAGGGCGTCCACGTACTCGTTGATCAACCGGTTGTCGAAGAAGCGAATGAATTCATGAAAGCGCTCCGCATGATCGCTGCGCTCGACTACTTCAAGAAAGTAGGAAGGAAGAAGCCCCGTTGCGCCGAGCAACCCCAGGTTGACCGTGATAACAACCGGACGGCCAGGCTTGCGCGGGAACTCGATCGCTTGCAGCAAGCTCCCACTGGACTTGTCGCTGGCATTGCTTTGAAAGACCACTTGCTGACGCGGGTATCCCTTTGCTTCAAGCAGACGCAACAGCGGCTTGATATCGAAGCGTCGAAGCTCCTCTGACACCCTCTGCTCGAAGGTCTTTTTCGCGGGTTGCGGCTCAGCGAGGGGCGACAATTGCATGGCGAGATGGGTCCTGACCTAGCGCTGCGGGCGGAACTACTCGCCAATGAAGCGGTCCAGATCGACGCGATAGAACTGCTCCATTGCTTTCCACGAAGTGCTCTCGGTGTCCTGCCAGTGGGGAGCCAGAGAAGAGACGTGCTCGTTCACCAAGGCGCCATAGGAGGCAAACATCCTGGGGAAGTAGTCGCGGGGATCAAAGCTCTCCAGCGTATCCTGGATGTCGTTGCTCACAAGGGCTGCCTTGACGAAATCGCCCTTGGCGACCAAGCGCTCGAAGGCGGCCAACTTGCGCCGCAGCATTAGGAACTTGTGAGAAACCTCGAGCTGGAGCGTACCGGCACCGTCGGGCGGCGGGACCGACAGGGGAGGCTTCGAGGGCGCTACGCTCGGGCTTCGTTCAAATCCCGCCTGGTCGGTCATGTGCTCTGCCTGCTCCTCCTGGGCCACCAGCAGTTCGTGACGATCACGCAGCCAGTGGGCCAGCCGCGAAAGCTGGTTGCCAGCGTTCTTGTACTCAGGCCCCTCGATCCATTTGCCAAGTTGCTGCGCCTGGTCCATGGCCGATGTGACGTCCTCGGGCTCGAGCCCGTCCATGATCCGCACCCAGGTCGTCGTGGCCTTCTGCTCGTGGTACTCAAGCGCGTCGCAGAGCTTCTCGAAGAGCCACGATAGGCTGCGGTCCACGTACCGTTCGCGGCGCACCGCGGGGCCGAAGGCGTTCCAGTTCGACTCCAAGAGCAAGTGCATGCACTCAAGGATCTCCCCAAGGGCCCTGGCGCCGCGCTCTTCGAACGTTTGATAGAAATAATAGACCAGCGTGCGTATGTCGTAGACGTTCTGGTCGAGCAAGCGCTGCACCTCGGCAGCGGCTTCGTTGAAGCGCGCATGCTCCGCCAGGTCGCAAATGTGGGCAAAGCGGGGATCGTCCCCATCCATACCCGGCGAATCCGCCACGTTGAGCGGCTGCCTGAGAAACCCGAGATCCGTCATCCCCTGCTCCACGCCACGTCAACCATCATCAGCCCTGTACCTTAACCTGACCCGGGTTCAGAATCGAGATCACCCCGCCCCAGTTGCACATGAGCTTCGACATGTTGTCGAGTGCCGGCATGTTGCCGATCAACACCTTCGGATTGCCCGGTGCCCACGGTGCCATTGTCATCGGAATACAAGGCATCGGCGTCAGGACCCCGAGCGCCGCCGCCGTCGCAGCAGCCACCGTGGGGTTCGCGACGCTCGTACACATCCCGAAAGGGGGTACGTTGACGATCGGCTTATTGTCCATGATATTGGCGGCCGGCGTGGTGGTCAGCACTCGGTTGACCGGCAGCACCACCAACGTCGACGGCGCCACACCAAACGTGCACTGCATCGTCGCGCCCATGCATACCTGGCATCCCACGCGGCTCCCCTCCCGTTGCCGCGATCCTAGGGCAGCACCGCGTAGCGGGCAACTAGTCGCCGCAATTCTGACACGTTCCGGAACAGCGCGTCTTGGGACTTGGAGCCGAGGGAGCCGCTGAAATACCCGCTTCTACACCACACACGATCCAGAGCCCCGTCGGCGTCGTGGCGTGCGTAGATGGGAAAGAAGCGAATGACGTTTGGCACGAGACGTGGCGACAGCATTCTAGCCATCATCGAGCGCAACTCCTCCGCCCAGCGATGCTGAAAAGCGTACATGCGCCCGGCCTGCCCCGGGTCGGTGAAGACCAGTAGGGTGACGCGCTCCGATGGGCCGAAGACAACCGTTGCTGCCTCAACCTCCGGGTGTGCCATGACCACCTCTACCGCTTCGTCGATCGGGTACGTCTGCCCACCGCGAGTGTTGCCGATCATGCCTCCGAAGGCGCCGGCCACATGGGGGCGAGTGATCAGGGGTAGCCCTACCATCTGTTCGCCATCGTCTGCGGTGGGATGGTACAGGCCGCTGTCTGTCGTGCTCGGCTGGCCAGACAGGTTCACGTCTGTCAGTTCGAACGGCTCCCCGGGCGCAGGAAGCATGCGCATGCCCGAAAAACGCATGAGCTTGGGGGAAAACAGAAAGGTTCCACCGAACGCCGCATTCGCCAAACAACCGAAGTTCGAAACGCCCTTGTCGGCGAGCCGTCGCGCGAAAGGCTCCCAGGCCTCCCAGTCCAGTGGCTGACCTCCGTCGCGAAACCAGCGCCGGATCTTCTCGAAGCGGCTCGCAGGCCCCTGCGCCAGGGCGTCTCTCACTGCCGGTACGACGCCGACCACCGTCGCTGCCGCCTGGGATAGCAGGTCGGGGTCCTCGACCACGCGCTCGGCTTCGACTTCCACGAAGCCGCCACCACCCATGAGGGCCGCGAGGAGCATGCTGGGCTGGTGCTGCAAGGGCTCGAACCCGGGTATGGCGACCCGATCGCTTTCTAGGATGGGAAACGTGAGCGCGGCATCGCGCAGCGCACCGAAGAACAGACGCTCTGCCGATACCTCGACGACCGCGAAGGGATCCGGACAGAGCGGTGAGCAGCAGCGCAGGCATGGGTCCCCTGGCCCATAGGTGTGCGACTCACCCTCGGCCCGGGCGTTCTGCTCTTCGATGATATGTTGCAGCAAGGCCCTGTCCTGATACTCCGGCACAATCCGCAGGTATGCCGGGTCGATGACAAGATGGTCCGGGTCCAGCGACTGCAAGCGGCGCCGCAAGAACGTCTCCCCGGCCGGGGGCAGGCACGTCACTACCAGCCCCATCCGCAGAGCCGCGAGCAGCGCGCTCGCATACTCGATTCCCACGGGCAGGACGATGCATAGGGACTGGCCCGCCTCCACGCCCTGCCGCGCAAAACCTTGGGCAAGCCGTCCACTGAGCTGATTGAGCCCATCGTAGGTCAGCCTGCGGAACCCCACCCCGGGGTCATGTGCGATGATCGCCATCGAGCCCGCACCACCACTGCTCGGGTCGTCCTGTTTTGAGCTCCGACCGAGATGGCGCGTGACCAAATCGTGGTACAGGTCGTAGCCCTCACCGACACGGCTCTTCGGGTGCACGCGGCCAGGCGCTGTGGAGAACTGAAGTAGTTGCCGAAAGAAGATCTCGGGGTGCTCCCGGCTCGCTTCCAGCCAGGGAGCACTGCTGGGTGTCGGGTCGATGGTGCCCTCCAAGCCTGCTACGATGTGCTCGAAGTCGAAGGTTGGCTCCTCGTCCATGCTCTCCTCAACGTTTTCGGTAGAGCACGCGCACGATTTGGTTTGTCCCCAGCTCGACAATCACGTCGGACGGCAACGGTCGGGTCAGGGCCACACGCCATGCATCCCCCTGATGCTTCGTAAAAAACACGTACAGGGTGATGTCCTTGTCGGTAGGCTGCTCGAACTTCAACTCGACCGGCTTGCCAGGGAACACCGACTTGGCATCCAACACCGACTCCATGTCGCGCGGGTACAACTTCGCCGCCACGTCGTCGTAGTCCTCGGTAAGAAACGTCTCGCTTCCCACGTTTCGGGCCATGACATAGAATGTCTTTCCCTGGTTCGTGGTTCGATTGGACTCGACGACCACCCGCATGGTCGACGAACAGGCGCAGACAAACGGAAGTACGAGCAACAGGATCATGCTTCTCATCGTTGCCCGTCCTTCATGGCAAGCTTGTCGCGCTTGCTCTCTCCCAGGGCGAACTCCGTCATCGGCTCGATCTGAAAAACAAGCAAGGGATCGCCATAGACCTCGAACGAGACCGGTGTCCTGCCCCCCGCTCCATCGGGCACCATCCAGGTGCGCTCGGCAAACCGGTCAAGTGGCGCCCTCTTGGGGCGCGCATCATCAAGGAGCCGCAGCAACGCCCAGTGGGACAGAGGGGACTTCAGCGGCTCCGGGTGCCGCTTCTGACCCGACTCGCGCTCGGTAAGCTGAACCCCGACGCTGGCGGAGTCCAGCACCGTCCAATCGTTCAGAAGGCGCCTTTCAGTCGGCTTCTGATTGAAGTTGAAGAGATCCGATTGACCGCCCCGCAAATAAGTAAGTGTCACTGCCCAGCTACCGATCTGCTCGTGCGAAAAAGGCACCCCGCGTACTCGGAGAGCCAAGGGCTTCGGGTTGCCCTTCGGATCCCACAGTTGCTCCGACAGCCTCCCTACGCGCTGAATGACTTCATACATCTCCGGAGGCAAATTCAATTGTGTGCGCCACGAACGCAGCGGTCGATAGAACGGCGAGATCTTGGATATAGGTTCAATGTAGGCGCCCAGCTGAACCCAGAACCAGCCTTCTCCCGGCTTGAAGTACTCGTTCATCTCGTCGAGCGTAACGTCCTGCTTGGAGTCACGGTTGAACGGGTACTTGCCAAGGACGGGCGCCAAGGAGGACATGATGTCCCGCTCCCATGCCTTCTTGATCTGTCGCTGCAGGTCCACCTGACCCGCATCGTAGAGTTGTTCGATCGGTAGTCGGAAAGGTCGGGCGAGTAGTTCGTCCAGCTCCGCCTCGCGCACCCACTTGTCGATCATCTTGCGATAGTCCGCCCCCTCGACCTGCTGCTTTGCGTAGCCGCGCAGGATGTTCAACGCGAGCCGCCCCGCAGGCGAGATGCGCGCCGTCAAGGTGAGCTGCACTTCGGCGTCTGTCCCTTCTCCCTCCCCTTCGAGCCGCTGTTCCTGATCCCGCAGCTGGGTCTCAAGCTCCTCGAGGATCAGAAAGTAGGCCGGAAGCTTCGCTGCGACCCGATCCTCGTCTCCCTCGCTTGCCCCCCCGTCTCCGGGCGCAAGGCCGGCCTCCGAACCCACCACATTTTCGAGCGGTGCGTACCGGTGCAAGGCGTTTCGAATCGGACGTAGATACGGATTGTCGTCGTCGTCGTCGGAGAGACCCAGCTGGGTGTTCCGGTACGCCTTGTGAACCAACTCGCGCAATGCGGACAGCGGCTCCCGGAGTTGGCGCAAGACGAACTTCAGCTCGCCTGCAGACCCAGCATGCATGCCGAATGAGCGGTAGTAGCGCTCGATGGCCTTGTCATAGTTTGCCGCGTAGTGCCTGCTCTGCTGCATCACGAACTCGTGCGCTTGGTTGCGGTCGTCAGCAGACAAGGCGCCCCGATCGATAATCTCCCGAAAGCATTCAAGCGCTGGCTTGACCTTGCTTCGGAACAGTGTCCGGGTGAACCTCGGTTCGATCTCCTTATCGAGGATGAAGTAGGTCCGCCCATCGTTTTCTGGCGTTTCCTCGGGCACCTCCACGGCCAGCCGGTCACCACTGAAGAAGATTGACTTTCGCGAGCGTTGCCCAACGAACGCCATCACCTGCTCACGAGCCCGGGTATTGCGGATCCGCTCATCCCAGTGGTGCGGATCAAATGTAAACACGTTTCCCTGTCGGGTCACCACGGACCCGAGCGCCGAGGATTCCTCCTTTTGGGCTCGACGCCGCGCCGGTGTGCGCGCAGCATTCGTCGCTTCGTCCTGGACCTCGCCGTCGCGCGCTGACCCTGCACCCCCCTCTGCGGGTGCCTCCGAGCCGGCTACGGCTTGGTCCTCCTGGGCGCCAAAGCGGAACTCATAGGTTCCTGAAGATTGGCGGACCGCACCGAGAGTGCGGCGAACGTTCTCGCAAAGCCGCTGCAAGTAGCGCGTCGTGGGGTAGTCGACACTCGTGCTTTCAACGATCTTGAGCACCTCCAACATGCTCGGCAGCTGACCACCGAACAGGCGCGGCGAAACGAGCGCCTGCATCACCCCTGCAAGCCTCGCGTTGTACTGGGGGGGCAGGAGCGCGATCAGCTCGGCCGTCTCCTCGAACTTGCGGATCACGTCGCCGGCTTGACCCAAAATAGCGGCCGTCTTGCGCAACTCGGCCAAGCGCTCCACCTCGATGGTCGGACCCTTGGTCGCGTCAAGCAGGTCACCGAAGAACGCGATCCATTCGTGGGTGTCGCTCTCGGCACTTTCCCCCGTGTCCTTGGGAACTTGGAGGTCCACGATGACCTCGGCGCAGTCACCATCAGCGATGCGCGTGGCAGCGAGGTAGTCTTGTACCAACGTGGCATCAAGCCCCAGGCTAAGCCCCAGCTTCGGCGCGAAGTCGCCAAGCACGTTCTTGGTGCACACGTGATAGAGCGCCAGATAGTACACGAGCTCGCGGGCCGACTTGGGACCTTGGTCGATCTCTCGCCGGAAGTGGTCGGCGCGTATCTTGCCCGCTAGCTCGCTTGCTACGGGAACGTCGGCGCCGCTGAAGTAGCTCGGAACGAACGGCATCACCGGGTCCTTCGTGTGACGCGTCAGGAACGCCATGATGGGACGCCGGTCCTTGATCGGGCTCTCGGAGGAATACTCGGCAAGCGTCTGGTCTGCGTTCGCCCACAGCTGGTGCTCATAGGCGAACCCGGCAAGCTGATGCGCGATCGCAGCAGAGGCCACGGACATGGCTGCGATACGATGCGCCCTCAAGGGGCTCGGGGGCCGTAGGGCGGACGGTCTCGCCGGGTTTTCAAACGGACTTGCCAGCCCGCGGACACTCGAACAGAGGTAGATCTTCCCCGCGACCGGGGTCTTCGAGAGCGGCTCTTCCTCGTACAGTGCATTGAGAAACTCGGAAAGCAGGCCCAGGTAGCGCGGCATCGCCTTCAGAAAGCGGACGATCTGCGAATACTCCTCGGCTCCGCAGCTCGTGAGGGCAAGCGGCAGGTACCGCTCGAACGATCGGAGCTTCTCCAGCAGCTGTTCCTCCCTGCCCAGTACGGTTCCGGAGGAGCGCTGCTCGAAACTAAGCGGGATGCTGTGGCGGCTCGCAAACTGGGCGAACTCGCGAAACCCGGTCACCTCGTCCAGGCGCGTGATCGCCACCCGCACCCATACGGGACGATCGGGTGCCCAGGACAGCACGTTGATCTTACCGCGGATGGTCTCTGCCAGTAGGCGTGCGTCGCCAGGGCTGCCCCCATGCAAAGCCAGCAGATTGACTGGGACAACGACAACCGGTTCGCGGCGCCGAAAGATCGGTTGCCACAACCGGTTGAGGGCCTCGCGAGCGTCGATCGAGGTATCGTTGACGACCGCAGGTGTAAGCTCCTGCACAAGCGAAGTTGATCCCAGGTAGACGTGCAGATGCTCGTGATCGGTTTGGCTTCGTAGGAACTGCTTGTCCTGACGCTCCCAATCTGTATATGTGTCGATGATCTCGCGTGCGCCGCTGTTGGTCCCGCCCAGGACGACAAAGGGCTGAAAGCCCAGGATCGACCGCCGGTAGATGCGGGGCAGTCCTGCCAAGAACCCCTTCCAGGCTGCCTTCAACGCACGCCGAGGTAGCCCGATGGGTCGGCCACGCTGCGGCACACCAGCCGGCACGCCTCCGGTGGCTGCGGCTTTGCGCGCTGACCGCCACTGCGACCACTTCTTGTAGAGAACCGGACCTACAACCCCAAGGACCAGCAGCAGAAAAATGATCGCGGCGATGACGCCCGGATCGATGTTGATCCCGTTCTTCTTGAGAACGACCGACAACTGCTTGAAGTACTTGATGAGTACCTTCACAGACGAATCCGCGGTGTCAGGGCCTGGTCAGCAGCGAGTTGGGAACGCCGGTCGATGGCAAACCACAATGTAGCCGAATGTAGAACTAGTGGCCAAAAAGCCGAAGCACTGGAGCAAGGCGCTTGGTGATTGTGAGCACGCTTGCGCAAGCGAATGCGTGGGCAGGACTCCTCCGGAAAGGCGTTGAACGTGGTGGCACGTTCGAGCCGACGCAAGCGTGTCCTCGGCAGGCGCATGGCGAGCAGCCGCGCTCGAACCTGCGAACGGTTTTCCTAATCCACGCGCCACCAGACAAAACTCTCGGTGCCTTCCAGCGCATCCGTGTCGAGAAACGCGATGCTTCCTTCCTGAATCACATGATCCCATTCCGCACCACGGACGAGCTCGAAGATATCGACCTCGGAGGAAAAGTCGTTCTCGAAGGGCAAGCTCTCTAGCTTCCGGTAGGGTATTCCGCTCAAGGCCCGCTGATGGACCATGTGGATACGAGACGCGGACGCCAGCTTGACCCCGGTGAGGTCGAGGTCCACGTTGGCCCGCCGCTTCTTGATGAGCCAGTACATCGTGGCCTTGCCTACAGGTGCCTCTCGCGGTAGCTCGCAGACCCGGACCCCCTCGATAGCCTGAAACGGAATGTGGCGCTGCTCAAAGGTTTTTTCGGTAAAGGCGGAAAGGGCTCGCAACAGGTTCCGGAAGCATGTGGCGAGATCCTCATGCCGATAGACCGCGAGCTCCTGCTCGGGCTCGCTCTCGTTGAACGCGCACTGATGCAGGTAGAGCCGGTGCAACGCGCTGAACACATCGTAGGGATGAAACCTCAGCTCGGGACCACCTCGCGAGTTTCCCTCGGTTACCTGCACATTTGCCAAGAACGCCTCGAACTCGAAAACCCCTCTGAGACATTGGCGGGCGGCCGCGCGGCTCTCGTGCGATAGGAACTTGTCCCGAATTTGCACGGTCAGGATCTTACGCAGACGACCGCAGAGGTCCCCCATGCTGCGCACGTACGGCCCAAAGAACGGGCTGGGACCCACGCAAACCATGGGCGGCACGTAGCTGGGCACCATGGCCCAGGCGTTGCCTGTTTCCAGCTTGCGAAAGCGCGCGAGCTTGAACGAGGCGACATCCTGACCGTCCTCCGACGTTGGCTTGGACGACAACCGGATACGCTGGACGATGCGCTCGATACCCTCCTCGGTTTCGATCACCTTGACGGTCCGGCCCCCACCGGGGCCCGAAGCCGAGCCCGCGGCCTGCGGCCGATTGACCGGAACCCGGGGCTCCGGAATGTCGCTACCGCTGAGAAACTGAACGTAGACGAAACACTCGGTTTCACCGGTATCGTTCAGGTTCAGCTGTGCCGAGCCGGTGTTTCCGGGCACATCGATGACAACCCCCGACTCGAGGATCAGGGTCAGCTCCTGGACGCTGACGATACCCTCCTTCAGCTGGGGCCCGTTGAGTGCGCAGCTTCCCACCCCCCAGACGGGTGCCGGCGAGAGGTCCAGACGCAGGTTGATCTCACTGCGGAGTGCTTCCTCCTGGAGATAGAAGTGCTCCGGAAGGAGAGCCTGGCCCATTCGCCAGTGAACCCGCGCGGTCTGATACGTTGACTTCTTCACAGGCGGGGACCTTAGCCCGGATCATTCATGACTTCGACACTTCGACGCCGCGTCACTTGTCTTTCGAATCCACAGGGCTTTCGTCGCCCGAGAAGACCCGGGGAGCACTCCCGTCGGTCGCCGAAAGGCCTGTGAAGCCGAACCCCTGCGCGATCCCACGCCGAAGTCATAAATGGTCCGGGTTAGACGAAAAAACCGCCGACTGCCTAGTAGACAGCCGGCGGCGTGATTCGGGTTGGAAACTAGCCCATGGCCGACGCCGCATTGGTGCCGATCTTCAGGCCCCAGTTGCGCACGTAGTTCGTCTTGGCCGAGGACGCGAAGTGGAACGCATAGGTGGAGTTCGCTGCCGGAATCAGCTCGAAGTACAGATGATAGACGTTGATATCAATCGAAGGATCGATCTTCGTGGGCTCGGCCGCGACCGAGATCCGAACGTCTGAACCGCCCGGGGCGTTGAGCTGTCCAGCAACCGTGGTGGGGTCCTTCGGGTACGCCTCCTCGTACCAGACCTTGTTCTCCTCGTCGAAGTTGCAGATCCACCAACCCACGGTCGAGAGAATGGTCGTCTCGAGCGTGGTCTTCAGCTTCGCTGAAAGAATCTGGGCGTTCTCTGCGGATATGTAGGCGCCGATACATACAGGATCCCCGACCCCGCCAGCCCAGGAGTACGAGTCGATCACCCCTACGCAGGTCATCTTCGTCGTATCCCGATCGATGGTGACTTCCCCGTACTGGTTCTCGCTATTGTTGTAGGGCGTAAAGACGTCCACATCCGTCTTCAAGAAATCGCCCATATTCAGACCCTGAAACGCGGTCAGGTACCCCACCCGCTGTTTCTTGGTGGGGTCCATCACAAAACCAGACCGCCACTCGCACGTCATGTCGATGCTCATCGCTCGCTCCTTTTATCTTGCATTCCGGGGCAGGGGCTAACCAAGGCGAGCGTCCACGCGGAGGTCGACGTCCATGCCTTCGAATTGAATGTGTGGAAGGATCGACAGGTTGCAGTGGTACCAGCCCACCTTCCCCTCCACCTCGTTGACCTCGAGGCTGTAGGTCTTGAATGGATAGTAGCGAAGCGTCAGATCGTCCGGGTTTACGAGCGAAGTGCAGTACCCGGAGATCCAGCGATCGATCTGGTTGTAGATGTATTGCGCGTGCGCTGTGCTGCCGATGTTGTCCCGCATGATACACTTGAGGTAGTGCGCGATCCGGCTGACCGACATGGTGTAGGACATGTTGGTGGTCAGCTGCGAGTTCTCGGAGTCCTTGGGGTCCTTGAACCTCTTCGCCTTCTTGACGCTCTGCGCGCTAAAGAAGACGGCGTCTGCCGAGCTTTTCTTTTGAATGAGGGGAATCAGGCCGCAGCTTGCGAGCTCGTACTCCCTGAAGTCCGGCATCGAAATCTCCACGGGGCTTCTCACCTCGTTTTCTCCCCGCACGTTGAAGACGTGGCACGGCAAGCCGGACACCAGACCGCCCCCCTTGATGCCCCGAATTGACTGGCACCACCCGGACGTCGCAAACGCCTTCACCAGGTTTCGGGCAAAGAGCATGGCCGAGTTACCCCACAGGTATCGGTCCTCCAATGGACCCGAACTCGCGCCATTGAACATACTCTCGGAGAAATCGATCTCCTCCGCCGGGTTGTTCTCGGGATCGTAGGGCGCCCGCAGCATATAGCGCGGCATGGTCAGCCCAATGTAAACGCCTTCGTCGCTTTCCCTTAGCTCGTTCCAGGCTGCGTACTTGGGCGTATTGAGAAGCGTCTCGAGGTCACGCAACTGGTTGACCTTCTCCCAGTCACTGCACCCGAAGAACTGGTGGTTCACCGCCGAGACGAACGGTGCGTGCCCATTCTTGGCGATCTTTCCCATCCCCCGAAGCCACTTGATATCGCTGCGGGTGTGGCTGAAGTCGTACAAGCCGATCAGGCCACCGTAGGGCTTGCCGCCGTACTGATCGTATTCGGCCACGTAGATCTTCTTGAAGATCTCTGAACCAGCGATATCGGCGAAGTTGAGCTCGAGGTCCTCGCCCGCTTCCTCCTTGGTGATATCCAGGAGGCTGATCTGCACGTTCTTCGAAAAGTCGGTGTGGTAGCAGAGGTCGTCGATCGCTGTCCACGTCGACTCGATGTGCTGGAACTTCGGGTCGTGTAGCACTTGGTTGATCTGCTCGGCGATCATCTGATCAATCGCGCTCGAGAGATTGGCGATCTTCTGCTTATCAAATTGCGGACCGGCACCCTCTTCGGGTTCCGCTGCCGTCTCCGGCTCCGCTTTCTCCAGATTGAACAGCACGGCCGCCAAGCTCGTGACAAACCGGCTCACAGTCCGCTTCTGATCACTCGACTCCGCAAGCGCCAAGGAGTCCTCCGCCAGCAGCGACTCCACATTGGATGCTTCGCCGGCGTCGATATCAACGCTCGACAGGAAATCCTCCAGGGTAAACTCCCGAACGGTCTCTTCGTTTGCCATCGCTAGTCCTCTAGTCAGTCAAGGGATCAAAAGGTTTATTCGGCGTCCGCGCCCGCGGCCTCGTCCTGGGCATCAGGCAGCTCGATATTGTGGAGTCCCAGACCCTTGAGTTGCTCGACAAACTTCTGTGCCGCCGCACGTGCGCCCTCGTCGCTGCTACGGAGCGCCTTGTTGAGGTCGCGTACGAGGTTCCGGAAGGTCTTGCGGTTGTCCAAGTCCCCCTGAACCTCTCGGAGAAGTTCCTTCAGAAGCAGCAGCGCCTTCACGTGCGGGATGTGCTTGGCAACCTCTGCAGGTGCAAACGACTTCATCGAATCCACGGGCATCTCAAAGTCGAACGTGCCGCCGCCAATCGTGTTCGCGACGCCCTCGAGCTTCAGGGACATCTTCATGTCCTGCATGACCGAGTTCAGGTTCGTGCCATCGAGATTTCGGATCGGCCGCGCGTCGAGGTCGGTCGCTTGCCATTCACCATTTTCGTCTTGCACTCGACGATCGGCCGACGTACCGCCGGACAGGTCGCCCATCAGCAGCAATCGAAACGGGAGCGTTACGTCCTCCGGCTCGCCATGCACGTCGGTGCGATAGGTTAGTGTGATTCTCGACTTCGGAATGCCATCCGTACCGGTCGCCATCAGTTACCTTCCTCCTAGACTTGTTACGCTTCGGGCAAGGTCAGGTCACTGCAACGTATCCATCGGGCATCGCTTCGAAGCGCTCGCGTTCTATTGGGCTCCGATCGTACCAGCGAAAATTTCACAGGGTCAACAACAGGGGACACTGACCCGCGACAAAGAGCAACGAGCGCAAAGCGCTCGCCTACCTCGTCACACGAATCGTGGAGCTACTCACCCCAACGTTTGACCAGTCTTGTCTGCGGTCCGGTTGCGAACTCCAACGTCGCTTTCTTCTTGTCCGCCGGGACGACTTGGAACTCGAAGCGATAGACGTTGAGGTCGAGTGTCTCGCTGATTTTTGTTGGCTCAGTCGCAATGAAGACTTGAAGCTCACCACCTGCGCTATCGATGTTTGCCTCTGCCTTGGCGGGCGTTTTGACGAACGCGGCCTCGTACCAGAGCTTCTTGTCCTCATCGAAGTCGATGATGTACCAGCTCAACTTGAGCTTCGTATTTGTGAGTGGACGCGCAAGCTTCGCTCGAACGTCAGCTGCAGTGCTTTTGCTTACGTAGGCGCTGATACGAATCGGATCGAGCTCACCACCTTCGTACTCGAACTTGTCGATGAGTCCGATGCACTCGATCTGCTCACCCGTGACGAGCTTTTGGCCCGCGGCGTCATACGGATTCCAGACCGTGATGTCTTTCTTGAGGCTCAGTCCCCCACAGCCGCTCCAGAACAGAACGTACCCCACGGTGTCCTTCTCAGACGACCGAACGTTCGCCGCGAAGCGCCAGTTGCAGTCGTAGTTGAGGGCGTTTCCACTCGGCATGACGTGGCCTGAGGGCCAACAGCCCCCAAGAAGTAGGTCACACGACCCTCACGCGGGCAACAAACTGGACAGCACTTTCGGCGCAGTCGATGGTGAGCCTCTTGCTGAAAGTGGGGTATTGCGGATGACAGAATGGCTCACCGCTGACGAACTGATGGCGAGGTACCGCGTGAGCGAAGCGCGGCTGCTGGCCTACGCGATGCGCGGAAACCTACCCAGCCGGCGGTGCCCCAACGGTGAGCGCCAATACGACGAGAGCCGTGTGAGCGCATACTTCGCACGCCGCGGCGTACCACTGGTCGGCTTGGGGATTCTGGGCGCCACCCGCGTCGGGCAGGCCGTACAGAGCGGTCAGAGCCGCAGGCACGAGAAGGTCAAGGCCCGCGGCCGCAGCCAACCTGCGGACGCAGAGTCCCCACCCGACGAGTTGGCAGGCTAGCCCGCATCCATCACCAAATCACGCGCCCTCGCACAAGTGATCGACTCCGCAGGGCTTTCGCTTCAGTCGAAAGTACGGTCTAGTATTCCCTCCTTCACCGAAAGCCCTGCGAAGCCGATCGCTTGCACGATCATCACGTGCCTTGGTGATGGACGCGGGCTAGCCCGTAGCGGCCTTCGGAGCCTCGCTACAGTCGGATACATCGCCCCCGGAGACACGAAAGCAGAGGGCTCCGTCAGCCGCGTCCGACGCGGCGCGTGCCACGGTCACCACCTGCCCCTCGCTCAACGTCCCGGCGACGATCAGGTCAGCTATGGGGTCTTGGATTTCGGTCTGGATGACACGCCGAAGGGGCCTGGCTCCGTACTGCGGGTCGAAACCGCGGTTCGCAAGGAATTCAAGTACACCAGCCTCCAGGGCGAGCTCGCACCGGCGCTCGTGCAACAGCTCGGCCACCCGTTGCACCTGAAGCTCGGCGATCGGCCGCATGCGCTCCAGCGAAAGGGGATGGAACACAATCATGTCGTCGAGACGATTGAGAAACTCGGGCCGAAAGTGTTTGCGGACCGCCGCGACAACCCGCTCTTTCATCGGCTCGTAGCCGAGGGGCGTCGGCTCCTGGCCAGCGCCCAGGTTGGAGGTGAGGATGATGATGGCGTTCTTGAAATTGACGGTGGCCCCTTGGCCATCGGTGAGCCGGCCATCGTCGAGGACCTGCAACAACAGGTTGAATACATCGGCGTGGGCCTTTTCGACCTCGTCGAGAAGAATCACGCAATGGGACCGGCGCTTGACCTGATTGGTTAGCGTGCCCCCCTCCTCGTAGCCCACATAGCCGGGTGGGGCTCCCACAAGGCGAGCGACCGAATGCTTCTCCATGAATTCGCTCATGTCGATGCGCACCATCGCGCGCTCATCCCCGAACAGGAAGTGGGCTAGGGCCTTCGAAAGCTCAGTCTTTCCGACCCCAGTGGGCCCCAGCATGAGAAATGAGCCGAGCGGTCGATTGGGATCCTGCATGCCCGCCCGCGCCCGGCGTACCGTGCGGGCCACCTTCGCCACCGCCTCATCCTGGCCGAGTACGCGCTCCCGCAGCAGGTCCTCCATCTGCATCAGACGCGCGCTCTCCTCGTCCACGAGTTTCGAAACCGGAATGCCCGTGGTCCGAGAAAGGGTCTCGGCAACGTCCCCTTCGCCGACCTCACGTCGCAGGAGCTTGGGTCGCTCTTCCCCCTCCGCGGACTCCAGTTCCGTCACCCGTGCCTCCAAATCGGGAATCACCTGCTGCTTGAGGGCAAGCACGCGGTCATAGTCCGCTCCAATGTCCTCAGGCCTGTCATACTCGCCCTTGCGAATCCTTCCCTCGATGTCGACCAACTCACGACGCGCGGCCTCCAGGTGCCTCTTCGCCTCCTGGCTTCCAAAGATCGCTTCTTTTTCCCGCCGAACATCGGACGCCAGCCGCTCGGCTTCGGCCTTCTTCTGCTCGAGTTCCTCCCGAAGCCCGGTCGACTCCGGAGTGGGTTGATCGTCGTGGTCGCGTTCGAGGGCACGGATCTCGATTTCTAGCCGCACAACCTCCTGTTCAAGGTCCTCCAATTCCTGCGGAGAGGACGCAAGCTCCATCCGCAACGTCGCGGCAGCCTGGTCCATCAAATCGATTGCCTTGTCCGGTAGGAAGCGATCGGTGATGTAGCGGTCGGCAAGCTTGACCGCCGCGTTGATGGCTGGGTCGGTGATCCGAACCGCGTGGTGCAGTTCGTACGTGTCGCGAAGCCCGCGAAGTATCGTGATCGCCTCGTCGACGGTCGGCTCATCCACGGGCACCAGCTGAAAGCGTCGCGACAGCGCCGAATCCTTGGCGATTCTCTTGCGGTACTCGGCCGACGTGGTAGCGCCGATGCAGCGAAACTCGCCGCGGGAGAGCGCTGGCTTGAGCAGATTGGAGGCGTCGGTTCCGCCTTCCGGCCCCCCGGTGCCGACCAGCATGTGAAGCTCATCGATGAACAGCAACACGTTGCCAGCGTCGGAAACCTCCTCGAGCATGGTCTTGAAGCGCTCCTCGAACTCCCCTCGAAATTTGGTTCCAGCGACCAGCGTGCCCAGATCGAGCGCGACGACCGCGTGGTCCTGCAGGTTTTCCGGGACGCTCCCCGCCGCGATCCTTCTCGCCAGTCCCTCGACCAGAGCGGTCTTTCCCACGCCGGGTTCCCCGACGATGACGGGATTGTTCTTCAGACGCCGGCAGAGCACCTGAATGATCTGACGAACCTCAGCATCGCGACCGATCACGGGGTCGAGCTTGCCCTCCCGTGCCCGCTCCGTCAGGTCGATGCCGTACCTGCCGAGGAACTCGTAGTCAGCGAGGTTGGGTGAGCCGCGATGGCTGCCCGTCCGAGCAAGCTTCAAGGACTCTTGCAAGGTCTTGAGGTCAGTGCCCGCCTCGACGAGGTCTGCGGCGATCTCCTCATCCTCCAGCATGCCAAGCAGCAGATGGGCCGGGCTGATGTAGCGCTTGCCCAGACGCTGCATCGTCTCTTCGGCTACCATGAAGACCGCATCAAGCTGTCGGTTGATCGGTGTGCGCTGGGCACCCTTGTTGGCCTTGGGCGTGAGCGCGATCCGTCGCTGCAGTGCTTGTTGGAGAACCGAGATATCGGTTCCGGCAGCCCGCAGGTACTGACCCGCCCGCGATTCTTCCTGCTGCAGCAGCGCCTGAAGAAGGTGCCCGGGACCGATATAGCGCTGGCCTTGCTTTACCGCGAGGCGTCCCGCAAGTTCGGTGGCTGCCTGCGCCGCGACGTTCAGTCGTTTGATCAGCATGGACCTGTCTTTCCCGTTCCTACTCGAGAGGTTTCACCAGTTGGAATAGTATCGCGCTGCGGGCCCGATCTGATAACCTCAATCTAGTCTGGGGCTTCCACCGACTCCGCGGCGTCTCGCTCGGTCCTCGACTCATAGGGCGGCGCCTTCCTTCGCACGGGCGGCGAGTCTTCGGTTGGTTGCCGCCCCCAAGAGGTCGAAAGCCTGGGTGATCCACGCGCGAGTTGGTGAAAGGTCCGGATCGGTCACGGAACGTCGATGCAGATTTGTTTGACACGATACGGGTTGTTGGCCCTCGTGCTCATATGGATGTGTGGTTGCGAGTCCAGCGCCACGGGGGCGTGCGCAAGCGAGCGTGTCTGTACAGACGGGCTGCGCGAGGACGAATGCGGGCTGGACAGCGAGTTCATGCCGGATACGACCTGCGAACAGGCCGGTTTCAGGGAGCTGTGTGGCGAAGTCCCGTGCCGTGAGCCCCCAACCTGTGAAGATGCGGGTGTGGCCGCATCAGCCGAGGACGAAGACGCCGGAAGTGACGAGCCGGCCGAGACCACCGATAGCGGAGCCCCTGCCTGCCCCGGTCTACCTCTGGCTGAGCCACCTAGCAGCACCTTGTGTGTGGATAGAACCTCCCTGGCGGTGGTGCCCCCGGCAGGGCTGCAGGTGCGGTTCAGATTGCTGTACTGCGACGGATCGCCCGTCCAGGCCCTGGAGGATGAAGACGTGGTCGTGTGGAACGACAACACGGGCATCGTGTTCGGCGAAGGCTCTGACGACAGCAGTGCAGCGGTCTTCGGGCCCGGCAACGACAGCGCCGGCCTCGAGATCTATACGGTCCTGTTGCTCGACCTGTCGGATCGGTCGTCCACTCGGAGGACGCCATGGTCAGCATGATCGCGGGGGCGCGGGCGATGGTCCAAACCCTCGTACAGGATCAGTCGGGGGATTTTCGCCATCACCTGGCCATTCGCGGATTCGGCGCACCACCCGCAGCCGCGGACGATGAGATACTTCTGGACTTCACCCGCGACGCCGCGACGCTCGATGCCACCCTCGAGCGCCTCGCCAGCACATCCGAGGGACGGGGAACGACGGATCTCTATGGCGCCTATGAACGGGCGCTCGAAATGCTCTCGCGACAGGGCATCGAGAGCGAGGGACCGGTACATCGGTTCCTACTGCTCGCGACGGATGGACCGCACGAGGCCGGAGACGAGGAGGCCGCGCGCGAAGCCGCGCTGAACGCCAAGCATCTGACGCCCGTGACGATCTATGTGGTCGGCCTCGAGGACGACTACGATGCGTGCGTGCTCGAAGAACTGGCGGGTCAGGGTGCGGTGGCACCTGGCATAGGCTGTCGTGAGGGTGACGATTGCGATGAGTACGCTCCGGTTCCAACGCGCTGCCGAGAGTGGTTCCCAGCCGGGTTGGTCGAGGACCTGGAGACAGAAATGCGGGCCGCGGCAGAACAGATGACCAGCGTGATCGGGGGCAACTACTCGATCGGCATCTGCACGCCGGTCGCACGCGGCGAGGCGTCAGTCACCGTCGACATCACGGTAGGGGAACGCGACACCACCTTTACATTGCCCTACGCGGCCGAAGCCCTCAGTGGCGCGCTGAGCGAATGCGACGCA
>JAPPOR010001046.1 GCA_028817905.1 Myxococcales bacterium
TAAGTTTCCCGCTTGAATGGGACGGGGCGCCAGCCCCGGTGCCTGGGCTAGCTAGTGCCCTTTGGCTGTGCGAGCGAGGGTAGGCCGATGCGGACTTCGGTGCCCTCGCCCTGCTGGCTGCGAATGCTGATGCGGCCGCCAAGGTCTTCCACCACGCGTCGGGCGTAGGGCAGGCCGATCCGTAGGCCCATGCGGTTTTCGGTTCGCTTGGTCGCGATGCCGAAGTCAAAGACACTTGCCAGGGTCTGGGAGGACATGCCTGTCCCGGTGTCGCGGACGACAGCGAGCCATTGCGGGCCCTGGCGCGTTAGCTCGACCCGAACCGGATCGTCGCTGGGGGTGGCGGTGATCGCGTTGTCCACGATACCGCTCAGGATATGGCGCAGCTTGGCCGGGTAGCCGTCGACCAGCGCAGGGTGGTTGGGGCAGTCGAGCTCGACCGCGTGGCCCGTCGTGCGCGCGGCATCACGCACCACCTCTGCCAGGCAGGCCCGCAGGTCGGTTGGCACGCGGTCCGTTTCTTCCAGATTGACGTAGGCCTTGAGGTCGCTGATGAGGGCCTTTAGGCGGTCGCTGCTCGTGCGGACCGTGTCGATGCACGCCTGGCCCCCCGCTGCGGCTCGCTTTCGTCGTGCTTCATCGGCGCTGCTGGTGAGACTAGCGAGGGCGCGCTCGAGCGTATCGACCGACGACTCGAGCACGCCCAGGGGCGTGTTGGCCTCGTGCACGATGCCCTGGGTTAGCTGCAGTAGGGTCTTGCCGCTTTGTGCGAGTCGTTCGAACGCGCGCGCGCTCGATAGTGCGAGGGCCACCTGACTGGCGAGGGCTGTGACCAGGCGGATATCTTCCGGATCGAGCGGCCGTCCGCTGTTCTTGTTTCCCAGCAGGAGCAGTCCGACCGGCCGGTCTCCCTCGGATAGGCCAAACGGCACGCTGGCCTCGAGCCCGTAGTGATCCCAAAAGGAAGCACCATCCGTTTGTCGCGGGACGGCCGCATCGACGCTCTGAACCGGAGAGGTGCGGCCGAAGCAGTGCGAGAGGGGCGGATGATCGGCAAGCGCCAGGTTGGCAGGAAGTTCGGGTGGTGGCATGCCCGTTTCCGGGTCCTGTTGGTTGTCCACCAGGTAGGTTTGGACCCGCTCCGGGTCGGCGTCGCGCTCAAGCACATAGGCGCGCGACAACCCGAGCGCCTCGATCAGCGCGGGTCGCAGGGCGGGCGCCACATCGGCTGGTCTTCGCGCCTGTGTCAGGGCCTCGCCGGAATCCTCCATCGCTCTGCGGAACACAGCCCGCGCGCGAAAGACCATCGCGTCGATCCATCGCTCCAGCCGGACCCGCACAACGCCGAACAGGATCGCGACGATCGCCGCTGCGATCACCGGAGCGGCGGTCGAGTCGCGGATGCCTGCCAGCTTGTAGGCCCCCACGACCATGGCGACGTAGGCCAGGGCCAGGGTCAAAGACAGCAGCGTGTACACGAGGCCCTGCCGCATGACGATTCTCAGATCGAACATGCGATGCCGCACCATGGCGTAGCCGATCAGTGCTGGGAACGTGCTGAAGGCCACGACCAGGCCCCAAAAGGCCAGTTCCGGGTAGCCCGCGCCAAAGATCGCACGCTCGAAGATGAGCCACACCGTTGGGTAGCCGAACCCAAGCGCCACCGCCAGGGCCAGCACGCGCGCGCGACGCCGTTGGGAAAGGGGGCTGGGTGGGCGTGCGGCCCGCCAGGTGCTGTGCAGGCTCAGGGTCAGGGACACGACCGCTGCGGCCGTCAGCGGCGGCGTGAAGGCCTCGACCCACGGCCGCAGGGACCAGACCCCCAGGTTGCTCAGGACTTGACAGGCGCCCTCGCCCAGCCCCCCCACCAGACCGAAAGCGAGCAGCACGCGAAAGCGCAGGGTGCGCGATGCATCGGCTTGGGTCGCGAAACTGTGCGCGAACAGAAACAGCGCCGCCATCAGGAGCCACGAGGCTACGGTCGAAAGGGCGTGGAAGCAGAGTGTGAAAGTGTCGACGTAGAATGCGCCCCCCAAGGTCGACGCCACGGCGACTGAGAACAGCAGAAAGGGCAGGGCGGCTGGATCGGCCGGGCGCTGCCTCCAAACGACCGCGCCGATCACGGCGTACATCAGCCCGAGGACCGTCATGACCATGCTGTAGCGGCCCCAGCCGAGCAGTGCAGAAAGCTCGCCCGGACCCGAAGTCAAGACCAGTGTCTGTATCGTGTCGTCCGGCTGCGAGCGCACCTCGAACCGGTTTTCGGCTCCGGGTGACGTATCGATAAGCTGCCTTGCCCAACCCACGCCGCAGCGCGGGCCAGTGGGCGTCTCGCATACCTGGCGCCCGTTGACCGTCAGAAGCTCGAACGAGAAGCCGTGGTGAAAGCGCCGCGCTTCTTGGTTGGTTGGCATCGCCAGGACACCCAGCTCGCTAGGGCCGCCGCGATGGGCGATCATGCCTCCGAGCGGCCGGTCGAGATGCCAGACGAGCGAGTAGACGATGGCGCCGAGCTGGACCAGATACATTCCGAGCAGTAGCCAAGGCCAGCGGGTGCGGGTGGTTGCACGCACGTCGTCACCATAGCCTGGATGGCCTGCGGGGTGATCTGCCGCTTGGCTCTCTGCAGCCCGGTGATGGGCGGCGCGATTTTCACGGCCCTTTTGCTACTCCGCAAGTGGGCCCCGCGCGCGGCTTTATAGGTCCCCGGGTGCACCTTAGGTGTCAGGCCGAGGAGACGTCGGCAACCATGGAAACTTTTGAATTCGCGTGAGCTCCCTTGCCCACCGCCGCGTGGGGGGCCTTTCGAGCACGCGCCCAGACTTCCCGGCGTTCGTGGAAACCCCTGCGAAGCCGATCACTTGCGCGACCGGTAGCG
This sequence comes from Myxococcales bacterium, assembly GCA_028817905.1. Lineage (GTDB taxonomy): Bacteria > Myxococcota_A > Polyangia > Polyangiales > JAFGIB01 > JAPPOR01. The sequence goes on from JAPPOR010001046.1 coordinate 2,879, forward strand.
ACCCGGTGACGGCCGCCGGGCTGCGCGCGCGTGCAGCCAGCCGGTGCGGTCTGAACAAAGCCTACTTGGCGTTTTGTGCATTGTGATGCATATAGTTACCGAGTGGGTGTGAGTGTGTCGGAGCTGAGGGTCAGCATTAGGTTGCTGCATCCCTTTCGTGAAGTATTGGAAGCGGAAGGTGTGCAGTTGGAGCCGCTTCTGGCCAAGGCCGGGATTTCTCCGGCGGTCTTTGGCGATCCAGATGCAAGAATCGAGCGTCTCCAGGCGGGCCGGTTCTTCTATGCCGCGCAGGCTGCGACCAGGCGGCCGGCGTTGGGGCTGCGGGCCGCGCGCCATCACGACGCGGCGCAGTTTCATCTGCTCGAGTACCTAGCTGCCAGCAGCGCCGACGGCGAGGCGGCGATCGAGGGCTTCCTACGCCATCAGCAGGTGTTCTCCGATGCGCGGCGCCTGGGTGTCGAGTCGCGGCCGGAGGGGAAGCTGCTGCGCTACCATTTGTCGCCCGACGTGCCTCGGGTGGTGATCGAGTTTACGATCGGCAGTCTCGCGCTGGCGATCCAGCGCTCATCCGGTTGGCGGCCGCACACGGACAGGACTCGAGTCTGGTTCGAGTACAGCGAGCCCGCGGACAGCGCGGCCTACGTCGAGTTCTTTGGTGTTCGGCCACGGTTCGATGCCCCTGCCACGGGCCTGCTGTTTGCTCCCGAGAAGCTCAAACGTCCGATGCAGCGGGCCAACCCGCGGGTGCAGGAGGTGATGGAGCGGCAGCTCGAGGAGGTCGGCAGGAAGGCGGCGGCCATGACCCAGGCGGGTCGTGTGCGGGACCTGCTCGCGGGTGAACTGGCGGGTACGCCCATGGGGCTGAGCGAAGTCGCGCGTCGCATGTACATGAGCCCGAGTACGCTCAAGCGCAGGCTCGCCGAAGAGGGCACCACCTATCGCGACGTGCTCGAGGACTTGCGGCACGACACGGCTCGGCAGCTATTGATGGACTCGGAAGCGAGCGTACGGGAGATCGCATGTCGCCTCGGTTACCGCGACATCGCCGCCTTCAGCAGGGCCTTCCGTCGATGGAGCGGCAAGACCCCATCCGAGTATCGCAGTCGCGCCCGATGAGCCGCACCTAAGCCTGGTGGTCTCCGAAAGAGCAAACGGCCGCGACAGAAACCCTGTCGCGGCCGCTTTGTTTGGGGCGGGCGTACACGCCCCTGTTTTGGAGAACCGACGCGCCTAGCCGGGCGTCTTGAGGAAGCGGCACCAGCGATCGTGCATCATGAACTGCCGGCGCGTCTGCATCGGAGGCTCCACGAAGGCCCAGCGATAGGCTCCGAACTCCTCGTCCGTATCCCGCTTGGCCTTGGACAGGGCACTTTCGTTGAAGCCACAGCGCAGGATCTCCGGGTTTACATCGAAGACCTTGGCCGCGTTGAGCCCCATGACCTTGGCCTTGACCTCGGGCGTAAGGTCCGGATACCCCTCGCGATCCCGGATCTGTTGGTTCATGTTGAAGCTCATGAACGCCTGGATTTGCGGCTGGGGCGAGCCGTACCACATGCAGTCGGTACCCCAGACGACGTTGTCCTCACCGATGTACTTCAGCAGTTTGCCAAGCACGTGCGTGGCAGCGGTCGAGTTGCGCATGATCCGGTACCAGGTGCTGCCGAGCTCCGCGAACACGTTGCCGCCGGGCTCGATGCCGTTCTCGCGGCATGCGGTGACCAGGGAGTTGACACCCGTGCGCGCGCCGTCGGTGTAGGGCGTCGTCTCGTCGGATGAACCGTACTGGTAGGCCGAGTGATAGACGACGAACTTCGTGTCGGGGAACATCTTGGCGACGACGCCGATGTCCTTCGGGTCACCGTAGTTGTTGTCGAAGCCGGGCAGCGGCAGGCCCTTGTGACAACAGAAGACCTTCACACCGACTTCGCGGCCCTTCATGATCATGGGCAGGCCGGTGTTCGGGTCGTCGAGCCAGTAGCCGGTCACCCCGTTGCCGGGACCCCAGGGCGTGTAGCACTTCCACGAGCCGATGGGCGCGACCTCTTCGGCAAGCCGGGCCATGCCTTCCAACTGCATCTCATGGTTGTAGTTGGGCAGCACCATCGCGTGGGTGATGATGCGTTGCGAGTCCGATGCCAGGCCGTTGACGTAGTCCCGCGTCTCAGCGATCTGCTCGTTGGTGAGCGGGTTCGCACCGTCGACCGCCGGGATCCCCGACAGCACGGTCATGGTCGTGTCGCTCTCGATGAACATCTGCCGGATGTACTCGTCCTTCGAGTAACACCCCGGCACACCCTTGCCACACCGCGCTTGCGGGAGGATGCCGAGGAAGCCGGAATAGATACCCGGAGCCGTCTCGACGCGGTGCGTCTGGATGTCGAAGATGAACTTGTCGCTCATGTCGAGTGCCACCTCGCACTCGACCGGATCCGGCATGTCCATCGGGATCATTTCCGGCGTGGTGGCCGGCGGCTCCATGCCCATGCCCATGGGGTCTGTGGTCATCATGCCCGGCTCGGGGTTCATCATACCCGGCGGCATGGTGCTCGGCTGGTCGGGACCCGTCGTGGGCGGCATGCCCATGTTGTTGCTCGGGCCGCCGGTCGTGCTCTGTGGTGGCGGCTGCCCCCCCATCATGGGTCCTGGGGGCATGCCCATAACCGGATTGGTGGTGTTCCCCATCGGTGTGGGTGCACTGGCCCCGGCACCCGGGTTCATGCCACCCATGCTGCCCGTACCGTCGGACGAGCAGCCGTTCATGAGGTTGATGACGGACATGGTCAGGGTCATGCCCAGACCGCTCGCCATGAACTCGCGGCGGTCCATCCCATACCGCTTGGCGCGCTCTGCTCCCTCCTTCAGGATCATCTCGCGCATCAAGCGTTCTTTTTTGGTTGCAGTGTGGAAGTACTCCCCGTTGCTGTAGTTGCCCATCCAGATGGGGGGCTCGTACGGGAGCTCCGGATCGGTCTTCTTGCGTGACCTCAGCCAATCGCGAATTCTTGGTTTGTACGCCATGTACGTGTAGTACCATGGAGGCAGTTACACACGTGCGGCGCGACTCGCGTTTTGAGCCCGTAGGGCAATCACTTGAGCTGGGTTGACGACGAGCAATCGGGTCCCCCGACCGATGGGGCCAGTGTGTAGCGCACCATGGGCGAGGATGCAAAGAAGTCCTGCTTTCGCCGTCCTTCCCGGCTCTTCTTCAGCGGCTTCGACAGACCCTGAAAGGTCTTAGCCCGGATAATTCGTCGGCGCCGAATCGACGAGAATACTCCCCCTATCTTCTAGGGTACCGAAGGACGTGTGAAGTCGGAGAGCAAGCGAAACTCGCTCTTACAAACTCGCCATCCGGTTTCTTCGTCGCCATGCGGCCGCCGACGTTCCCGTCCAGCGCCGGAAGGCCCGGTTGAACCCTTGAGGGCTTGCAAAGCCAAGACTGTGCGCGATGTCTGCAAGCGAACGGTCCCCCTCCGCCAGGGCACGCTGCGCCGCCTCTCGGCGGACCTCGTCCAGCACCTCGCGATAGGACGTCTGTTCTTCCCGCAGTCGGCGCGCCAACGTGCGTGCACCCAGGCCCAGCCGGCGGGCGACCTGTTCAGCCGAGACATGACGCAACTCGCGTCGTGATGCGAGTATCTGTCGCACCATGGCTTCGGCATAGGGTGGACGAGGAAGCTCTTGAAGGAGGTCTTCCGCTCGCCGCTGAAACAGTCCCGCCAGCGCTGGTTCGTGGCTGGTCAAGGGGCGTTCCAACACGGTCGCTGGCGCGACGATCATCGTAGCCGGTGCGCCGAAGAACAGCTTGCACTGGAACAGCTCCTTGTGCAGCGAGATGTCCGCCGGTTGCTCATGGGTGAAGTGAACTTCCAATGGCGACCGGTCCATGAGACCGGTCATGCGGCGAGCCCACAACACACTCATGGCGACGACGAATTCAACGCCGGCTTCGTGGACATCCATGCCCGGATCGAACCAGACGCGCCACACGGCACGATCCCCCTCAACCTCGAAGCCGTAGTGGGCGCCATCGCAGATCAGGGGCGTGTAGCGGATGCCCGCTTCCATGGCTGACCCCAACGTCGCCTTGGTGCGCGTGACGTCTTCAAATAGTCCCAGGTGAAGGCTTGCCATGTGGCGCGCTGCGAGCAGACCGATGTTGCGATCGCCGGTGCGCGCCAGCGCATCTGCGAACAGGCGAGCGAGCATGGGCATCGGAACGCGTGTGCTTGGGTCTGCCAGTTCCGCCTGACTGACTTCCAGGGCTTCGCAGATGCGTAGCGTCACGTCCCGACCGGACTGTCGGGCCAGCGAAAGAAACGGCCATACGACCGACACCGAGGCGGTCGCGACATGGCCAGGCATTGCTCGGGCACTCACACCCCTACTATAGCGCTGCTAAACACGGGCCTGTCCACCGTGGATCATCCTATGTCGCTTCCGGACGCTGATCTTTTTGTTGGAGGCACGTAGCGTCCTTCCTCACGAGCCCATCCCACCGCGGCGGGGCAGCATTGTGCGGCAGTCACCCGACACGTTTTCAACCGTATGATCGCTGCCTCGCCGGTGGCTCGTGCATTCAACCATGGCGCGGTCTTGGCTGACATGGGGCTCACATGTTCGTGATGTGTGCCGGGTGTTGGCACGCGCGTCACGGCGCCTCTAGCCTGCATCCATCACCAACGCACGTGATGATGGTGCAAGTGATCGGCTTCGCAGGGGTTTCGGTGAAGGAGGGAATACTTCGCTGTGCTTTCGACTGAGGCGAAAGCACTGCGGAGTCGAGCAGTTGTGCGAGGGCGCATGCGTTGGCGAACCTCGAGGCGAAAGCCCTGTCGTGAGCGATCCGAGCTGGGTCTTCGACTTCACTGCGCTTTCGCTTAGCTTGCGAAGACAGTGAGTATTCGGTCACCGCACAATCCTGGGAAGTCAAACCGTGTGCGATCCCCTGCCGTGTAGATGAACTATCCAGTTTTCAACGCGGTGCTTGCTTGCGCAAGAACTCTTTGAGTCCCGGCATCGGCTGTGCAGAATCCGGCACCTGTTCGAGCACCTCAAGCGCCGACATGACGTCCCGCGCCGCCAGGTGCCCCGCTGCAACATGGGGCAGGAGCCGAGGGTCCTTTTCGGCCGCCGATGGGTCATCTTGCAGGTTTCGCTGGATATCGGAGTCGCTGTTCATCATGAGCAGCACCGGCATCGTGAAGGGCGTGCCGGCCAGCACCTGCATCATGACAACCGGGTTGCGGGCATTCGTCTTTCCAGGGAACAGCAAGTCGTTGATCAGGCGTTGGTTCTCGAACGCCTTCAAGGCGTCCTGGTGGACCCGTTGGGGGAAGTGTGCCTTGGTCCAGGCACTGCCTGCAAAGCGCCGTTCGGCCGCCTTGGTATCGCGCCATTGCCAGATCAGCGCATCGCGTTCTTCTTTGGTTCCGGGTCGCTGCATGCGACGCGGAAACGCATCCGAGACGGGTGAGTCGTTTTCAACCAACTTGCGCAGGTAGTCGGCATCGCCGATGAAGAGCGAGGGCAGCTGCGCGGGATGCTCGAACCCCAGATCTCGCAGTTCCGATAGTTCGTCGCGGGATTGCCACCCCGCCACGTAGCGTTCCAACATGACGCCGCCGGATGCATCTCGGCTTCCCAGCAACATGAAGTTGCGCGCTGAACCATGCCAGAGCGTGCAGTCCTCGAATGCCTGGCAGAACGCCGCGACGATCGAGCGTGCCGTGCCGGCCGTGATGTCCATCAGGGGCAGCCAGTAGCTCACGAAACCACCCGGGTTCAAACGGTCGCGGAGCAGGTGGAAGTACTCTACGCTGTACAGGCTGCTCATGCCTGCCAGGATCGGTGGGGGTGGCTCCCCCGTGATGAGATCATAGCGGCGCGAAGTGCCGTGCAAGTGGTGGCGGCCATCTTCGATATGCACATGCACGCGCTCGTCATCCAGCGGGTGGCGCCCACCCACGAACCGCATGCCGCGGCTAAGTTCGAGGGCACCTCTGGAGATGTCGACCACGTCGATCCGGGAGAACTCCGGCCGGGCGGCGAGTGCCGAGGCGGTGTTGCCCACCCCAAACCCGACGAGCAAGGCGGAATCCATGCCGGGATGCAGCGCCAGTGGCAGGTAGGCGTAGAGCTTCATGTAGCGGCGGCCGTAGAAGTCGTTGACCGCCATGGAGTAGGAATTGCTGGCGAGCTGGTCGAACTGGTGCAGCCCCGCGAAGCCGTGCCGCACGTGGATCAGTGTGCCGGTCGGGTCTTCCAGCACCCGGACAACCTTGTCGTCGTCTCCCATCCAACGGCTGACCGAGCCGTGGACATAGCGATCTTGAATGTCTCCATAGGGGTAGGCCGCCGCCAGGCCGATGGTTGCCAGTGCCGTACCCGCGGCTGGCAGGGAGACGCGACGCTTGGTGGCGGTCAGCAGCAGCCCCGCCGCGCCGAACATGCACAGCAGCCCGACCAGGCAGTTCTCCATGCCCACCCGGGGCAGCAGCCAGAGGCCGGTCAGCGCCGATCCCAACGCCGCGCCCAGTGTGTTGGCCAGGACTAGGCGCCCCGTCACGCGGGCGTCGCCGGGCTGTCGCGCGCGCAGCCCGGCCCCGAGCAGGGTTAGCAGCAGGCCCGAAGACAACGCGGTACCCAGGATCAGGGGGGCCGCGATCGCGGCGACCACATCGATACCCTGTTCGAAGCGAAAGCCCTTCGCCAGGAAGAAGTCGTAGCCGCGCAGGCCCAAGAACCCGGCGATCGCGCCTGCGTACGCGACAGCGTCCGCGTGCGCATGTGCGTGGGTACGCCTGGCGAGCCATGCGGAGCCCAAAAGGCCGCCCAGGGCAATGCCCAGCAGGACCATGGCGAGTACCCCGGCGAAGGCCAGCGGCGTGTCCGTCAGAAATAGCAGCAAGAAACGGAGCCAGGCGACCTCTAGCCCCAGCATCGCAAAGCCGCTGATGGCCGCGCAGGCCACGAGCAAGGCACCCACCATGGGCGCGTAGTTGCCAGCGTCGACCGAACCCGAGGAAGTCGCTGCAGGCTCGGCCGCGTCGCTACCGGCGGGCGCAACCTGCCCCGGAACCAATGCCGCCAGGCCCGCAGCTGCCAGGCACAAGCTCGCGACGACCCACGCGGAACCGTAGATACCGAGCGGCTCGATCAGGGCGAGCTCGACCGTCAGGACACCGGCGACTGCCCCAAGGGTGTTGATGCCATACAGCAGTCCCAAGGCACTGCCAAAGCTGTGACTGCGCACCGTCAACGCGCGCACAGCCAGCGGTAGGGTCATCCCCATGGCAACGCTGGGCAGCAGCAGCAGTAGCCAGGCGGCCAGCAGGCGAATGGCAGCGAGCAGCACCGGCTGTGACTCCAGGCTGACCGCCAGTGGTGACAGCGCGCTGGAAAGGCCCGGCATGACATACACCAGCAGCACGCCGGTGCATGCCACCGCGAGTTCCAGAGCTGCGTAGACACGCACCGGCCTCTTGAGGCGATCTCCAAACCGGGCTGCCAGGCCGTTGCCGGTCGCCATCCCGGCCATAAAGGCGCTCAGGACGAGGGCTGAGGCGAGCACGCCGCGCCCGAAGGCGAGTCCGGTCTGGTGGAACCATAGGGCCTCGAACGCAAGCGATGCGGCGCCCGAGCAGAAGAAAGCGGCGCCCAGAAGCAGCGCCGCGCGCAATGGAATCGTCATGGGGCTGCGCAGGGTATAGCAGACCTGTCCGGATCTCGTTCACGCAGGATGATTTTGGTCCTCGGTGCGAGCGCCACCAACCCGCAAGGGGTCGCGCCTGGCATGGGGTGATCGCAAGCGAGCCGAAGCCGTGAGAGCCGCAGAGAAGCTTTGCTGGGTTCCGGACCCCTGTCCGGAAATGGTTCCATGCCGGCCGAAAGCGTCGCGGAGTCGAGTAGTTGTGTGACGCGGCTTGAGGCTGCGCAGCCACTACCGCAGGCGATGCACCGTCTGAGCGGTGTGTAGCACGGCAAGCCAGATTGCGACTGCACCTGGCGGCACCAGGACCACACCGATGCCCGGGTCGCCACCGTGGAGGGTCAGGCCCCCCAAGAAGAAGCCAAGCGGGACGAACAGGCTGCCCCACGTGAGCAGGTGGCCGGCGCGCCGCAGCAGCGGTGTCAAAGGAGGCAGCAGCGTCCGCACGGTGACCCCGAAACCGAGCTGAACGAGTGACAAGCCGACTCCATGGGCATGGGCCAGCGTCCACATGAAGCGGCGCGTTTCGTTGCCCACGCCGAGGTACGCCGCGCTCTTGAGCGCGTGCAAGGCTTCAAGCCCAATTCCCAAGGTGACAAACGCCAGCATGGACCACCAGCCCAGGCGCAGGTGGCGCATCGCAAGCGCTTCCGACGAGGGTGGCTCGGCTGACGCGGGGGCTGAACTCGCGGTGTCTTCTGAACTCGCGGTGTCTTCTGAACTCGGCAAACCGCTACTCCAAGAGGTTTAGGGGGCGCTGATCGCGCCCGGCCAAAAGTTCCTTCGCGGTCTCGTCCAGCTGGCCGGACCGGTTGAGCGGGACCTGGGATGGCAGTTGACCCAACCTGCCGGCGGCGGACTTGGCGATCTCGGGTGCGAGCGGTGGTCGCTTGCCCGGCCCGATCGTGAAGTCGTACTGGAGGCCTTCAAAGCCGGGGTAGCGCCTGATGGACTTGCGCGCAATGTAGCGGACCGCATCGTAGTGGTCGTCGAGCAGAATACCGAGAAACGGGGGTACCCAGCCGACTGCAGACGCTTCCCGGGCGGCCTGCCAGCCATATGCCCAAGCCCACAGCGCACGCTGCGCGGCATCGCCCTTGAGCGCCTGTACGACCGATAGGGGTGCGGTGTGTTCCGCCCGCTGCTCGAGCTCGGGTTCCCGCATGCCCCAGCGGTCGCGCAGGGCGTCGGCCGTCCAACTGAGGCTCTGGTCCAAGTGGCACATGTTGCACGCGTTGGGTCGGCCGGTTGCGACCGTCTCCGAGGCGCTCGGGACGGTGATCTTGTGCGATCGGATGGCCTTGAGCAGTCCGTAGCTTGTGTACGGCATGTGGCAGTTGTAGCAACGGCTGCCGGACGAACTCGCCTCGTGATGGGTGTGCGCGGCCAGGTCTTGGCCCAGGTCCTCGTGACATCCCACGCACGCTTGATCGCCGTCCATGCCGACTCCCAGCTGGTCGTCGGCCCACGCAGGTCGCGGGCGCGGGTCGTCGTGGGCCTGATGCATGGTGTGGCAGGACATGCAGGACATGTCGCCTTCGATCGCGCATGCGCTGTCTATCATGCCGTGGAACTCGCGCCCCGAGACGCGAGCCTGCCCGTCGCTCCAGAACTGACCATCGATGTAGTCCGGGTTGGCGCGCATGACATGTTCGACCCGCTTGTCCGTGCGTTTGCGCGAGGGAGCCATGAGCCACATGCTGTCCTCGGCATCCTGTCCAGGGCGAAAGCTCATGCCGTGCTTGTTGAAGGCAGCGTTGCCTTCCTGGTCGAACAGCCACAGCCCGTGGCATTGGCTGCAAATCTGCGACGCCCGCAGCGGATCGAGCTCGGCGGGATTCGTGATGTCGGTGGGGCTGTCGGGTTGCAGGTAGCTGCGGTAGCGTGCGAGTGGGTCACGGTAGCGCTGGACATGGGCCTCGGCGGGCCCATGACAGGATTCGCACCCGACGCCCATTTCGGTCATGCGCGTGTCGTAGACTCCTTTGCTGTCCGGTTCTGGCCGACCGCGCGTGGTGTGACAGTGGATGCAACTCTGATTCCAGCGGCCCTGTTCCGACGGTTGAAAGTCCAACGGGGGCTGCAGGAACACCATGCGCCGCGGGACCCACTCCTGGTCTTCGATTAGATACGCGAACGGAAACTGGCCGAGCTCACGCCCCTTGCCCGTCTCGTACCAGAGCACCTGCATATGGTGGGAGCCGGTGACCATCGAGATGGGGAATCGCTGTTCCGGATCCGGCGCGCCCGGGCCCTGGCGTTCCCGTTGGGCGCCGAGATGCATCGGGGGCAGGGCAGACGCTCGCCGTTTCTGCGCCTCGGGGCCACCCGGCACGGTGGCCGTCATCCATACCCGTTGACCGGCACTCTGGAGCCGAAACACTTGGTAGCTGTCGTGCAGCGGGCTCCCGTCGATGGCGCCCCGAATCGTTGCGGGGCTGGCCTGTGTCGTCATGCTGCTGTGATACGAGTCGAACCAGCTCGCGTAGGGACCCGGATGGCAGGCTCGGCAGGTCTTGGAGGTAACGTACCCCTCTTCGGGGAGCTCCTGGGGCCGATGGGCCGGTTGGGGGTGGCTACGGGCGAACAGTTGCCAGGATGCGCCCAGCACGGCGCCAAATAGGATCGCGCCGAAGAACGCGTGCAGGGGCGGGCCTGACCCGGGAGCAGCCACCATTACCCCGTCCTAGCCCGCATCGTTTCCCAAGTCACGCATCCTTCCGGTACTTGTGCGTGGATGCGTGGTTCGGATGACCTACGCCATGTCCTGTCGCCAGTACGCCCGCGACCACGGAGGTGGGCTTTCGAGACACTGGATCTCTTCCGCTGTGGCGGCATCGCCAAAGGTACCTACTCCCCGCGTCGCGCGCGACACGCGGGTGGGTGCCACGTGGCCCGCACGGTCCTGGGGCGCAAATCTGTGAGCCCACGCGCATTCGGGGTCCCGGTTGCCTAGGCCCGATCACGCGTGACTTCCATGCCGCCGCTGGCCCCGCGATTTCACAGGGCGCTCGTCGCCCGTCGAAAGCCCTGTGAAGCCGAGTTCCTGCGCGATCCGACGTCGAAGTCACGCGTGATCCGGGCTGGCCCCAATCCCCACCAGTCGTGAACGCGGGTACGAGTCGACCGTGCCGGCGCCGTGTGTTAGCTTGGGGGCCTCTTGGTAACTGGCGCTTGAAGGTGGAAGACCACCGGGGAGCCAAGAGCATATAGAACGCCGTGCGCCTGGGCACCAACCCACAAGGAGGTGTCCATGCAAGCGAAGTTACTGGAAGGCGGTCCGGTCGCCGAGGCGATCCTGCGGGACGTGCGGCAGCGGGTCTCGGCGCTATCGCAGCGTCGCAGGCCCATTGGGCTTGCGACCGTGCTGGTGGGCAGCGATCGGGCCAGCGCCGGCTACGTGCGCAAGAAGCACGAGGCCTGCGAAGCGGTGGGCATGGTCTCGCACCACCACCACGTGCCCGAAGGCGCCACGCAGGCCGAGCTGCTCGAGGTTGTCGATCGGCTCAATCGCGACGCCGCGGTCGACGGCTACCTGGTGCAACATCCGGTCCCGCCGGGCTTCGACCTGAACCAGGCCCTGCTTTCGATGGATCCGGACAAGGACGCGGACGGTTTGCATCCGGTGAACCTCGGCCGCCTCGTGCTACAGGAGCCCGGCCCAATCCCGGCCACGCCTGCCGGCATCCGAGCCATGCTGTTGCACTACGGGGTCGACATCAGCGGGCGGCGCGTAGTCATCGTCGGCCGGGGGCCAACGCTCGGGCGACCATTGTCGTTGCTGCTGTCGGCGAAGCAGCCAGGTGGAAACGCCGCTGTCACCGTCGTTCACAGCGCCGTTCCCGATCTGTCGGACTACACGCGCCAAGCCGATGTGGTGATCGCGGCCGTGGGCAAGCCCGGCATCGTGGTGCCCGACATGCTGCGCCCGGGCGCGGTCGTTATCAATGGGGGTATCTCGTGGAAGGGCCGCAAGCTGCTTCCGGACGTGGCCGAGTCGTGCGCCGAGAGGGCCAGCTGGATCACACCGCGTTTGGGTGGCGTCGGCGTGACGACGGTCGCCATGCTGTTGAGGAATGCGGTGGCGCTCGCCGAGCGGCGGGTAGACAGCGATGACCTGAGGGCGGGGTGACGGGCGTGCATCCAGAGCCCACGTGTGTGTTTCGAGCGGCGACGTTGGGGGACGTTGCCGGGCTCACGGAGCTCATCGCGAGCTCGGCTCGCGAACTGTGCAACGGAGACTACCATCCCGCTCAGATCGAAGCCGCGCTGCAGGGTGCTTGGGGCGTCGACACCCAGTTGATCCGCGACGGCACCTATTTCGTGGGGCAGCGCGGCGGCCACCTCGCAATCTGCGGAGGCTGGAGCCGGTTCACCACCGAGTTCGGAGGCGACGCGTTCGCCGGGCGGCGGACCGGCACGCTTCAACCGGGCGTCGACCCTGCCAAGATCCGCGCCTTCTTCGTGCATCCAGACCATGCTCGTTTCGGCCTGGCGAGTCAGCTGTTGACGCTCTGCGAAGCGCAGGCCCTGGCGGCCGGCTTTACCCATGCCGAACTGGTGGCTACCATCGCCGGCGCGCGCTTCTACGCCAGCCGTGGCTATCGCATGTTGGAGCGTCGCCCGTACGCTTTGCCGGGCGGCCTGTCCATCGACTTCATCACGATGCGGCGCGCCCTTGCTGCGCCTGCCCAAGGGGCATAGGGTGCCTTTCCTGGAGGGAAGCGGATGCCTCAAGCAGAGCACGACACGCAGGACCCCCACGTGAGGATGGCAGCCCTGATGCGCGACCAGCCCGTGCTTCAGGGCCGTACGTCGTGCACATTGTTTCGCTACCGCGACATCGATGCAGCGCTGCGTAATCGCAAGTTGGGCGCGGGCATCGAGACGATGCTGCGTGCAAGTGACAGGGTACGCGGGGGTACGGAGCGGGGCCCCTTCGCCCAGATGATGTCCAGGGGGCTGCAGGCCAAGGATCCGCCCGACCACACGCGGTTGCGGTCCATCGTCAGTAGCGCCTTTACTCCGGCGGCTGTCGCCACCCTGGCCGAGCGGGCGGCCGAAATAACGACGCGCTTCTGGAGGACATCGGCCCCGACGAGACCTACGATGTCGTGACGGGCTTCGCCGCTCGGATACCCCTGTTGGTGATCGCTCACATGCTCGGAATCCCCGACGTCGATTGCGAACGTGTATTGTCCTGGTCGGCAGACCTGGCCCGCGGTTTTGGAGCTAGCACTCCGCAGGACATCGAGGCTGCCGATCGGGCGCAGCTCGGCTTCAACGAGTACTCGGCGGAGCTGATCCGGGCCCATCGTGATGTCACACGCGACGACTTGCTCAGCGCATTGATCGCGGCTGAACGGGACGGTGATCGCCTCAGCGAACAGGAAGTCCTGGACTTCGTAGGAGGTCTTCTTTTCGCCGGACACGAGACAACCAAGAACTTGATCGGCAACGGCCTGTACCTCTTCGCCCAGCATCCCGATCAATGGCAGGTCCTGCGTGACGACCCAGCCCTGGTCCCTCGCGCGGTGGAAGAGGTTCTGCGCTACGAACCCCCGGCGGGCGGAGCGATACGTGTGGTGCTGGAGCCGACCGAGGTGGGCGGCGTTTCCGTCAAGCCGGGCGATACTATCTTCTGCGCAACGCTGGCCGGTAATCGGGATCCCGACAAGTTCACGGACCCTCAGCGGTTCGATGTGACGCGCAACGAGGGCGGCCCGCTATCCTTTGGTTCGGGGTTGCACTTCTGCCTGGGCGCTCAGCTGGCGCGGATGGAAACCGCCGCCGCCTTCCGCGGTGTGTTGACGCGCTTCCCGCGACTGGAGCTGGCCACCGATCAGGTGCACTGGAAACCCGGGGGGCTTCGCGGCCTGAAGTCGTTGCCGATGCGCTTCCACAGGGGCTGACCGGGTGCTGGCACGAGGCGTTTCGGCTGGGCGGGCCCCGTAGGTTGCCGTGGAGACTGCGCTGACAATGCGACGGATGAAAGCCTCCGACATCGACTTTGCCATGGCGACGGAGTCGGCGCCGGAGTGCGATGGGCTTGTTGGGCGGTGGTCCGAGGATGAGTACCGAGACTCGTTGGCGGACCCCAAGCACCGGCACTGGTTGTTCGAGCAAGGTGGCACCCTGGCCGGCTTCGTGATCGGATACGACCTGGTCTCAGCGGGGGCCGGCTTCTACTTGAAGCGTATTGTGGTCTCTTGCAAGGCACGGGGACTGGGTCGACGGGCCATCTACTTGGTTTCGGACCTCGCTCGCCGTCAACTAGGCGCTCCCTACCTGTGGCTCGGGGTGTATCCGCACAATGCGCGAGCCATCCGCTGCTATGAGGCAGCCGGTCTTCGCCCATTCGATGCTAAACCGAAGGCGCTGGCGCGACACAGGATGCTTTCAGACGGTGCCGCACTGGATGTCTGCTTGCTGTACAAGGCCGACCTCCCGCTGACGGACCCATGCTGTGTTCGCGACTGAAGCGAAAGCGCAGCGGAGTCGAATCAGTCACCTGCCCCGCTCAGCTGGTCTGCGTGGCAACCGGTGATGCTCACGTCCGGCAGGGTGTTGAATAGCCGGGCGGCGTTGAGACCCAAGATCTTCTCCTTGCGCAGGGCCGAGAGCGGTGGGTAGCCGTGTTCTTCCTGGAGCTGCTCGCTGATCTCGAGCTTTCGGAACGCCTCGATATAGGGCTGGGGGCCGCCGTAGAGGATCGCGCCGGTGCCCCACAGGATGCGGTCCTCGCCCACGTGTTTGAGCAACTTCCCCCAGAAGTGCATCGCCTCCTGCTCGCGCCCGGGCGCGGCCAGGGCGGGCCAGGCTGTACTGCACTCGGCATAGATGCGGGTCGTGACGGGGCCCTGCGGGTCGTCGAGGTCGCGGCCGTTCGGTCCAATGTCGTGGTCGCGCAGCGACTTGATCAGGCCATTGACGCCGCGGCTGAGTGGGTAGAGGGCTTGCACGGCCTGATCGAGCTCGTCGTAGGGGCCCTCGGGGAACATACCGAGTCCCGGGCCCCAGCCCTTGTCGGCCGTCGGATCGGGGTCGGGCGCGCTGGAGGAGCCCGGCTCCATCCCGGCTTCGAAGGCGGCGCCCTGGATCACGATGTGCGCTTCGGGGAACATGCGCCCGGCGGGGCCCACGTCAGTGGCTGACGGGACCTCCGGGGGACCGCCGAAAAACATCGGGGTCTTGCGCACGATGAAGATCGGGCGCTCCAACTCCAGGCCGCGGCGGATCATCGCCTGGCCGATCTCGTCGTCGAGGCGATAGCCAGCGCCTCCCATGGTGGACCAGGTGGGGTAGGCGTTCCAGGCGTGCGCGACCGCGGCCAGGCGGCCCATGCGCTCGAGCTGGAGCTGCAGGCGATCGTTGCACATCACGGGGACGGCGCGCAGCACGCGACCGGGGTAGCGGGACTCGATTTGTTCGGCGCCTTCGAAGAGCTCCTCCTGGGTGCCCCGCGTCCAGCCTCCGGCATGCTCACCGCTGTCCCCCACCACATAGGGGAGGCCACCCACCACGGCGATCGAGGTATCGCTGCCCCCATGCACCAGTTCCACGTAGTCTTCTAGCTCCAGGCACCGGCTCCAGGGCCGGCCCAGGGCTTCGCATTCCGCCGAGTGGGCCGCCAACGGATAGTGTTCTGCGTTGAACCAGCCGTCTGGCGGCGGGTAGTTACCCACGGGGTTCTTCTGCGGTACGAAGAAGGTGGTGCTGGTGTCCACGACCAGCTCGCCGCCCGCCCCGCACAGGGGTTCATCGGGCGTGTCTTGGCGGGGTGTCGTGCTGTTGGGTGTCGGCGTGTCGACGAACTCGGAGCCGGCTCCGGCTGTTGGCACAGTATCTTCGAGCGGTTCAGGCGGCTCGGGTGGCGGCCGTCCTGGCTCCGTGGGGGGATGCGGCCGGCTCGGTGCCCGGGACTCGATGGACTCGGGCGCGCCCTTGCGACTGTTCGAGCAAGCGCCAAGAAACGGGCCCAGCGCGAGCGCACCCGCGAGCCCGCCGCCCGCCGCGAGGAAACCGCGGCGACTTGCGTCTTGGCGATGCCAGTGGTGGCGTTTGCGTCGTTTCACACGGGCCCAGTGCTCGAACGCTCGAGCACACATGGTTTCAGCATGCAGTCCGCTCCCCGCCGCACCAGGTCAATGGGGGGTCATTGATCGGTCGCGGGCCGCTCCAAGAGCTGGCGCATTGCGCGGTCAGAAGGACCCCATGTGGCCCACGGCGCAGTCGAACCGGGTCGGCGTGGTCGCCGAAAGCCGTGTGAAGCCGAATCCCTGCGACAGCCGACGCAGAGTTCACGAGCGTTCGGGACCTCCGTCAATCGGGTGTCCTGGAGCCCTCGACTTTCCTGCCGGCGAGTTCGACTTCGAGGCGCTCGAAGTGGCCGTCCTGCAGACTGGCAAACTGAAAC
>JAPPOR010000813.1 GCA_028817905.1 Myxococcales bacterium
AGCTAGCTTAGCTAGCCGTTGGCCGGGCGCATCAGGCCTTCTTGGGCAACGGAAGCGACCAGGCGGCCACGCCGGTCGTAGATGCTGCCCCGAGCGAGTCCGCGAGCGCCCGTCGCGATCGGACTGTCCTGTTGGTATAGGAGCCAGTCGTTGACCGACAGGTCCGGATGATGAAGCCAGACCGCGTGATCGAGGCTGGCCATCTGAATTCCGCCCAGTCCCGAACGCCGGCCGTGGGGGCGGACCAGGTTGTCGAGTAGTGACATGTCGGACGCGTAGGTCAGGAACGCCCAATGCAGTAGGGGGTCCTCACCGATCGGCGTTGCGGCGCGGAACATGACCTGGTTGTCACCATCGCTGGGCTCGCCTCCCATGAAGGTGGGCGCGCGTAGGAAGCGCATCTCGATGGGGCGGGGCTCCAGGAAGCGCGCACGTTGCGGTCCCTCCATGCGCTCCGCCATCCGCGAGGCGAAATCCGTCCACCCCTTCATGTGTTGGGGGTCGGGAGCGCTGGGTGCCGGGTGCTGATGCTCGAAGCCCTCCTCGCGCGTGTGGAACGACACGGACATGTTGAAGATCGCCCGATCGCCCTGACTGGCCACCACTCGGCGGGTCGTAAAGGAGCGCCCATCGCGAATGCGGTCAACGCTGAAGTGGACGCGTTTGTCTGGGTTGCCGGGCCGCAGGAAGTAGCAGTGCAACGAGTGCGCATTTCGTGGAGGGTCCATAGCTACGGTCCGACACGCCGAAACCAACGCCTGGGCCGCCACCATGCCCCCAAACAACCGCCCCCAACTGTTGGGCTCCTTCTCACCTTCAAACTCATCCGGGCCGAGCGCCTTGAGATCCAGGCGCCTCAGCAGATTCTCAACTGCCTGATTCATGAATGATACCTACTAGGAGACTCGGAACGTCGTCTCCGTGGCCCCAGTGGTTCCCGCTCCAGCAGTGGAGTCGGGCGGTGGGTCACCGTTCGAGGTATAGCCCTTTCCGCGCCTGTGTCAAAACCCACAAATCCAGGCAGGGGCTGATCCCTGAAGTACCTGCTCTGCGCCGGGACTAGGGCCTGTCCCTAGAGCGCCCTACTGGAGCGTTCCCGGGCGAGAGCTGGTAATAGCGGCCGAATGCATGTGCTGCTTATCACCGGTTGTTCGACAGGCATCGGACGCGCCCTGGCCAAGGAGGCTGCGCGACTGGGGCACCAGGTCTTCGCCACCGCACGTCGACCGGAGGCCCTTGCCGATCTGGCCTCGGAGCGACTCACACCCCTTCCGCTCGACGTGACGTCCGAGGCATCGGTCTCGACTGCCGTCACAACCGTCATCGAACAGGCGGGCGCCGTCGACGTCTTGATCAACAATGCTGGCGTCAGCATGACCGGTCCCTTGGCCGAGGCGCCGCTGGAAAGGGTGCGCCAAACACTCGAAACGAACGTAGTGGGCCTGCTTGCGGTCACCCAGGCGGTGTTTCCACACATGGCTGAGCGGCGGCGCGGGCGAATCATCAACATAGGCTCGGTGGTCGGCTTGCTCACGACGCCCTACGCCGGAGCCTACTGCGCCAGCAAGGCGGCGGTTCATGCCCTGTCGGAGAGCCTGCGGATGGAATGTGCGCCCTTCGGCATCGACGTCGTAGAGGTGCAACCTGGCGGCGTCCGCTCCCAACTCGCGGCTGGCAATCTGCTGGATCTGGATCGCTACCGGAACGAGCAGTCGTTCTACCGTCCCTTTGTCGCCGGGATCGAGAAGCGTGCCGTGGCCTCGCAGCAAGCACCCATGGATACGGACCGTTTCGCCCGCGTCGTCCTCGCGCAGGCCCTGGCCCGACGGGCGCCGCGCATCCTCCGCGCCGGCCGGGGAGCACGGGCCCTACCGGCGCTTGTCAAGCTACCGGGCCCTCTTCGCGACCGCTTGCTGCGCCAGCAGTTTGGCCTCAGCACGAAGGATTGAGGGCGCCACCGTCCCTTGGGGGTCGAAAGCGAGGCGGCGTCGAGGTCATCGAATCCTTCGGGCTATTGGCAGCCGCAACGCCGGTGCACACGTATCGACCGGAGGTAGTCGATGCAAGACATTCTCGTTCCGGTCGACGGTTCCCAGGGAGCGAATCGGGCTGCTCGCTTCGCAGCGTTCCTCGCCAGCGAGCTCAAGGCTGCCGTGACCCTGCTCCACGCCTATGATGCCCCGACCGCCGCCGCGTTGGGATTGGCGGGCCAGGACAAGGCCGCGTTCGATGAGACCATCCAGGGCGTGGCGCGCGGGAGCTTCGAACGCGCCAAGGCCGAGATGGGCGGGTTCGATGTCCAGGTGCAAACGCAGGTTGCCGTGGGAGACCCCGCGCACGAGATCGTAAGCCACGCCCAGAAGACCCATCCGTTGATGATCGTGATGGGGACGCGCGGTCTATCCCAAGTCAAGGAGGCCCTCATGGGAAGCGTGAGCGACTATGTCACCCGCCACGCGCCCTGCCCGGTCACCATTCACCGATAGGTTGCGGTCCGTAACGATTCACCCGTACCCCCTATTCCTGGACGCCATGCACTGGACGCAGCGCGGCTTGCCGGCCCCGTCTGCGAGCGAACAGGCAGGGTTCGTGGCGCTCGCGGCGCCAGATCGGTAGCATCGCCCACCTACGCTCGATCGTCCGTTGCGACGAAAGGCGTCCGGAGGAACACCATGCTTCATACTCGCTTTGTCTGCTCGCTCGCCATCGCGGCTTCCCTGTGCACCTTCGCCCTGTCCGGGGCTGCCCAGGACAGCCCTGAAGGGGGCGATGTGCAACTCAACTCGCGCACGCGGGTAAACATGCGGTCGCGCGGCTCGAGCTCCGGCTTGCGTCTCGCTATCCAGGGTCGCTTGGATGCGCTCAACCTCGTGCAAGCATCGCGCCCATTGTTCCTTGACGGTGTGCCTGCCATCGGAGCTGCGCTGATGAGCCCGCTGGCCACACCGGGGGTGCGGCTTCTCGATACTCGGCTCTTTCTGGGCCTGGGCCTGGGCTTCGCGGGCGCGTCCCTAGAAAACGCGGCGGGAGATGAAACCTCCCAGAGCGGCTTTTCCCTGGTGCCCACGGCCACCTACGACGTGCTGTCGGGACCGACGGGCGCCCTGTCCGTTGGCGGACTCGTCACGATCGCCCACGTGGGCCAGACCGAGGACTGCCCTCAGGGCGAGCCGTGCGTCGAAAGCAATGACGACGCCACCGGCATCGGCCTGACGGCGCTGGTCGGGCTTCGCGGACAACTCACGGAGGGGCTGGCCATCGGCACCGACCTTGGGTGGGGGTTCCTGAGCCTGTCCGCCGACGCCGGTGCGGACGTGTTCACCCATAGCGTGCTCGCCATGATCCTGGTCGAAGCCTCGATCGGCATCTAGCCAGCTAGCTAAGCTAACCGGATGGAGCGGGCACCAGGCGATAGATGGCGCCCGCTGTGAAGTCGGCGACGTACAGCTCACC
>JAPPOR010000999.1:0-12083 GCA_028817905.1 Myxococcales bacterium
CGAAGTTGGGCGAGGTCGAGGGGTGCATGGCTATGCTGGCGAGCGCCGAGGAAGTGCTGCTTCAGCACGGGGTAGCTGTCCACGCTGCCTGCGCGCGATACCAGCGGGGGACGCTTGTGGGCGGCGCGGAAGGGGAGCGTCTGATTCTTAGCGCCCACGAACAGATGACGGCCTGCGGGATCAAACGGCCTGGTCGCTGGGCGGCTATGTATGCACCCACGTGACGCGTTGTCCGGAATCTGTGGCTTCAACGGACAATCGCGATCATTGCGCACTCGGTAAGTGGATTCGGGAGGCCTTTGGACTGTTGAGGCGCACCACTTCAAGCCGGCCCGGGCGCCGCGCAATCCGATCGGTCGCGGCTCCGGTCCAGGCATGCAAACTGACATCACGCCGGCCAAGGTATCTAGAAAAACCCAGGGTCACTTCTAGCTAGCCAAAGCTCTGCATGGGGTTTGTTTCGCACTGTGGCGTTCAATGCATCGTGGACGCTTTGCCTAGGCGTCACTGTTGACATGGCGTTCATGATTGCTAGTACGATTTGAGCACATCCGACGCGCGCCTCGCTTGTTCCAGGTTCTTACAGCATCTGCGGCCTTCTCAAAGGGAGCGACCAGTCCTTCATGGGCCGCGGACCGTGAAAGCCAGGTCTTCACGATCCATCACGACGGATGTGTCCAAGGCGTACTAGGGCAGGGAAGTTTGTCTCTTGAGGGTTCAGCGGATGAAGACGGAACGCAGTGATGAGATGCTATTTGAGCTGTGGGCGGGAGGCGACCGCGGAGCTGGCAAGACTCTGTTCGAGCGGCACTTCGACAGCGTGCACCGATTCCTGCGGACCAAGGTGGGCAGTGGGCTGGAGGACCTTGTCCAGCAGGTCTTTCTCGGCTGTATCGAAGGCCGGGATCGGTACCAGGCCAAGAGCACGTTTCGGGCATATCTATTTGGCATCGTCCGCTTTCAGTTGTTCAATCACTATCGCGCGACTCGCAAAGATGCGCGCCTGGACTTCTCCGTTGGTTCCCTTGCCTCGCTGGGGACGACACCGAGTGCCGGCTTGGCTCGCAACGCAGAGGAGTTCTTGCTCCACGAGGCCCTCGGGCAGTTGCCTCTCGACCAACAGATCGTGCTGGAGCTACTGTATTGGGAGAATCTTAGTGGCGTCGAGGTTGCGGATGTGTTGGAGGTATCGCTCGACACCGTCTACGGCCGCGCCAGGAGGGCCAAGTCACGGCTCGGGGATCTGCTACAGGAACTGAGGGCCGAGCGCTCGTTGACCGTGGCCAATGAGTCGAGCGTTCGCCGGGGCTGCGCTTGCCGAGTTCGGCCCGATCTAGACAAGGAAGCACCCGTAGCAGGGGAGTAGAGGTACTCGGCTAGCCAGTCCTTAGCCAGTCCTAGCCTCGTGGACGCGCGGCCAGACCCGCTTGCGTAGATGGGTGTGTCCGCTTGGGTACTTCAGGTGGCCAAGCGTGGCGGCTGAGCAGCGAGCGCACGTTCTAGGGGACGGTTAGCTCGCGGGCCCCGCTCGTGTTCAGATGGTACGTAACCTCAATGACTCGGCGTGAGTGCCCCCGATACACGCAGACATGGTGGCTGGAGACGCGCAGCCGTGCGAAACGCTGCGCTCGAACCCCAGGGGTGGCTGCCAGCCGCAGGTACAGCTGGCCCTCTCCACGAAGGGGCTGCACGAGGCTACGGGTGTAGCCGGACAGGGGGGCAGGTCTCGCGAGCCAAGGGTCAGCTGTCTGCAGTCCGCCCCCTTGGGGCGCCGTTATCCGTAGTCGCCAGTCCCGTGGTGGTCCGACCCGCTCGAGTTCGATCGCCAGTCGCGGCGCCTCCGGGTCATCGGTGCCCTTCAGTGCTAGCGTTTCGCGGGTGACGCTTGCGGACAAGGAGACTGAGGCGAATCCGGCCTCCATGGCATGGCCGGGCGGACCATCGGGCCACTTCCAGCCAACGAGCCGACATGGAGTCTGCTCGTTGCATTGGCTGACGGGCCGTCGGAGATCGCGGTCCCAAAGCACGTGGAACGCCAGGGCTCGGCGGGCGACGGAGAAATCGTAGCCTGGAGCCCGAATCCCTAGGACGGTTGCGGTCGTGTCCGCGCGTGCGTCGACCTGGAAGCGGCCGCGCGCATCGCTCCTACGGTCCGGTTGCGACACCGCCCCAATGCGAAGCTGGACCTCCGCGTTGGTGACCGGTCGGTCGTGCTGGTCAACCAGAGACCACACTAGGCGCGTGCTGGCCGTGCGCCGCCGTTCGGCATCTGCCAAGGCCCGCGCGCGCGCCTCTCGCTGCGACTCCGCGCGTCTGGCCGGGGATACCGCATTGGCGGACAGGGGTGCATTCAGGCGCTGCCAGGCGTGCGTTGCCAAGGTGGCGGCGAGGACAATGAGCAATGATGGAAGCCATCGCACGGGAGCTCCTGTTCGGTCTCGCGGAGAATTGCGTCTTGCTGGCTTGTTTCGGCACCTGTTGTGGCGTCGACATGCTCAGCGGGTCAGCACGTGCAGGAAAGCTGAGCAAGCACCATGCCAAACAGCGGTCCAGACAGGGGGCGAGCTGGTCTCCATCCAGGAAAGGGCACGCGCCCTTTCCTGGGTGGACACTAGCTCGCCTGCTCCAGTACCTCGCGCACGCGCCTCGCGAGTGCCTGGAGGGTATAGGGTTTGGGGATGAACTCGGCATCCGGTTCCAGGACTCCGTGGTGCGCGACCACATCAGGCGCGTATCCCGAAGTGAACAGCACCCGCAGTTTCGGAAAGCGGGCCGCCAGTTGCTCTGCAAGCTCACGCCCATTCATGCCCGGCATGACCAGGTCGGTCAGCAGTAGGTCGATGGGCTCGTGGTGCCTGTCGACCAACCCGAGGGCCTCGCTGCCGCACCCCGCCGAAAGAACACAGTAGCCGTGCCTGCGTAGTTGCTGCTCCCCCAGGCGTCGGAGCATGTCTTCGTCCTCGACCAGCAGAATGGTCTCGACCCTCGGAGCTGGACGCGAGGTGTGTGACCGGGGTGACCCGTCGCATGCGATCAGGGTAGTTGGCAGCTGCACTTCTACCGTTGTTCCCTTGTCGGGGGACGACGCCACACTCACGTGACCGTGATTCTGATGCACAATCCCGTACACGGTTGCGAGTCCCAGCCCCGTGCCGCGCCCCAGTTCCTTGGTTGTGAAGAACGGCTCGAAGGCACGAGCGCGTACCTCTTCGGTCATGCCGCTCCCGGTATCTGAAACGCTCAACGACACCATGGAGCTTCGCTCGTCCTGTGCGACGTCGGGTGTGGCCATGGCGGTCTCTATTCGCAGCCTGCCCCCGTCCGGCATGGCGTCGCGTGCGTTGATCACGAGGTTGAAGAGGATCTGTTGAGCCTGACTAGGGTCGATCTTCACGAGCGCTGGGTCCTTCTGAGCAGAGACCACCAGCTCGATACTTTCGCCCACCAGACGGGCGAGCATCCCGCGAAGGCCGTGGACCAGCTCGTTCAGATCGACCGTCCGCGGAGCGACCACCTGTTTGCGGGAGAACGCTAGCAGCTGGGTAGTCAGGTCTGCGGCCCGCTGGGATGCGACCAGGATCTCTTGTAGTGAGACGGCGATCGGAACCTTCGGGTCTAGGTCTTGCAGGGACATCTCTGCGTTTCCCATGATCGCGGTCAGCACGTTGTTGAAGTCGTGCGCGATACCCCCGGCGAGCTGACCGACGGCCTCCATCTTCTGTGATTGCCGCAACCGTTCGGCCAGTTCTTCGCGCTCCGCCTCCGCACGCTTCTTCGCTCGGATGTCCTCGCAAAAGGCCATGTAGCGGTTGCTTGGTAGGGCTACGGCGATCAGGGAAACGTCTACATGTGAGCCGTCCCGGTGTTGCAACACCACCTCACGCTCAGCGTGTCCTAGTTCGCGCAGTGCGCCAAACAGCGCCAACGACGGATCGACCAGCTCTGTAGGTACCAGCTGGGCGATCGAGCGTTGCAGCAACTCGTCTTTGCTGTAGCCTGTAAGCCTACAAGCAGCCGCGTTGACGTCAACGTAGTGTCCGGTTTCGTCGACCACAAATATCCCGCAGGGCGCGTGCTGCACGTATGTGCGATGCTTCTCCTCGCTTTGGTACAGAGCGGCTTCAGTTTCACGCAGCGCTGTTAAGTCCTGAAAGACGAGGCGCAGGCGCTCTTCTCCATCCGTAGCCGCCGTCCGCGTGGCGCTCATGGCCACTAGCAGTTCGCTCTGCCCGTCGCCCCGCTGAAGGCGGACTTCAGCCGTTGTGGGCACAGTGCCAACGGGTACTGCACGCAGTAGCTCCTCCAGTTCCTGTCTCTGGTCCGGCACGCACAGACTAGAAACCGCGCGGCCCAAGATGTTGCCCTGTGAGGTTTGTAGGGTGGTGGCCATCGTTCGGTTGCACTTGATGACCCGCAGATGGACTGCGTCTACCGAGCAGAAGAGCGCCGGCGCGGTCTCGTATGCGTCGCGTTCATCGCGCAGCAGCTCTTCTGCTTCTCGTCGTGCTTGCTGCTCCGATTGTAGGTCCTCGGCGAGCATGTTAAGGCCCGTGATGATCGCGTCGACGTCGTCCGCCGCTGGGGTGGTCTCGCCGCGGGTGTTGAACTCACCCGATGCTATGCGAAGCACGAGCTGCACCGCTGCTTCGAGGCGCGCTTGCAGCAAAGGTTCTCCCATCAGGTTTGTCCTTGTCCGTGCAGCCAAGCACGCGCGGCTTGCTCGGTCTCAAAGAGTCGCATGGGGTATCGTGGCTTGGAGACGCGCACGAAGAAAGCCGTTAGGACGCGTGCTACAGGGTTGAGAGCGATGACTGCTACCCTGTCTACGAGTCTGGCCAGCTCGGGGGCGCTACACATCTCGCGGGAACGCCGGTCCTGGCTTCGCAAGCCTCGCGAGTGAACGAGAATCCGTCGGGGAAGATTGCCGGCTAGTTGCGTGAACGCCTGGAGCAGCTCTCGGGTGTTGGCAGCATCGAGGCACGCGCCGGGTCTCATCACGAAGCTGATCGTGCCATCAGGCTCCAAGGTGACTCTTGCGACCTGGACTGCGATCTGCTGTCGCCGTGCCGGCTGTTCGGTCACTTTGCGTCCCCCCCGCAATGCTTGCAGCATACCTTGGAGCGGCCGGCTTGTCATTTCGCTCTGAAAACCGAACGAAGGCAGCAGGTTTCCTGCGCAAGCGCGGGCTGGCCTTGGGGTCCCGTCGAGCGCAGGTCGCTCGCGTTGTGAACTACCTGCCATCGCCGTGAGCGCATATCGGGTAGAGGGCCCGTCTGTTGCGTGAGGCGCCGGCGAGACGTCCGTGCTACCGTGGCGCGGGAGGCATCACGTGCCCGATTCCTACGCATCCTTGCGAGCCCATTTCGAGAACGTGGCAGGTGTCTCGGTCAGCGCCGGGCGCGGGGCCCAGGGTCTCAAGGTTGGCAAGAAGATGTTCGCAATGTTCTACAAGGGCGACCTGCTCCTGACGCTGCCATCCACTCGAGTGGCCGCGTTGATCGACTCGGGTCGTGGCTTGCCGTTCGATCCTGGAACTGGGACGGTCATGAAGAACCGAGTCCTGATTCCCGCCGGCAGAAGGCGCTCCTGGGTCAAGCTCTGCGAAGAGGCGGCGGGGGTGGCCGGTGGGGGCGAGGTAAAGGGCCCATCAAAAAAGCAGTCGGGCGGGACCACTGGGATGGCGAACAGGGCGCGCAAGTCGTCGAAACCGAAGCTTCTTTCCGGTGGCAACCCGCAGATCGCGAAGGCCGACGGTGACGCTCCGGTGCAGGCCTATGTGGACGCCATGCCGGACTGGAAACGGGACGTGGGGCGCCGGCTTGACGCCTTGGTCACCCGCACGGTGCCCGGCGTGCGCAGGGCGGTGAGGTGGAACTCGCCCTTCTACGGGATGGATGGCCGGGGCTGGTTCCTCTCGTTTCACTGCTTCGCGAAGTACGTCAAGGTGACCTTCCTCAACGGAGCCTCCCTGCGTCCGCAACCGCCTGTCGAGTCCAAGGTGCCCAACACCCGGTACTTCCACATTCACGAGGGCGAGGTGCTCGACGACAGACAGTGGGCCAGTTGGCTCAAGCAGGCATCGAAGTTGGACGGCGATCATCTGTTCTAGCCAAGGGGGCGCCCACGGGGCGCGCCGCTTGTACACAGGGATCGGTTCGGAGCTGGGTGGGCATGCTCCAGGGTGCGCCCCGGCCCGACACGGCGTACAAGCCGCTACGCGGGGAGCAGCCAAACGCAACAAGGGCTGCTCCGCTGCAGCTCTCCCAAACGCGACCGGGTGGTACAATCCAGGCAGTTATGCCGACCATGCCGAGAGCGGACGCCACAGGGGGGGTGTTCACCCTCGTGGCCGTCTGTATGACGGTCGCCGGCCTATTGGCTCCCAGCCAAGTCCAGGCCTGCGGGGGCCTGTTTTGCTCGCGGGCACCGGTCGATCAACGGGCGGAGCGCATTGTCTTCAGCATGGATCCCGATGGCATGGTGACCGCCAGAGTGCAGCTTCGCTATACAGGCGATCGGGAAGGCTTCGCGTGGGTTCTGCCGGTTCCGGGCGTGCCGGTCTTGGCAACGTTCCCGCAGGAGGCGTTCGATGCTCTGGACGCGGCGACACGACCCACCTTCTCGAGGCCCGAGTGTTTCGCGTTGACCTTGGCGCCCGCGTCTTTGGATTCGGGTGGGTCGGGAGTGAGGGTTGTGGCACGTGCGCAGGTCGGACCCTATGACACGGTCACGATCGAAGGAACCGACGCGGATCAGATCGTGCGCTGGCTCCGGGACAATGGCTTTCGGCTTACGGATGGGATGATCCCGAAGCTCGCGGGCTACGTCAGCGAGGGCATGAAATTCCTGGCGATGAAGCTGCTTCCGGAGGCGGGCGTCAGCGATATTGAGCCGATTGCGGTCACGTATCCGGGGACGCATCCGGTCATTCCGCTCCAGCTCACGGCGGTGGCCGCGGAGCCCGAGATGGGGATCGTGGTCTACGTGCTCGCCGACCAGCGCTACGCGCCACGGAACTATGCGGAGGTCTCGGTCGATTTATCGCGGCTATCGTTCTTTGATGCCGACGCTTCCAACTATTTGACGGAGGTGCGACGCGCCGTGGACGGGGCCGGAGGTCTGGGGTTCGTGACCGAGTACGCGCAGCCCACCACCACTCTGCTCGAAACGCTTGGTGCAGCCCCGGACACGCCGGAAGGGCAGGCCGCGGACGCGGAGCTCCGCAGCCTGCTTGCACAGCACCGTTTCATCACACGGATGTATACGCGTATTTCGGCCCACGAGATGGTCCAGGATCCGGCGTTCGGGGCTGCATCGCAGCAGGACCCGGTAGACAACGTTCACGACCTGTCCGATTCCGCCGCCCGTTGCGGCGACACCGATGCATGCGCCTTCTTGTACTGCGGTCCCGACAGCGAGTGCGTCGAGGCCGACTCGGTGTTCGACCCGGCCATGTGTCGCTGCCACGCGGACACCGTGGCGCGAATGCTGACCTCGGACTATGGGGGCTTCGAGGTGGTGTGCGAGCCGCTCGTCAACGACTTCGGACAAACCGCCGATCCCTGCCACGAGTATGACTGCGGGGAGGGTGGTGAGTGCGTCGCGATGAATGGCAGCCCGACCTGCCGGTGTGGCGAGCTGCCCGCTAGAGTGGCCCGGATCGATCACCAGGGTGGGGTGGGCGTGGTCTGCGATAGCTTCATCCTTCCTCCGCCGCCGAGGGAGGCTCCGCCCTGGGTGGGATCTGGTTGGTCTACCGAAGACCTCGATGGAGGCACGCACGACGCAGGTTCCCGTGCGAGGTCCGAGGGTTCCGACCAGCGAGTGATGGCCGGGCCCCGAGCCTCACCGGACGGCGGCCATAGCTGCCGGTTGTCCCGCCCGGGCGCGAGCCGGCGCGCCGGCACGGCCACGATCGTCCTCGCATGCCTGGCGTGGACGGTGGGCGTGCGGCGGCGGCGTGCGAGATGACCGTTCGGCGGCTCCACATGGCACTGTGCCTATTGCCGTGGCTTTCTGTCGTTTCCGCGTGCGCAGGCGATGACCTCGCGCCGGCGCCGCCGGCGAAGCGCCCGTCGCGACCCGATGTGTCGGGGATGGACTCGCCGGAGGTGCCGAACGGCCCGCTGCGGGTAGAGGAGCTGGCGCCCATGGAGCCCCTTCAGACCCCGACCCGCGTCCCGTGGCGGGCTGGCAGTGCACCCGCGCTCGAGCCGTCGAGCGACCAGGACCGCTACGATCCCCGCGAAGTCTACCTTGTCGTGCGGCGTGTGATAGCGGAACCCTACACCGCTACGCACGGAATCGCGCGACTGGGTGCGCCGCACGAGTTGATCGACACGACCTTTCCAGACGTGCGCCAGGTGGCGGTAGACCCGCGTCGTGGTGGGCTGCTCTATGTCTACGATCGCGACGGACCACGAGGTCTCTTCCACCGCGTCATGCGGTCGACTGACCCGTCGGCTGCGAGCGAAGACGAGCTGATTGCCGACCGTCCGTGCCCGACCGTAGGCACCGATGCGAGCGAGGAGCCGCGGCCGGGTCGCTTCTGGGTCGTTCCAGACGCGGACGAGGTCGTCTTTGAATGCTCCTTGGAGGCTGGCTCGAGGTACTTCACGCTGGGTGGGGAGATAGTCGAACCTCCCCTGCGAGATGCGGAGCTCGAGTGGGTCGGGTTCGATGGTCACACGCTCTGGCACCGCCGGGGCAGTCGGCTGATTTTGGTGGACCGCGACGGAGTCGCCATGCAGGTGCTTGCGACGCTAGGCGCACTACACGAGGCGGCGCGGGCCATCCCCGACGGCTGGGTGGCCCTGTCTGGAGCGTTGTTCGGCGAAGAGCCGCTCGACGTTGCGCGTATCTCGATGGACGGCCAGGGCACCCACGAGGTCTTCGACTTGCCGCTGCCCTACTTGCCAAAGTGCGGGATCGCGGGTGCGACAGGAGTTGCGTGTTTCAGCATGGCCGAGCAGCTTCTGGGGGAGGGAGACCGCCTGGTGCTGCACAACTACGATCTCGCAAGCGGGAGCGCCGAAAAGACCCGGTTCGACGTGCCGGAGGGTCAAGAGCTTCGGGTGCTCGAGATGGTGTCGGGACCATGACCTCACGCGCCACTTGGAAGGTGGCCGGGATGCTCGGTCTGTGCCTTGTGGGCTGCGCCGACGAGGGCGACCCTGGAACCGTTAGCCTGATGGATCCCCGGGACGAGGTCACCCCAGATGTCGACCCTCCGCTCGAACGCATCCCCTGCAAGCACTTCGACCCGGCACAGGTGCATCTGTTCGGCGACGAGGACGACATAGGCGAAGCGCCGGACTACGTCGTCGCTGCGCCCGGTCCGCGCTATGAGCGCCGCTGTTACAACTTCGAGACGATGCTCGAGCCACACCTGCTGCCGGGCAGCGAGCGCATCGTGTACATCAACGCCTGGAAGGCACTCAGTCGTCCGGTGTTGGCGATGGTCGAACCGGATGAATACGATCCGGAAACCGGGATACGGACGCGCATTCCTGATCTGGTCGTCCCAACGCCCGCGTGCGACGCCGATGGGACGGGCCCCGGCCACTTCGTGGTCGATCCGCGCGATGGGAATATGCACTACAACTGCGCGTTCACTGCTGGATCGAGGCGTGGAGGTGGGCCCTTCTATGACTTGTTTGGGCGAAAGACCACCGAGCACCGACTGATCGCGATCGGCTATCGGGGAATCCTGTTGGTTGGGGTGGGCGGGTATCCCAACGCTGATAGGCCAAAGGCGTCCGGGCTGGCCATCATCGACAGGGCCGGCGGTGAGCCGATGAAGCTCGCAATTCCAGAGTCCTATCGCGATGGCTTTCTACTGGCCCAGCGCCCCGTCGAGACGGATTTCTGGCTGGCGATCGAGGCAGGCGCCGTTACCGCTCGTATGCGCGTGACGCGTGGCGGTGACGTCATGGTCGAAGGCGAGTACAGCGCTGTGCCCGCCGCTTTTGTTGCCGATGCCGCGTTGGACGCCGACGGGGCGCTGTTTGAACTTCGCTTGCCCGACCTGACTCGCTACGACGCGCAGCACGCGATCTGGAAGCGGACGTTGCGCTCCAACGGCTCGACCCAAATTCTGTCCGAGCCGCGTGACCGAGAGCCTGCCCGACCCCTCTATATCACCCGCAGCAGCCGCCTCGTGACGGCCGTCGGCTCACTACATTCCCCAGAGCCGCTTTAATAGGTCCGTTTTTCGTTGATCCATGCCGTCCCATTGTCCCCAACCGGCTTCGTTGGAGACGGGATCCCACAGGTGCTTGTAGATGCCGCCCGTGTCCGCGGACTCGGGATTGATCGACCAGTAGCAGCCCTGGATGTCTTCCTCGACCAGGTAGTCTACGAAATGGCTCTGCCATTCCTGATCCGGGTTGTCCGTGATGTGGCTCCACATCTCTCGCTCGGCCTGGCGGGTGCCTTGACTGGGCCAGTCCATGTTTCCGCCGAACTCCCCGATGATGACCGTGTACCCCATGTCGCGGAGAAAGCCGAAGTGCTCTTCCCACCCGCGCCGCATCCGGGCCGGATCCAGGTCGAAACTGCAGCCGGCTTCGGCGGCTTCGTCGCCCTCCAACCCTTCGCACGCGCCCGTGAAAAAGTGGGGTTGAGCATAGACAGCTGGGCCATAGGTGTGAGGTGAGATGACCAGGCGGTTCTTAGGGATGTTCAAGGGACGCTGTGTGAAGCCCCAGAAGTTCTCACCCCAGTTTGGGTTGGAGTCGGCGTCCCCATGGGGCACCTCGGTTCCATCCGCAGTACCGGAGCCAACGCCTTCTACGAACACCAGCATGTCGTCGTTTTCGGCGGCGATGGTCTGGTAGGCCTTCTCGGCAAGGGTTGCCCACTGATCCCAGGTGTAGTCCCACGGCTCGTTGAAGATGTCGATTCCTATGATGTTGTCGACGCCGATGGCCGCGGGGAGCCCGGCGATTTCGCGCAGATTCGCCAGCCAAGCGGCTTCATTGTATGGGTGGTCGATCTGACCACCCCCGCCGCACGAATACTCTTCGCGGGTGAACTCGTAGCCAACCCGATCCGCGTCGACATAGGGCGGGTTTGCATCCAGGCGACCGGCGCGCCAACCCACGTAGTTGGAGCAGGAGTGGATATCGATCAGGACCTTGATGTCTCGCGCATCGGCTAGCTTGATGAAGCTCTCGAGGGCTTCCCGTGCTGTGCCGTAGGGGTATGCCCCCTGGGCGTTCTTCAGCCGTCCGTTCGGGTTCTTGCTACTGCCGTCCCAGACAGGCGTCATGCCCTGTTCGTTGCCCGCCTCCAACGTCTGGGGCGCGATCGGCAGGCGCACCAGGTTGATGCCGAGGGTCTTGATCTCGTCCATGGTGGTCTCAATCGTTCTTCCGCTATCGACCCACCACATGTTTCCGATGTAGAGCTCCAGCGGGGCACCGTTGGCGTTGGCTTCGGCATCTCTTGGCTCATGTTGCCCCTCCAGACCGAACCAGTTGCCACACCGGGCCTTGAAGGGCTGCCCGTCGATCGTGATTTCGCCCTCATCGCCGGTTCGGTAGATGCCCGGCGTAGGATCGTTCGCACCGACGGATCCATCACCGACCGAGCCGGGGCCATCATTCGCGCCCGGTGCGCCATCGCTCGAACCGGGGTTGCCCGCGTTGGAGCCGGGGTTGCCCGCGTTGGAGCCGGGGTTGCCCGCATTGGAGCCGGGGTTGCCTGCATTGGAGCCAGGATTGCCCACGTTGGAACCGGAGTTGCCCGGATTGGAGCCGGGGTTGCCCGGATTGGAGCCGGGATTTGCCGCATTGGAATCGGGGGTGCCGCCGCTCGATGAGCCTGCGCCCGCGCCACCGGTGCTTGCGCTGTCGCTGGGCCCACCTGTGGAGCCGCTCATGTCACTGCCTGTCACGCCTGGGGTTGAGGTTCCGGGCGGGGAATCTGAATCGCTGCAACCAGCCATCACGACAGCGGCGCCGAGGCACAGCCCACCCAGGGTGAGAGTGCGGGTCTTCCGCGTGGAGAAACGCTTGTGGATCCACATGGTTGTCCTGTGGCCCCAGGGGCACCAATCGGGTCAATCATGCCAGCGCGAC
>JAPPOR010000999.1:12182-18918 GCA_028817905.1 Myxococcales bacterium
ACGGGCTTCGCTCCGCCGCTTGTTGAGCGACTCTACCGCCTGCTCGGCTGCGATGGTGGTCCGGGGCACGGCGGTGCGGCAGGTGTGCTGTTTGACGGCCGTCCACTTGTGTGCAGACTGCATGGTTGCGACGAACTTCGAGGGGAGATGATGGTCGGCAAACGCGGAAGTCTGGTGGTGGCCGTTTGGTTTCTCGGGGCTTGCGGCGGGCAGGCGAGGGAAGGTGACCATGCCGACAGCCGCCCGGGCGCGGTGGAAGAGCGCCGGGCGACGCCCTCGCCCAGTTTCCGTCACGATACTCCGAACACAGCGCGGAGCCCGCAGGGGGTTCAGCAAGCTGCCGCCGCGGCTGGTTCCGCCGCCCCCGCGGATTGGCAGTCCACGGATGACGCGGATTCGGTGGCATTGGGCGAGGACGAGGCCCTTGCCACCACGCTCGCTGCCATGGCCGAGAGCCAAGGCTGGACCATGGAGCAGGCCGAGCGGTACCATGCCGGCACCGAAGCGGTGGGCGCGGTTGCCGAGCGCGTCTCTGCGGAGCGGCCCGACAGCTTCGTCGGCTCTGCCGTGGGTCCTGCCCCGGAAGACCCGCCTCGCCTCTACATCAAGGGCACGGCTGACGCCTTCATCGACGAGCTGGTGGCGAGTTCCCCAGTCATGATTCGCGTCATCGACCAACAGCCGTTCTCCCGCTCCGAACTCGACGCGCGTCAAGCCATGCTGGTCGGCGTGTTGCAGGAGGTTGGCTATCGAGAGTTCGCGGTCGCTGCCGACATCGAGCGCAATGGCTTGCTCGAAGGCGACGTGCGGGTCATTCCGGGGTTGCCCACCACCGAACAGGAGCTCCTGCCCCGCATTCCCGCATCCCTTCGGGACGCGGTCCGCATCACGTTCTACTAGGGTGTTAGGGCGTCCGGCTCCAGGCCGAGCTCCATGAGTTCCTCGGGACTGAGGCCCACGTCCTCGCTCAGGTCGTCCGGCAATGAGCCGTCGGTCGTAGCGGCCGAGTCATCGGCAGCATCGTGGTTGTCGTCGCGTATCGCGAGAAGTTCCGGCACGAAGGTCGTGATGGAGGGTATGTACGTGACAACCATCAAGGCCACAAAGAGGATCCCGATAAAAGGTAGGACCGCGCGGTATAGCGTCGTGATGGGCTTGCCGAAGCGGATCGAGGAATAGAACAGGTTGATGCCGACGGGCGGCGTGAGATAGCCAATCTCAAGGTTCAGCAAGAACACGATGGCGAGGTGGTATGGGTCGACGTTGTAGGCCTCGGCGATGGGAAGTACCAGGGGCACGACCACCACGATGGCCGTGAAGATGTCCATGAGCATACCGACGGCCAGCAGGAACAGGTTCAGGGCCAGAAGGAACATGACCTGAGAATCGATGATCTGCTCGACCCACTCGAGTAGCTGCATCGGGATTTGCGCATAGACCATCCAGCCGGTGAAGCCGATCGCCGTCGCCATGATGATCAGGATGGCACCGACAAGGGTCATGGATTCGATCACGATGCGAGGAAGATCGCGGCGTACGTGGATGTCTCGGTACACGACCACTTCGATGAAGAGCACGTACACGGCGCAGAAGGCGCACGCTTCGTGCATGCGTAGCAGCCCGGCCCCCAATCCGCCGACCATGACGATCGGTATCGCAACCTCCCACTTTGCCACCCAAAGGGCCGCGAGCGCCCGCTGGAGTTGGAACGGGGAGCGAGCGACATCGCGACGGACGCCAACGTAGCCACTGTAGAGCCACAGCGCGAGGACCACCACGAGTCCCGGCAGAATCCCGGCAACCAGGACCTTTTCCATGACCAGACCGGCAACGATCGCATACATGATCAGAGGAACGCTGGGCGGAAACAAGAGGCCCAGCGAGCCGCCCGTCGTGACCAGACCCAGGGCGAACCGTTCCGGGTAGCGCTCGCTCATTAGGGCGGGGAACAGGAGTGCCCCCACCGCAACGATCGTGATGCCACTGCCGCCGGTAAACGTCGTCACAAACGCCGACGTCACCAAACACACGCCTGCGAGCGATCCAGGGACCCAGCCCAGCCAAGCTTGTGAGAGTCCGACCAGACGACGCGGCGTGCCGGCCTCCGCAAGCAAATAG
This sequence comes from Myxococcales bacterium, assembly GCA_028817905.1. Classification (GTDB taxonomy): domain Bacteria; phylum Myxococcota_A; class Polyangia; order Polyangiales; family JAFGIB01; genus JAPPOR01. The sequence continues at coordinate 14,301 of JAPPOR010000999.1, forward strand.
CCAGAGAACGTGAACAGCGGCACGCTCATCAGATTGGGGTCCTCAGCGAACTTGGCGCTCAGTACATCGATCGCTGGGGACGCAATGGAGCCTCCGGGCATCTCCATGAACAGCGATAGGGCGGCTCCTCCAAACAGACTAAAGAGGGGCGTTCCGATGATCGCGGCCAGAATGAGCAGGACCGCGATCACGTTGCGTCCTCAGGGTCCATGTGCGACACGGATTCGCTGACCGCTTGCTCGGCGGCGCGCTGCCGGGCGTCCGCCTGCGCGATGGCGGCCGGGCCTCGCCATACAAGGGCTGCGGCCTCGATACCCTGCATAAGGGAACGCAGTCCGATTGCCGCGAGCATCACGGGGGCGATCAGTTGGAATGCCGCGCCGGCGGTCTCAGCACGGATGCCGATCAGGTGGAGGGCTCCCCGTATGGCACAGGTCCACAGCGGGCGAGTCAGATCCGGCAGCTGGGCGATCCGAGCGTCCGGGGCATCGCATACGTGCATGGGCCCGTCGTCTCCCAGTACTTCATACTCCATGGGCCGTTCGGTAAGGTTGAGCGACACCGCGGACCAGAACGACACCACCAGTCCCAGCGAGATCAGTCCCGAGATCATGCCCGACAGCGCACGCATGATGTAGCGTGCGGTAGGAGGGGCGACGCGGACCAGAATATCGATGCCGATGTGTTTGCGCGTGTGGGTCGCGAGCGAAGCTCCGAGGAAGGCTAGCCACATGGTGCCTTTGCGCAGCGTCGAGTCGGCCCAGTCCATATCCGAAAGCATTTGGTTGGCCCAGGCCACGTCGAACCTGGTCAAGTTGCGGACCAGCGCCTGGAATCCGGCAACGAGCACCATCGTGAGCAGTACCAGGACGGTAGCCCACCCCTCGACCCGGGCCGCACCCCGGTCGACCTTCTTCAGCAACTCCATGTTCGCCGTTTCCTCCGCGTTGGGCGCAGCTCACCGCTCGCGCTGCGCCACATGGGCAGCACGGAGACCGGTGCTCGACAATCGAGTGGGTACAAGACAAGGCCGACGCCATTTGTGAACCCCACCGGGCAAAAAAAACCGTCTCGGTCTTTCCCAAAGCTATATGTATTGTGTGATGTGCTTGCCGGTGCCCATCCAGGGGCAGTTCGCCGGCGAGATAGGCTCGTTCTCGATGTTTGATTCTTGGCCCGACAGCGTCGTCAACGTTCCGAGTGACTCGGATGCCTCCGAAAACAGGGGGGACGTGTTTGATCGGTTGCTGCGCGAGGCGGTTCGAGTGCCCTCCCTAGCCATCCCAATGTCTGAGCGAGTGATGCTCCTGGGCGGCCGCTTCGAAGTGCTGCGACCGCTGGGGCATGGCGGGATGGGGGTCGTCTACGAGGCCCTTGACCACAATAGTGGGGGCAGGCTGGCGCTCAAGACGCTGTCGAACCTGGGCGCGAGCAACATCCAGCGGCTCAAGCAGGAGTTCCGTTCGCTGTCCGACGTGATTCACCCGAACCTGGTGGGACTCCACGAGCTCTTCTGCGATGGCCAGCACTGGTTCTTTACGATGGACCTCATCGAGGGTCGAGAGTTTCCCGGTGTCGCGGGTGGAGGCGGCGACGTGGGCACCCCTCTGGCCTGGCAGCACCCTGGGTTTCGCGATGCTCTCGCGCAACTTGTGACAGGGGTGCAGGCCATTCATGGCGCGGGGAAGCTTCATCGAGACCTGAAGCCTTCGAACGTGCTGATTACGGACCGTGGCAGGGTCGTGATTCTGGACTTCGGCTTGGTCTCGGACATGCTGGACGAACCTTGCGGTGAGGGTGAGCGTGCCAAGTGGCGGCCCGTTGTGGGCACCCCAGCGTACATGGCACCGGAACAGGCCGCGCGGGCTCCAGCCACCGCTGCAAGTGACTGGTACGCGGTTGGGGTGATGATCTATCAGGCGCTCGTTGGCCGCCTTCCATTCGAAGGCACTCGCGATACAGTACTGAGCGCCAAGCAGACGCGGCCGGTTCCCCGCTTGTCGCGGGACGCGCGTCTCCCGGGCGACTTGGTGGCGTTGTGCGAGGCACTCCTGCAATCAAGGCCCCATGACCGCCCGTCCGGTGCGGAGGTTCTGCGCGCTGTCGGCCTAGGGGTTTCCGAGGCGGGCTCAGTGACAAGCACCCCACCCGATCGCGCCTCCCAGCGAGCCCCTACAGAGTTGTTCGTGGGGCGCAGAACCGAGCTCGCGCGGTTGCGCACCGCTTTTGAGACGGTGATCGGAACGCTCCCCACCGAGTCGGGAACCCGTGGTCGGACCACGGCTCGTGGTCCGAAGGTTGTGTTGGTACATGGATCGTCAGGCATCGGGAAGTCAGCGCTTGTGGAGCGCTTCGTGTCCGAACTCGCGAGCCCCGACCCTTGCCGGTCCAACGGGAGTCGACGACGGGTCCTGGTGTTGAAGGCCCGCTGCTACGAGCGCGAAGCGCTACCCTTCAAGGCGTTTGACGGAATCGTCGACGAGCTCGTGGCGCATCTGCGCGAGCTCCCGGATGAGCAGGTGGCGCCGCTCATGCCGGCGGACGTTCAGGCACTCGCGCGGGTCTTTCCCGTGCTGGGCCGGGTCCCACTGGTTCGTCGCGAGCTGCGCGCTGAGGGCGGCGTCGAAGTTGGCGTCGACGACCCCCATGGGTTGCGCGCCCGGGCCTTTTCTGCGCTGCGAGGTCTCTTGGCCAACCTGGCGGACAGGGCGGGCGTCGTGCTCATCATCGACGATCTGCAATGGAGCGATCTCGACAGCGCACGGATGCTGGAAGCCCTGGTCGCCCCACCAGGCGCACCTGCCCTCCTGGTCATCGGCATCTACCGTCGCGAAGACGCCCACGCGAGCCACTTTCTGCGCCGCGTACTGCATTGTGCGACCACCGATGAACGCTACCGCTGGAGGGTCGCGTCCATGTTCGCGTTGCATCAGGGAATGCTCCTGTCGAAGGACGACGCGTCCAGGTCGCAATCCTACGGGCCAGGACACGTGGACCCGGATGCTGAGCGTGCCACCCTCGGCGCGCTCGTGCCGGTCGTGGACATGCCTGTCGACCGCTTGGATGCTGGTGAGGGGGCGCTGCTGGCGCGACAGCTGCTGGGCGATGTCTTCCCTGCTTCCGACGCGCTCGTCGGAGAGATCTCGCGCGAGGCTGAAGGGAACCCATTCTATATCCAGGAGTTGGCCAGGTACCTGTGCTCCCGAGAGGCTTCGAACTCCTGTGGGGGGGCACTCGCAGCGCCCCATCTGGTTTCGCTTGCGGAAGCGTTTGCCAGTCGGTAGCGAGCCCTCCCAGAGACCTCCCGCAGGTTGCTGCAGGTGATCGCGGTGGCAGGAAGGCCCATTCGGCGCGACCTGGCCTTGCGCGCAGCTGAGCTGCCTCATGAAGATAGGCGAGCCTTCGACCTGCTACGGGCGCTGCACTTGGTACGAACACGCGGTCCCGCGCCGTGGGACGAAGCGGAGGTTTATCACGATCAGGTCCGTGTCCAGGTGGGAGCGACCATGGAACCGCACGCTAGGCGTCGCAGGCATGCGCGTCTTGCCAGGGTTCTGGAGGCCAGCGGCGACGTACATGCCGACTGGCTGGCGGAGCAGTTCGAGGGTGCCGGGCTTTCCGACGACGCGGCGCGCTACGCGGTAGCGGCCGCGTCCGAGTCGCGGGGAGCGCTGGCGTTTTCGTCAGCGAGCCATCTCTACCGCTGGGCCGGGTCGCTTGTGCGTGCGCAATACGATGGAATCGTTCGGCGCGGGACCCTGACGGGCATGGCAGTGGGCCTGGTTCTTGCCCTACTGCTTGCGGTCTTTGGGGTGCTTCCCGAGGCGCCTTCATTGGGGCCGCAGCACGCGCTCTCGCTGCTGGCAGCCTTTGCTGTCGCGGGCACGGTGATCGGTATGGTCGCCGGCTCCGTGGTGACCCTGCTTGCTGTCAAGGATCCCGGCGTTCGTACTCCTAGAAGGGAGCTCGCTGAACGAACCTCTCGCACGCAGCACAAGAGAGACGGACCATAGCGATGGACTCGAAGGTGTCGACCGTAGAACAGGATATTCGCCTCGCGTGCGAGCGAGGGGATTACGATACCGCTGCGACCGTTGTGATTCGCGAGTACGGGCCCGAGATCTTCGGAGTCCTAGTCGCGCGACTTCGCAATCGTGACGATGCTGCGGAGGTGTTTTCGCAGTTCTCGCACGATCTGTGGCTTGGCTTGCCGACGTTCGCATGGAAGTGCAGCGCGCGCGTGTGGGCATACAAGGTCGCGCGCAACGCCTCTCTTCGGTATGTCACGGCCGCCTGTCGGCGACCCGGCAGGCATATACCCCTGTCCGATCACCCGGCATTGGAGAAGGTTGTCCAAGACGCTCGAACCACCACGCGCGCTTATCTAAGAACGGAGAACAAGACCCGCATGCGCGACCTTCGCGAGCGCCTGTCCAGCGAGGATCAGGAACTGCTGATCCTGCGCGTGGACAAGGGTATGTCGTTTCGAGACATGGTCTTCGTGGTGTCGGAACCGGCCCCGGCCGACGAGCGCTGCCTGGCCCAAGAGGCCGCTCGCTTGCGGAAGCGCTTTCAGCTCGCGAAGGAGCGACTGCGAAGACTCGCGATGGAGGACGGG
>JAPPOR010000609.1 GCA_028817905.1 Myxococcales bacterium
CGTGAGTGTGCGACGGTACCGGGGGCCCGGCCCGCTGGCGTTCGGGAACCCTAGCCCGGATCATTCACGACTTCGACACCGCCTCGCTTGTCCTTCGACTCCACAGGGCTTTCGCCGCCCTAGAAGATACGGGGAGTATTCCCGTCGGTCGTCGAAAGCCTTGTGAAGCCGAATCCCTGCGCGATCCGACGCCGTAGTCATGAATGATCCGGGCTAGCCGACCGATCGACGCACAACTACGTCCATGTGCCGGGATGCGCGCTCCTCTGCTCCGGGCGGAGCCTTCTCCGGTATGGCCGTGTGGGCTGGACCTGGAAGAGGCTGAAACCCTGTACTTGTGCGCTACTTTTTTCGCCACTTCGGGACCGCGGTGTCTTCGCCGTACCGGCAAAAGCGGGCACTATTTGGATATCGCGCCGGACGGGCTTTCCGCCCGTAACGCGAGTCGCCTGGCGCCGTCGGCGGGCGACGGCGGTTCACCTCGTCGTGTATGCAACGCCATCCTTCCAGTGCGCAAGTCGAACCTCCCCGGTCGGTGCCTCCAGACCTGGTGGGAAGCGAACTGGCCGGACGCTATCGGATTGATGCGCGCCTGGGTCAGGGCGGGTTTGGGGTGGTCTACCGTGCCTGGGACCGCCGCCATGGGCACGAGGTCGCCGTCAAACTGCTGCGGGAAGAGTTGGGCGCAAGCCAGTCGTTGAAGCGCCGGTTTGCGCGCGAGGCCAAGGCGATGATGGCACTGCCACACCCCAACATCGTGACGATCACCGACTATGGTGTAGCGAGCGGCGTTCCATACTTGGCGATGGAGCTGCTGAAAGGCCGCGCGCTGGATCAGGAGCTCAAGGAAGAGGGACCACTGAGTGAGGAGCGCTCCCTCTTTGTGTTGTCCGAGCTCTTGCAGGGGATCACCTACATGCACGAACGCGGCCTCGTGCACCGCGATCTCAAACCGGGCAACGTCTTCGTGCAACAACTCGAAGGTGGTCGCGAGTGCATCAAGCTGCTCGACTTCGGTCTGGCGAAATTCCTGGACGGCGAGGGCGAGACCGAGCTCGCGACCCTGACCCGCACAGGGCAGGTCTTCGGAACCCCAGCGTTCATGCCGCCTGAACAGCTCGGTGGCGGGCAGGTGGATCGGCGCGGCGACCTCTACAGCGCGGCCGTCGTGCTGTTCCAAATGCTTTCCGGTCGACGGCCGTTCGAGGGCGAGCCCCACGAGGTCCTGCGAAAGGTCCTCGTGGAGCCCGCGCCGACCTTGGCGAGCGTGTGTGAGGATGCGCTTGTCCAACCCGCGCTTGAAACCTGGTTCGAACGCGCCATGGCGAAAGAGCCGGGTGATCGCTTCCAGGATGCGGAGTCGCTACTCAAAGCCCTTGAAACCATTCCCCGGCCGTGGCGACGGAAGGTCGACGATTTGACGACCCGCGCGGTCGGTGGCGCCTTCGGAACAGCTGAGACCCTTGCGCATGATTCCAACGAGTCACCAGCGTTGGGCAGGCGCGTTGAGCCGCAGGTGTCGCGTGTTCGCCGACTCGACCTGGTCGGGTTCGCGAAGGCAGCCTTGCGACGTCTAGTGGTCGCCTCGGCCGCTCTGGTGTCGCTTGTGTCCGTGCTGGTGATCGGCGTAGCGGCAGCTGTGATCTACGTACTGTCGGGTGACGGCGGCGATATTTTGTTGCCGCGTTCGCCTGGCCCCCCCGCGGTAGCTTCCCCAGCCAGCCCCGCTTGGGGGCCAGGCACTCTTGAGGCTGGGTCTACCCCTTCGCCATCGGTATCCGCCGGGTTGGAAACAGGGGCCCATGCGGGTGCGGTTCAAGGTGCGGCTGCGCGCGTCGAGGCGCAGGGCGGCCTACCCAGTGGTTCGCCTGCGGGGCTCGTTGCCGAGGGTGAGGGGGCCGAAGTAGCCGCGTCCGCACCGCAGAAGGAAGGTGGACCGGCTGCTTCCGCGCAGGCCGCGGTCGCATTGCCGGTCGCCGCCGTCCCGGTGCCGGAACCGGAACCGCCCCGCGCTGCCGAACCCACTCGACCGCGTGCGCGCGATCCCTTTCGTCGCGGAACGCCCCGTTCACTACGGGCTACCCGGAAGCGCCTGAGCCGTGGTTACACAGGCAATGAGCGCATGATCAAGTCGCTGCGTCGCTACAATCGCCAGCACCCAAATGATGCACGCGGGCATGTCCTGATGGCGAAACTCTACATGAACCGTCACTGGTATGGCGACGTGGTCAACCAGTATGGCTTTGCCTATGCTCGGGACCCCTCCGCTCGTGGTGCGCGCGACATGCTTCGGCACCTGGTGGCGCTTGTCGGTGAGGATAGTGCGCACCGGCAGGCATCCAAACTGATTCGGGAGGCCTATGGCCCCGAGGCGGTTGCGGCCGTCGATCGCGCGCACCGGCGCGCTAAGGAGGCAAAAGTGAAGAGACGACTCGCCCGTTTGCGACGAAAGCTAGGAGACGACACGTGAGTGGCGCCCAGGGCCCTTTCGCCCCTCCGCCGCCCGCTGGGGTGCCGCCTTCCATTTCGCAGCCGCCTCCGCCAGCCGCGTCGAGCGCGCCCCCCTTGCACGGGGTCGCGACGCGGCCGCCCCCGCCGGAGCATCCTCGCCCATCGACCTCGACCTCCGGCCCCCTGGTTCTGGCGGGAGTACTGGCGACGTTGGCCGTGGGTCTGGGATACTATGCGTTCGTATTGTGGCAGGGGCAGCAGACCGCCGAAGTCGAGCTGAAAACGACTCGTGGTCAGGTCGACCAGCTGAAGCAGGAAAGGGTCGTCACGCAGAAACGCGTGGTTGCGCTCGAGCAGGAAAAAAAGCAGGGGGACAATGCGCTCTCAGAGGCGCAGCAGCAGGCTCGCGACCTAACCGCACGTCTGGCGGTAGCGGAGGGCAAGCTCGACGAGCTCAAGCAGGAACGGGCCGAGATCGAGCAGCAGCTTGCAGAGTTTCGCAGCTTCACCAAGTCCTTTCAGCGGATGATCGATAGTGGTCGTCTTGAAGTCAGCTTCAGGCGTGGCCGCATGATCGTGGAGTTGCCGGCACAGGTGCTGTTTCCGTCGGGCAGCGCTGATCTGACGGACGAGGGCAAACAAGCCTTGCGCGAGGTCGCCAAGGTTCTGCGCAAGATCCGGGGCAAGCGCTTCATCGTGGGAGGGCACACAGACAACGTGCCAGTGTCCACGAAGGAGTTTCCGAGCAACTGGGAGTTGTCGTCGGGACGGGCCCTGAAGGTCATTCACGCCCTGGTCCGGGCGGGCATGTCGCCCCGCCGGCTGGTCGCCGCCGGCTACGGTCCCTACGATCCGGTGGCCAGCAACAAGTCTTCGCGGGGGCGGCGACGCAATCGCCGTATCGAGATCATTCTCGAGCCCAAGCTTCGCGAGGTTCCGAACCTCTAGCCCGCATCCATCACCAAGGCACGTGATGATCGTGCAAGTGATCGGCTTCGC
>JAPPOR010001078.1 GCA_028817905.1 Myxococcales bacterium
TTGCGTTGGTTTGATCGCGTTGCCTTGATTGGATGCGTCTGGACAAGGTCGCTAGGCCGCGCTGGCGCGCTTCGGGGATGAGCTGCGAGCGACAGCGGCTTCCAGTGGCGCCTGGATCACATGCCCCGTTGGGCGGGGGCGGAGCCTCGCCAATAGACAGCTATCGGACGTTGCTGATGGAGTTCTTCGCGGTGTCGTGTTTCGTCTTAAGGACGTTCGAGAGCGCGGTATACGTGCGGTTCTGCTGCTGTATCCGTTGCTGAACCATCAGGTATTGGAGATTGAAGCTCAGGTTCGCGGCCTGCAGCTCCTCCTGCGGGTCGAGGTTCTGCACAATGACGCCCACGCCGGATCCCGCTGCCGCTGGGTCGTCGCGATCCGTGGCGTAGTCGGTTGCAGTCTCGTGCCCACTGGTCTCGGCAGCGCAAGCGACCAAGCCCAGCAAGCAACCGCAACAAGTAAGCATCCGTACCATCGGGACTGCGCTCATGGGGTGTTCCTATGGGTGAGAGATCACGACCGCGGGACCGACGCCATCAGATCGTCTAGCCGGCATCAACCCGCGAGCTGACTGAAGTGCGGCAATGCTCTGCGAGCATACCATGACAGAGCCCCAGCATGGTCGCCAGCGTGGATCGCGGACTGCGATGCAGAAGATAGGCTGCAACCGGCCGCTGGCAGCCCCGTCTTCATGCAAAGACCACGGTCTTGTTGTCGTAGACGAGCACGCGGTCCTCCAGGTGAGCGCGGACAGCGCGGGCCAGCACCACGCGCTCCAGGTCGCGACCCTTGGCGATCAGGTCCCCCACGGAATCGCGATGGGAAACACGCATGACGTCCTGCTCGATGATCGGCCCCTCATCCAGATCCGGCGTGGCGTAGTGCGCCGTGGCCCCGATGACCTTGACGCCACGACGGTGGGCCTGGTGGTAAGGCCGGCCGCCCACGAACGCCGGCAGGAAAGAGTGGTGGATGTTGATCACACGCTCCTGCCAGCGCTCGCACATGCCGGACGAGAGGATCTGCATGTAGCGGGCCAGGACCAAAAGGTCCACCTTGGCCGCGTCGAGCAGCGCGTTGACCGCCTGCTCTTGCGCGAGCTTGTCACCATCCACGATCGGGCAGTGGTGAAACGGAAGGCCATGGAACTGCGCGACTGGCGCAAGGTCCGCGTGGTTGCTGATCACCATGGCGATCTCACATGCGAGCTCGCCGGCCCGGTGGCGCAGCAGCAGGTCCTGAAGACAGTGCTCATACTTGGAGACCAGAATGGCCATGCGCTTGGGACGATCCGCATATTCGATCCGGTGGCGCATCTCGAACCGCTCGGCAACCTCAGACAGGGCGCGCTCCAACGTGAGCCGGTCGGTGTGCATCTCACTCAGATCGACGGCAATGCGCTGGAAGAACTTGCCAGCGGGTACATCCGTGTGTTGGTCCGCGTCCAGGATGTTGACACCATGACCGTAGAGCAGCTGAGCGAGGGCGGCGACGAGCCCTCGCCTGTCGGGGCAACAGACCAGAACGGTCGCAAGGTGCTCGGCTGCCGGTGCCATTTGCTTCAGCTCGCGCGCCCGGACGGGCACGCCTTCATGATGGGGGAAAGATCGGTCTGGCCGAAGTCTCGGGGTGCCCGGGTTCGCAGCGTCTCAGCGCGCATAGCAAGCTCAGCAGGAAGCTTGCCATATCCTCAGGCCCGGCACAGCGCAAGTAGCCCGCGTCATCTCGTAGTCGCTACCGTGGGATGTCCTGCACGCCGGTCGTTGTGCGATTGGATCCTCCGCCAGCCATCCCGAGCTCAGCCGCGCGCACGAGGCGCGGGTCGGGCTCGTCGGCCAGTGGGTCCTGCTTGAGATAGGCAAGCAAGCGCTGCCGCCCCTCGGTGTCCAGCTGGCGTGCCTCCGGTGGGGGCATCACACCATACTCGTCCCGCGTCAGCTGAATCCGCTCGACCGCCAAGGCGAGCTCGGAAGGGTCGAGGCTCCACAGATTGATATTGAACCGCGCCCGTGAAAGCGACTGATCCAGCACGTCATTGTGACAGCTACCACAGGCCTGGATCAGAATCTCCACTGCATCGGCACCGGGCTCGGTCTGCAGACCGATACGGGCTCGCTCGAGGGGGTCCTGCGGAAAGATGTCAGCCAGGTCGGGGAGCTCGTCTGAGTCGATCTCTCCGGCACGAAAACGCGCATAGGCCTCACTTGCCGTCGCCTGCCGCTCCGGGTCCACCGGGCGCGTCTTCAGGTACGGCAGCGCGAGCTGCTCACCTCGCTTGAAGGCGGCATAAGCCTCTTCCCAGGTGGGACTCGGCTGAGGGTCATTCAGGTAACCGGCCTCCTCGTGCCACGGCCAACGTTCGGACTCGATGCCGGGGGCATCGAACAAGAGCGGTTGATCGGCGCCGACCAGGGACTCAAGCAGGAACGGTGCAATCGGAGTGAGCGTCGATAGCCGGAACCCACCGTAGGGCTCGTCACCCTTGGCTGCGACGTAGTCACGCAGCAGATCGTCGCCCTGTACGCCCGGTGCGCGCGCTTGATTGGCTGAGTCTTCGAAAACAGGCTGAAAGAAGTGCGTCCAAGGACTGTTCAGCTCGCGCATCAAGAGCACGGGTCGCTCCCGAGCCCGCTGATGGCACTGGCGACAGTCCTGCGGCGTATTCTTCAACTGCTCATCATCCTCGAGGCGCCAGGAAACCCAGTCGCGCTCGACCCGTAGCGTATAAAGATCCCCCGGCAGGCAGCCCTTGGGGCGCTGGTTGCACGTCTGCTCGAACCGCAGCAGATAGAAGTTGAACGAGCCAGTTTGGTAGTCGGACGCGGCAAACTCGACCTGTTGCACCCCGCGCTGGTAGGTCATCACGAGCGTGGGTGTCATCACGATCAGTCGCGGATTGATCGGGGAGACCCCATGTCCTGAGAGCGCCGTGGAGTGGCCGAGCACGGCCACGCTGTCCCCGGGCGTCACGAAGTCCCCTGTGGCGTCCTGATCCACGCGCAGCGAAAGCGCATCCTGCAAGTCCTGCAGGCTCTCCAGCTTTGGCGGCGAATCCCCACAGAAGACCGCTCGCACCTGATCTTCGCGCTCGCTATCGCAGAGCGCCAGCCGATCGCCCGTGCTCGCGCCGGAGCTTGCGGACGCATCCGACTCGCTTGCGAGGCTCCCACCGGAGTCCTGGTCCTGGGACCCAGCATCGCCCTGACTCCCGACGTCCTGGCGGTCCTTGCCACCATCCTGGCCAGAATGGCCCATGACTGGCACGGAACCGGAACCCGTCGAGCAAGCAGCCAGCAAGAGCGCAACCAGAGATGGGACGGGGCCACGGAACCGGGCAACGGGCACCCTCTCGAACGGCCTGGCTTCCAACGCGCCTCCTTCCGAACCCGCCCCTAGCCCGCATCCATCACCAAATCACGCGCCCTCGCACAACTGCTCGACTCCGCAG
>JAPPOR010001030.1 GCA_028817905.1 Myxococcales bacterium
GCCCATGCCCTGGGGGAGTCCCTTGCAGCGATCTTGCCCCTGTCTCGGTTGCACGTGCAAGGCGCCGAGAGTCCGAAGTGCTGGGCCGCGTTGCAGGAGCTGGGGGTCCTGTCGGCGTGTGCGCCGGAAGCTGAAGGCGGCGGCGGGTTGGGTGCCGTGGAGGAGGCTCTGATCGCGCTCGAACTCGGGCGGTGCGCCGCGGCGCCCTCGGTGTTCGCGACCATGGGTGCGGCGCATGTGGTCGGCGCGGACGCAGCTCGGCCGTCGGGGCCCGGGCGCGTCGCGGCTGGCTACCGGCGCGGTCACCGGACCCTGATGGTGGAGGATCCGGAAGCGACTATGCTGCTGGTGCGTGACGAAACGGAGACCGCCCTGTTTGAGCCGGTGCCCGTGGGTCACGTGGTCGATGACGGGCTGTGGGCGGTACGGCTCAGCGAGGTCTCGGGTCTGGGTAGGCCCGTGGCGATGACCGAAGAACAAGGCACGCTGCGCCTGCGCCTGCTCGAGGCGGCTGCGCTGGCAGGGCTTGCCTGTGCCGCCCAGGAGATGGCCGTGTCCTACGCAGGGGAGCGAAAGCAGTTCGGGCGACCTATAGGCAGCTTCCAGGCGGTCAAGCATCACTGCGCCAACATGGCGCTGGCGGCTCGCGGGGCGGCCGACCTTGTGAGCTTCGCCGCGGTGGCTGTGGAAAGCGGCAGGGTCGACGCCACCTTGCAGGTCGAGAGCGCCTTGTTCGTTGCGGCTTCGGCCGCCCGGGACAACTGCGGCAAGAACATCCAAGTGCATGGCGCCATGGGCTTCAGCGATGAGGCCGACCCGCACCTGCTACTCAAACGGGCGCGCATCATGCTCGCGATTGCCGGTGGCCTCGAGCCGTCCCTGCGCCGCATCGCCGCGTGCCCTCCAACCGGGCTGAGCGCCCTTGCCGAGGAGTGAGACCATGGCGACCCCTGCGACGCCAACGACCCCTGCGACCGCCCCCCCCAGGCTCCAGACGGTCGCGCTCACGCGGGCGGGGCGCCTGCTGACGATTACGCTGAGCCGACCCGACACGCTCAACGCGGTCAACCAGCAGATGCATCAAGACCTGGTCGAGGCTTTTTCCTTCGCCGCAGCGGATACGGGTTCCGACGTGCTGGTGCTCACAGGGGCCGGTCGGGCGTTTTCGGCGGGCGGCGACCTGGCCCACCTGGCGGACAACGCTCGATACCCGGAACGCTTCGACGAGGACGTTCAGCGTGCCAAGCGCATCGTGTTTGCCGTGCTGGAGCTGGAAAAGCCGCTGGTGTGCCGGATGAACGGGCACGCTGTGGGGCTTGGCGCCACGCTTGCTCTCCTGTGCGACGTGGTCTTCGCGGCCGACGGCGCGAAGATCGGTGATCCCCACGTGGCCGTCGGTTTGGTCGCTGGGGACGGCGGCGCGTTTCTGTGGCCCCAGCGCGTCGGGTTCGCGCGCGCCAAGGAATACCTCATGACGGGAGACCTGTTGCCAGCGCAGACCGCCGCCGAGATCGGGTTGGTCAACCACTGCGTCCCCGCGGCGGAGCTGGACCGGGCGGTCGACGCCTTCTGTCAGCGCCTGCTAGCGGGATCCACAAATGCCATCCGGTGGACGAAGGTGCTCGTCAACCTGGAGCTCAAGCGCATCGCCCATGCGGTCATGGATGCTGGGATCGCCTACGAAGCGGTGACGGTGCGTTCGGACGACCACAGGGAGGCGGTCGAGGCGCTGCAGCAGGGCCGACCGCCGGTGTTTCGGGACGGCAAGCCCAAGCCAGCGAGCTAGCTAGCTAGAGCGCTTCCTTGTGGACACCGGCGATTTGCTCCACATGCACGTGGCCTGCCGGTGCTTCAAGCGAGCGAGCGCGCTGCAGAATGGTGTCGGCGGCGCCCCGGTCTGTGCCCGTGATGGCGACACGCACGTGGGGCCCGGCCCGTGACACGTCCACATCGTCCACGCCCTCGACCCGTAGCGGGCTGTTGGCTGTGGCCAGCGCGTCTGTTCGGCTGGCGGCGTGGCAGGAGAGGGCTCGCTCCAGGTAGGCGGGGTGCATTCCGGGCTCCGCTCGTACGAACATGCTGGCCCCGGCGATTTCGCGGGGTTGCACGTCGCGATGGGGATAACTGCGGCGGTACACGGGTTGAACGTTGCTCACGCTCCCTGGTGCAAGCAGGGCGGCGACTTGTTCATTTGCCTCCAGACCACGGCAATCGGCCCGCGCGACCTGGGTGGATTGGGTTGAATGAGCGCCAGCGCAGCCCACTAGGGCCACGGCTGGCACCATGATGAAACCAATGATTGTCCGCATTTCGACTCCTCCTGGTGGGGTGCGCATCCCACCGCTCAGCACGGTGCTCTAGAAACACATAGGACTGCACACGGCTTTTGCAAGTCGTTCAAACAGACCGGCTCCTAGCTTGGTCGGGGGGGGACAACCGCGCCCTGGGTAGGGAACTGGAGCGCATGGCCCGACCGGGGCGGTGGCATACATGTAGGCATCGTGCCGGCGTGCCAGGGCTCGGAGCCCAGGTTCCCTGTCCCTACGCCCGATGTGCTTGCGCGCCTCGGCGGGCACTGCGCCGCCTTGGTGCCACGCCGGCCGTTAATTGTCCGGCGGACCATGCCGTTCCAGCTGTAGGGGAGGCCACATCCGCGCGCGAACCAAAGCGTTCCAGGGGCCTTCCGGCAATCAACAGATAGCGGGAGTATGGCAGCCAAAACGCATGGTTTCTCGATCGCTCACAAGCTGGGTCTGCTCGCCGGCGTTCCGGTTGTGGGCGCCCTGGTGCTGGCATGGATCGTCGTGTCCGACGCACGGCAGCAGGTCCAGTCCGCTGCTGCATTGGGATCCGTGGAGGATCTGGCCAAGCTCGCAGGACAGATCAGTGGCACCGTGCACCAGTTGCAGTTGGAGCGGGCGCACCTCGCCTGGCATGCGGGTGAGGCGGCAGACAAGGCGACGCACGCACAGTTCGAACGGACCGACAGGGCCCTGGCCGAGCTAAAGGACTTTCTCGCCAAGCGCGACGCTTCCAAGCTGCCGCCGCGCCTCGCTCGCGACCTGCGAGCGGCCCAGGAAGCCCTCGCCAAGCTACCCGAGCAGAGGACAGCCGCACAGCAGGAAACGGCCGATCCGGTTCGGCTGATCGACTACTACAGCGATGCCGACAAGAGCTTGATCAGCGCGATCGCAGCCTTGATGCAGCTCAGTGACCACGGAGAGCTGTTGCGTACCATTTCGACGCTCGTCTCGGTTCTTCAAATCAAGGAAAGCGCCAGCGAAGAGCACGCCGTGCTCGCCAATGTGTTCCAAAGCGGTCAGTTTGCACCCGGTGCCTACAAGGGACTCGTGACGCTGGTGACCGAGTACGCCAGCAACGAGGGGGTCCTGTACGCAACAGCCGACGACGTGGCTCGTGAGAAGTACAAGGCGACCCTGACCGGTGAGTTCGCCGACAAGACTGCCGCGATGCGCAAGGCTGCGCTTGAGACCATGGACGACGACTTCGGGGTCGACGCCGCCGAGTGGTTCGCGCTACAGGGCAAGAAGGTCAAGCAGCTGCGTATCCTCGAGAGCGAACTGAACGCCAGGGTGAAAACGGTCGCGCTGCGACGGCTGGCGGTGACCCAGCGCGCGCTGACCACAGGCACCACCCTTTCCACCGGTGTGCTGTTGTCCTCCATTCTGCTGGCCTGGCTGATCGGGCGCGGGGTCTCGCGCTCCGTGAGCAGCCTGACGGGCGCCGCAGCCAAGGTACAGCGCGACAAGGACTACAGCGCCCGCGCGCAGCGGGTCAGTGGTGACGAGCTCGGCATGCTCACGGAGGCTTTCAACGAGATGCTCGCAGGCATCCAGGCTCGCGACAGCGAGTTGGAACATCACCGCGAGAACTTGGAGAAACTCGTCGAGGAGCGCACCGCCGAGCTGACGACCCGAAACAACGCCATGCGGGTCGTGCTCGACAACGTAGAGCAGGGCCTCGCCACCGTTCACCTGGATGGCAGCCTCTCCTCGGAGACCTCGCAGGCGTTCGTCAAGTGGTTTGGCGCGCCCGCCATCGATGCTCGCTTGCATACACACCTTGAGCACCATTGCCCACAGGTTGCCGCGATGACGGAGGTTGCCTGGGACTGCGTCGCCGAGGATATGCTGCCCTGGGAGCTGTCACTGGAGCAGATGCCTTCGGAGCTGGTCATCGGGGACCGCCACTACCGCCTGGCGTACCGTGGGATCGTCAACGATGACACGCTCGAGGGTGCGCTTTTGGTGGCCTCCGACGTCACCGAAGAGCTGGCGCAAGCGCGGCGGGAAGCGGTGCAGCAGGAGATGCTGCGCGTGTTCTCCCGCATGACCGAGGATCGGAACGGTTTTGTTGAGTTCCTGGGGGAGGTCCGACGGCTGGTGGGGTTGACGCGTCAGCGCGGGGACACAAGTGCGACCGAGCTGATGCGCACGGTCCACACCATCAAGGGAAACTGCAATATCTTCGGTGTGAACTCCGTCGCGAACGCTGCGCACGACCTGGAGTCCTTCATCGTCGAGCACGAGCAGGTGCCGGAGGATGAGGCCTTTGAAGCACTGCACGAGGCTTTCTCTGCTTTCGAGGCGCGCGTTGGGCCACTGCTCGCAGACGGGGAGGGTAGACTCGAGATCACCCAGTCCGACCTGGATTCCGTGGTCACCGCGATCCAGCGGGGGGAGGCGCCCGGCGAGCTTACGCAGCGGGTGTTGGCGCTCCGCCACGAACCGGTCAAAAAGCGTCTTGCCCGAATCGGAGAACAGGCCGCCGTGCTTGCCAAGCGGCGCGGCAAGGGAACCCTGGCGGTATCCATCGAAGCCGACGAGGAACGCGTGCACTCAGAGGCATGGAGCAACTTCTTTGCGGCGATGGTGCACGCGGTCCGCAATGCGGTCGACCATGGGATCGAGTCGCCGCCGGAGCGCGACGAGGCGGGCAAGCCCGAAAGGCCGACCTTGGCCCTCCGTTTCAAGTCACTGGGTGACATGTTCGTGGTCGAGCTGACCGACGACGGGCGCGGCATCGACTGGGACGCGCTTGCCAGGAAAGCAAAGGCACTCGGTATGCCCTGCGAGACGGAGGAGGAGCGCATGGCCACGCTGTTCACGGACGGCGTGAGCAGTCGCGAGCAGGTGACCGACCAGTCCGGCCGAGGAGTGGGGATGGCGGCGCTCAGGGAGGCGGTCGAGACGCTAGGTGGCCAGCTGCGGGTCGACTCCGAGCCCGGCAAGGGAACCACCCTTAGCTTCACGATTCCGCGCAAACAGTCCGACACGCAGCGTCAAGTGGCGTAGCAAGTAGTCCTGCAGGACTACTAGGAACTAGGGCGGGCAGGGCTCGTTCGGATGCGATCCCACCTACAATTGTGGAAACCCACGTCCGTTCAAGATCGTCGTGACTACAACGATCCTTCATTTTCCTTCCGCGTCCGCGCTGGTCCTATGCCTCGCGGCTCTCCTCTCTTTGAATGGTTGCAGTGACGACCAATGCACGGGCGACGCCTGTGGGACGTCCGAACAACCCGGTGGAGCCGGCAACGGCGGGGATGGCGGTGACGGCGATGGCGATGGCGACGACAGTAATACCAGTACGGAGGACGAGACCTCCAAAATGACCTCGTCTGAAGACGATACCGTGCCATTCGGCAAGGCTTGTACGGACGATGCCGAGTGTGGTCCTGGGCTTTGCCTCAACATGCCGGTGATGGTTGGCTGTACGCAGAACGACTGCATGGATGGGGAGGCGAATGCAGGCGCATGTCCCGAGGGCTGGATGTGTCTCGGCGATGCGGAGCGCGGAACGGCTTGCATCAAGTTCTAGCCCGGCCGGGCAAAACTCCGCGAGCCCCGGGCGCACAACGCAGTACGACTAGGGAAGTGGGCACAAGGGCGCAGCCCGGTGCAGGCGCGGTCCGCCCCCTCGCATGCCCAGCACCGGTGGCTACATGGGCGGCCTCGCAGGTCTCATCTTCGCGGCCTCACCTGTCGTTCCTAGAACTGTCTGGATCGTTACGTCGGAGCGTCTACTGATGCAAGATCACTCGTCCGCTGACCCGGATCGGCCTCTCGTCTACATACGACTGCGACCCGTTTGGACCTACATCGATGGCATTCGGGACTTCACGGGTTTCTTCTGCGACCACACGTTCAGCGAGCCAAAGCTTGCACAGCGAGCGCGCGTCGTCATGCAGGAGACGCTGGAGAACGCGATCAAGTACTCCCTCCGCGGCCCAGAGAGCGAGCTTGAAGTAGCGATTCACAGCACCGGGGACAGCCTTCAAATCTCGGTCTCTAGCACGCCCGACCCGCAACATCTGGAGCGCCTACGCTCCGAGCTCACCACGATGGCTGACAAGGAGCCCAAGCAGGCCTACCTCGATGCCTTCGCGCGCGCGGCCACCTCTCCCGAGGCCTCAGCTCAGCTCGGGCTCGCCAGAATCTGCTTCGAGGGAGAGGCGGAGCTTCGACTTGAAGAGCAGGAAAACGGTCGCATTCGCCTCACAGCTACAGGAGCGATATGAGCACGCTTGCAAAGATCGATATTCCGGAACTCGACACTGCCACGCTGGAGATCGTCAACGACGGTCGCGTGCGCCTCAGTGGTACGATAGCTGCCCAGAGTCCCGCGAGCCTGCTACGACCCTGCTTTCAGGCGATTCATGAGGCCGCGCTGAGGGACGGCTGCCGGCAACTCGAGGTTGATGTGCAAGGGCTGACCTTCGTGAACTCGTCTTCGATTCGCCTCTTTATCGACTGGGCCATGTGGATCCAGGCGCTTGAAGAAGACCGGCGCTACCTGCTTCGCTTCCTAACGCACCCGGACATCACGTGGCAGAACACGAGCTTCGCTGCGATCAAGACCATCGTGGGTGACGTGGTTTCCATCGAGGCACAGGCCGCTTAGCAATCGCACCTTGGGGGTAGCGCCGGGGCGCTCGTCCGCGTCGTCCGGGCAAACAGCGAATATGGAGGGGAACAGCACCAGCGTACTTCAGATCGCCGTGGAGCCTTCGGGGGATACGCTGCCGCACTTTCACGAGTTCGTGCATGCCTTGGTCGTGCGCCGACTACGGGCCACGACCGCGCAAAGCGTCGCGACCGCGGCGACCGAGCTTCTCGACAATGCGATGGCCTACGCGACGATGGCTAGCGACATCAAGCTCTCGATTGCCCTGGATACGTTGCGCGTCCAGATCACCGTGTCCAATGAGACGGTGGGGACTCGTATCCGGCTCTTGGAACGACGGATCGAAGAACTGAAGCACGACCCGGAAGGCGCATATATGCAGGAAATGCGTCGCTTGACCGGCACCGATGGGGCGCGAACCAGTGCGCGTTCCATGATGGGGCTGGCGCGGGTGCGTCACGAGGCACGCATGGACCTGTCGCTCGAGGTGGAGGGAAGCCGGGTGACCCTGGTGGCCAGCCGTCGTCGCTAGCGAGCGAGGGATGGGCAAGCGATGAACAACCTACCCGTCCGCCAGAAGCTCCTCCTGCTCGCCGGGGTCCCGGTGCTCGGTGCCATCTGTCTGTCGCTACTGATCGTGACCAGTGCGAACGAACAGGTTCGCAAGGCAGAGAGTCTGGGTTCGGTCGAAAACCTCGCTGAGCTGTCGAAAATCATCAGCGCCCTCGCACATGAGCTGCAGGGAGAACGCGCCGAGGCCACCTGGGCCCTGGGAAAGCGTCATGGGGCAGAGGCCGCAGCCAATCCCGACAGTGACCCCGTACTGGAGGAGGTCCTGCGCGAGTTCGACGAGCAAAGCGATACCGAAGCGCCCTCCAAGGCGAAACCTGACGGGCGAGCGCAGCAGGGCGCGGGCAGCCAGGATGGCAGCCCAAACGGTAGTCAAGACAGCAGAGTGGATCGTGGCCAAGATGCCTCCGTGAGCGCGGACGCGGCACGCCTTCGCGCGCAGTATGCCCGTACGGATCGGAGCGAAGCCGCCATGACCCGGTTCCTCGCCGAGCGGGATCTCTCACAGCTTCCGCGACGGTTGGCTTCGCAGCTGTCCAAAGCGCGCCGGTTGCTCGACGACCGCACACGGATGCGAGCGCAGGTAACCAACCCAGAAACCTCTCTGTCGGCAGTCACGGAGTACTACGGGTCCTGTCTGGCGCCGCTGATTCAAGCGACCGCAGCGCTCACCGAACTGGTGGACGACGGGGAACTGCTGCGCTTGATCACCTCATTGGTGGCCCTAATGAAGGTCAAGGAGGCCAACGCGGCCGAGCACGCGGTCGTGGTGCACGCCCTGGCAGCGGGTGAGTTTGCTCCGGGGGCCTATCGACAGTTCGTGACGCTGACCACCGCGAGTCAGTCCTATTTGGACGTCTTTCGCACCCTGGCAAACCAGACGGGGCTGTTCGATCCGGAGAGCCTCAGCGGCGAGGCAGCAGAGGCGGTCGCGATTCGGGACCGTGTGAGCAATTGGCTGGACGGGCCGCCTCCAGCGAGCGCCGAGGCCTGGTTTCTCGCCCAGGCTTCCAAGCTGCGCCACATGCGCGGGGTGGAGGCGGAGCTCAACGACCGCGTGCGAGATGAGGCCCTGCTGCGGATCGCGGACACTCGTCAGGAACTCGCGATCGGCGTGGGCCTCGCCGCCCTGGTTCTCGTAGTAAGCAGCGTACTCGGCTGGTTCGTTTCCGTCGGGCTGCTACGCAGCGTGACCGAGCTGCGCCTCGCCTCGGAACGGATCGGCCATGGGGACTTGTCGACGAAGTGCGTCGTTCCCTCGCGAGACGAGCTCGGGGGCCTCGGTGACGCTTTCAATGACATGGCCCACGAGCTGGCCGTTGCCAAGCAAGCCGAGGCGGACCAGGCCCGCATGGCCCGGGAGCTGGAAATCGCGGCCCAGCTGCAGAGCGCCCTGCTACCGCCCGACCCACGTCACCCCGGCTTTGAATTCGCCGGCCGCATGATCCCTGCCGAGGAGGTGGGTGGCGACTTCTATGACGTGCAGTCACGGGGAAACGGTAGCGACCTGTGGCTGACGATCGGCGACGTATCGAACCACGGGCTCGAGTCCGGTCTGGTGATGCTGATGGCGCAGTCGGCTTTTGCGACGGAGTTCCAGGCCGATCCAACCGCTCAAGGCGACACGGTGTTGCGCGGTGTCAACCGGGTACTGTGGGAGAACATCACTGGGCGGTTGGAGGACGACAAGTACGTCACGGCGCAGCTCCTGCAGCATCGGGGAGAGGGCCGCTTCGACTGCGTGGGTGGGCACGAGCCCCCCGTTGTATTCCGCAGCGGGCGTCAGGAGTGTGAAGTGCTGAACGCGATAGGGCCCTGGCTCGGCATTGCGGGACAACTCGCCAGCGTTCCGATCGGTCAGCTGGAGCTGACCCCGGGGGACGTGCTCTGTCTCTACTCGGACGGGATCACGGAAGCCAAGGACGCGCAGGGCAAGCTGTTCGACACCGGGGGCCTGGCCGAGGCAATGGAGCAAGCGCTCCGGGAAGGTTCCGACCTGGAGGCGGCCGCCGACCGCATCATCTCGGCGGTGCAGGAACACTCCGTTGGGCGAGACGATGACTGGACAATGCTTCTGGTGAGGCGGACGCAAGCCGCCGCCTGAGGCCGAGGTGGGTCGGTCCGTCAACTCCTGATGAAACGATCAGGTCGGCGTTTGCGGTTTCGGTGGGATCGGTGCGGACCAGGGTCAAAGACTCGCGTTCGGAACCGTTGGTGAACCGCTGAAGAACCGATTCCAGGAGACATCGAGTGATACGAACCACCCCGCCGAGGCAGGCGACGATCGTCGCCGCGGTCTTCGTCGCCTGTCAGCTGCTGGCGACCACGGGTATGGCACAACCGAGCGCTGCGTCGCCGCCAGAGCCACCGTCGGCCTCACCACCGGACGCCCCCCAGCCCGCCTCTGCACCTGCTGAAGGACAAGCTCCGGTCGCGCCGTCGGCGCCGGCCTTGCCCCCAGAGGACGCCGGCGACAGCGACAGCGGCAGTGTGGCTGCTCCCACGACTTCGGCCTCCGAAAACCGACAACTCATCGAGGAGCTCCGTGCCGAGTTGGACGAGATGAAGGAGAAGGCAGAGGAGGCGGAGCTTGCGGCGCTGATGGCAGACGACGGTAGTGACGCAGCGGAAGATGAGGAGATCCTCCGACTCTATGGTTTCGCGGACTTCGGTGCGCAGCGCATCTGGGTCGACCGAAGATCGCTGGTCGCGAGATTCGTAGAAGCGAACGCCTTGTCGTTCGTTACTGGCAACGTCAACCTCTACCTCGATGCCAAGCCCGCCGAGTCCTGGCGCACCCTGATCGAGGTTCGCTTCACCAACGCTCCCCATGGTCTGGTGGAGAACTACGGCGGCATCGCGGGTGTCTTCAAGCGAGTCGACACGGGCCAGTTCGACCCCCACGGCAGCGGCTTCAACGTGCCCATGTGGCGCGGCAGCATCGTCCTGGAGCGCGCCTGGACAGAGTGGCAGCCGTATCAGTTCCTCAATGTCAGGGTCGGAAACTTCTTCACCCCGTGGGGCATCTGGAACATCGACCACGGAAGCCCGACTCTGATCACCCTGCAGCTGCCGCAGATGATCCTTCAACGGGTCATCCCGATCCGCCAGACCGGGATTCAGCTGTGGGGCAGCACATTCGTGGACGACTGGCAGCTGGGCTACCACCTAACGCTGAGCAACGGCCGGGTGGTTGACAACCTCTTCGACCACGATGACGACAAGGCGTTTGGAGCTCGGGCCTTTGCGCGCCTGGAGATGGGCAACTTCAACTTCGCGGCAGGCGCATCGTTCTATGCCGGAAACCAAGAAAACGAGGAGGTGGCGATTCGATCGCTCGCACCGCTCGAGGTCGACGAGGCCTCGACCTGGGCGTACGATGAGGTGCTCTTCGGGCTCGATCTCGCGCTCGACTATGACGACTTTCGGATCCGCAGCGAGTTCACCGTAGCCTCACTTCAGTATGAGCCCGGCAAGCACGAGCCTCTGCAGGCACTGGGTGTTCCTCTAGGGTCGCTTACTCCTAGCGACAATCACTACTATGCGTACCTGATCCTGGCGCAGCGCCTTGGCTTTTGGGGGCTCGAGCCGTTGGCGTTTCTCGATGCGCAACACCTGGAAACTCCGGTGGGCGACACGCTGATCACGGCAGCCGTCGGGCTGAACATTCATTTTACGCCCTCGACGCTCCTGAAGCTCAACTACGCGCAGTCGATGCCATTCAAGCTTAGCAACGACGAGCTGGCAACCTCGCTGGACATACTCGAGACCCGGCAGATCATGGGCCGCGTTGTCACGTCTTTTTAGGGGAGCATCGCCATGGATTTCCGTATTCGATTGCCGTTGCTGCTGGCCCTCATGTCGCTGCCCGCTTCCCTGCACGCCAATGCAGGTAGCGACATCGCAGTGATCGTCCACCCCTCGAGCCCGGTCAAGTCGATGTCGCGCACCGACCTGCGCCCGATCTTCCAGACCAACAAGACCGACTGGGACCATGGAGGCAAGGTCTTTCCCATCAACCTTCCTGAGGGCGATACCTCCCGAAAAGGATTCGACGCAGCGGTCCTAGGGCTCGATCCGGACCGGGTCGCGCGCTACTGGATCGACCGCAAGATTCGAGGAGGCGCGCGGCCTCCCAAGAAGGTTTCGAGTGTGGCGCTCGTGCTGGCAGTCGTGAGTAAGAAGCCCGAGGCGATTGGCTATGTGCCTGGAGACAACGTGAACAAGAACGTCAAGGTGGTTGCCAGAATCCGGGGCGGCCAGGTGGTGGCACCATGAACCAAAACGACTCTGCGATCCGAGCCTGCTTGCCTCACGTCGCCAACGCCTGGCGGCGGACAGCAATCGCAGCGCTGCCCTTGGGCGTGCTGCTGTCTGCGTGCGACGTCGAGCGCTGTCCTGGACCCGACGTTGTATATGATCCGCAGTACGCGGTCTGTAGTCCGGTGTCGCCGGGGTCGGAACCCGATGCGCCCGAGGACACGGGCTCGGCGGACGCCGGAGAGCTGGATAGCGCCGTGGACCCGGACTCGATGGACTCGGACTCGGTTCCGTTCGGCGCCGATTGCGAGGACGACAGTGACTGCAACGGCGGCGTATGTGTGAACGAGCCCCTTCCCTTGGGGTGCACGCAAGAGCACTGCAAGCCCGGAGAACCCAACGAGAACGTTTGTCCCCCCGACTGGATGTGTCTCGATGGGACGCGAGGCTCGGGCTGCGTGAAATTCTGAGGTGCGTGCTAGCGGGCCGTAGACGCCCCGATCCACGCGCACGGCGGCCCAAGCGGAGGTATTGAGCCTGACGCCCCACCGCTTCACCTGACAACGGTCTACAGTCAGGGAAGGTGGCTACATTGAATGGAGCAACCGGGCGGTGCTACGCTCGCGCGGAAGGTGGACGACAAGTCAGTCAAGTCTGCCGACCAGGACACCGAGGGTGTGCCGGTCGTCGCCCTACCTGAGGGCGAGGTTTCCTGGGCGCGGCGCTTTCGGAGCACGTGGATCGTTTCGTCCCTCGAGGGGTTGCGGGCCACCGGCCACTTCGATGCTTACCAGGCCCATCTGGGGCCGCACGGGGAAGAGATCCTGAATTGCGTCGCGGGCACGTGGCTGCCCATCGCAGCGGCTTGTGACCATTACCAGGCTTGCGAGCGGCTGGGCCTGTCGGACGCCAAGTACGCTGAGCTCGCCAAGGTGGGATCAAAGGTGCGTTCGCAATGGAATGCCCGCGTGATCGCCGAGCTGAAGGCAGATGGGGCGACCCCGTGGACCGCCATGACCCAGCTCGAACGGACCTGGAGGCGAGCCGCTGACGGCGGTGCCTTCGGCGCTTTCAAACTCCAGCAAACCAAGGTCCGTGTCGTCTACGTGGGCTGCGAGCTGTTCGACATCCCCTACTTTCGTCGTGCCGTGCGTTTGATGGTGTATTTCATGTGCCGCTACAAGGGGCGCGACGCGAACGTGCAGCAGCAGCCCTCCCGAGCCAGTGGGTCGGTGTCCTATCTGGTCGACTGGAAATAGCGCGGATCTCGCGATCACATGGACGCCCAGCGGGCATTACGTGGACACCGAGACCGCTCAGACGCGGACATTGAGCGATTCCTACCCCATGGGTGAAGGGCCGCGCCGGGGATCGCTCCACGTCCACATGTCAGTCGACCGGGTGTCCACGTCACGGGAAGAGCTAGCCGTCGACGCCACTGTGACGGAAATAGCGACCCGAGTGGACGATGGGACGGGAGTGCGATTTGACGACGGTCAAGGCGACGTGCTCGGTAGGTTGCACACGGCATACGGCGTGGCGGCGACGGTGGCGACACGCAGACGATGACGATGGGCAGGGCCGATTGGGCTTCACGGTGGCCCGTCGCAGCGCAGCGCCAAGCAAGCTGCCTCCACGAGGCTCTTGGCGCCGCACTTGCGCAGCAAAGTGTTGACGTGCCACTTTAACGTGCTCTGTGAGATATGGAGGGAAGCCGCCAAGTCGGAACGGCGTTGTCCCGCGATGATCGCCAAAAGCAGTTCTCGGTGTCGAGGTGTCAGATGATGGCGGTCGCCAAAGCGGGCTACGCAGGCTTCCTGTTGGCGAAACGCTCGATGCGTGCTCTGTAGGGCGCGCTCGAAGAAGAGCGTCAGATCGCCAGCTTCGATAGGCTCCTGCAACAGATCGGCGTCGAGGCGAAAGGCCTCTCGCAGCAACGCCCCATTGCTCGCGCGGACCACGACCAGGACAGGTACGTCATGGTGACTTCGGACCGCTTGCACGACCCCCGCAAGGCATCCATCACGCACTGCACTACCCACGACTACGCCCGTCAGCGGCGAGGGGTGTGCGAGCCACTCGCGAACCCCGGTCAGCCCATCTAGAGAAGATGTAGGCCCATAGGATTCGGCCGCGAGTTGTATGTGCTCACGCACGCGATGATCAGCGTGAACAACGAGCCAGCGCCCTTGGGCTGGCCTCACGGTTGAGCCCTCCCCCAACATAGATGAGCCTCTATTTAGTTGAGCATCAGAAAAACTGTCAAATGTATTCGAGACGGTTGCCAAGTCACAGGCGGGACTTGGCGCTTCTACTGAAGCCCCTGCTTGAACCACCGACGGGAGTGTTGCACGGAAGATTTCAAGGTATTGCAAACCAACCCTAGGGTCGGCTGCCGCGGGTGCGACGCCGCTGTAGCTTCCAGGCGTCTTCACGACAGGAAGGAGGTTCGATGACAACTGATCCCACGAACTGGACTCTATCTGGGGGCCGGGGACTCCTGCGAAATGGCGTGCGCCTCTGGGCTCCGGCGGCGATGGGCCTAGCGCTGGGAGCCAGTGCTGCGTTCCAGACGTTGGCGGCGGCAGATGCAAAGGAGCCAACGCTAGAACGCGCGCCTGAGCAGTTAGGCGTCAAGCACACGATCGGCATGGACAGGCTGGTCGCTATCAGTCTGGAGCCGACCAAGCAGAGTACGAATGGAAATGGGCGTGATGAGGTCGAATACGAGATCGTCGTAAGTCCTAGCGAACAGCTGCCTACGGCCGTGCGGCTGTCCTATGAGATCGTGACGCCGGAGGGCGAGCTCGCCGCCTCCGTAAAAAATCCCGTCGTGATGACGCCGGGTAGGGGCCACCGGACGAAGATCAAGACACCACGCGATCTGTCCGATGGCTACTACACCTTGCGCGTTGGGGCAGCTGCCTCGAACGACCTGGGAACGGATGCTGACCTCGCGGAGGCCTATCTTCACATGGAGGGCGGACAACTGGCGTTGCTCACCTTCGAGGAATGGTCGGAGCAGTCCGGCGTGAACGTGGCGCGCATTATCGTCAGCGATTTTCAGCCAGCGAACGAGGAAGAGGCCCGCGAACACTTTGCCGCCACGCCCGCCGATGAACCCCAGGGCGATTTCGAGCCGGCCCCCTAGCCACCACAAGGAAGAACCGACATGAACAACCGATTGAAGAGCCTCTTCGTGACCAGCCTGCTTGCGGCAGGCCTGCTTCAGGTCTCCGCACAATCTGCAAGTGCGGCCTCCGGCGTGGTGTCCGGCGTTCTGATGTTCTACCAAAACCAGGGCAACTTCTGCCCTCTTGGTCGCGATTGCTCCGGTGCCAAGTATACGTGGCTCGACTATCAAAGGCCGCAGCCATTCCGAAAAGCACGGATCTACGTGCGACGAGCATCCGACAACGCGATTCTTGGTCAGGGTATGACCGACGCCGCCGGATTCTTTTCCATCACGTGGAGTGACCCGAGCGTCGGGATCTTCACGCCAGTCGATGCGAGTCTTGATTACCTCGGCGAACACGCGGATGGCCGCTTTATCATTGCGGGCCCGAATCCCACGCCTGGCGTCAACCCGCCACTTCCTGCTGGCGCGCCGATTGTACCGCTGCAGTCTCCGTTTACGGCCTTGCCGGGCTTCACCTGGCTGAACTTCCCGACCTATGGTAGCGCGGCGGCGAACAGTTTCATCGCCATGCTGCACGACGGTGCGTATCGGATGTGGGCTGATTCGCTTTCGCAGTCGTTCCGCATGCGTACGCTGTTTTGGGGCTTGGAGATCCAGGCGTTTGACAACAGTCTCTGCACCACGAGTTGCGCGGTGGGTGACTCCAATGTTGTCGTGATCGATTCCACGACTTCGGCGATGAGCCCACAGGCGCGCGTGATGCACGAAATGGGTCATATCGCGAGTTACCTAGCCAACACGAACTGGACGCTTTATGACGCCACCCGCACCGTGCTTGCGTTGGACTATTCCGCGAACGGGTTTGGCTGGAATCTTGCGAGCCCTGAGAATGAGAGCGCGGGATGGGAGGAGGCTGTTGCCACCCACTACGCGGACATTGCACTCTACTTCCCGTGGGCAGATGTGCCCTACTCGTGCTTGAACACGGGTGCATGCCCGGATGCGGCGAGCATCATTAACGTGCCGCTCGAGCCGAGCCCGAACTGCGCGCTCCCGGGTAGCAATCTGGTGGTCGGCAATCACATGCAGTACCACTGGGACAACTACGACAGCGAAATCGACTACGTTGGCGAGATCATCTCGGAACCGATGTTCGACGTTGTCAATGTGGTTTCCACGTATTCGAGCGGATCGGGCAACGGAGCTGGCATCGCGCGCATCGACGAGTTTTGGAACGCGGCCCGCACTGCCGGCGATGACGTGCACGGCCGGTCCACTCAGGACTTCCACAATCGCTGGCTTGCGCTGGGCACGGTCTCGAGCCTCAATCTGGCAGCGAACTGCGGATCAGGAGGCGACTGACCCGTGAGCAAGGCGGCTGAACGGGAATTGGGCGGGCGCCGCCGCGGTTGGGCCGCCCCAGCAGTCACTCTGCTGGTGGCGGCCGCGACCGGCTACCTGCTAATCCTGCTAACCGGATCCACCAGGCGCGAGACCTCGCTCGAGAGCGCCGATCACGCCAGCGTCGCGACTCCCCATGCCCCGCTGCCGGCCGCCTCGCGGCAGCAACCCCCGCAGGTTCGCGCGTCCCGGGTGCGGACGACGAATGCAGGGGCGGATCGGCCTCTTCGGCGGGGGCTGCACCCTCGCGATCCGCACGAGTGGCAAGGCATGATGGTCAATCTCGACCGCCAGGCGTTCTGTGAAACCAAGTCCGGCTGTGGACTCGCCATGGCCTGTCTCGAGGGACGCTGTGGGCCGTGTAGTGAGTCCGGCGAGTGTGCGGAAGGGGAGGCGTGCGTCCTCGATCATTGCCTGCGTGCAGAGCTGGTAAGCTGCACGAGCCGGCGGGACTGCGCGGCGGACGAGCTGTGTGTTCTCAACGGCTATTCCGGGGGCGGTGCTCGCAACAACGAGCGCATGCGTAGCGAGTGCATGGGACTCGAGGGGGGGGTCGAGCAGCAGGATGGTGAACATGCCAGTGCCATAGGCCCACCACCAGAAGCCCTCGAAGCGTTCCTAACGCCTCCCTCCACCGTCGACTTGACAGCGCTTCAAGACGATGTCGCGGCCTATCGACGCGAGCGGATGGGTGACCTGCGCCAGGACGATAGCGCTGAGTAAAAGCCTTGTTGGCCTCAGGCGAAGCGCGGGGATCGGGTTGTGGCGGAGCAGCTTACGGGCTGCGCGGTGAGATCTCGGAATGCAACCCTTTTCCGCGTTTGACGCCGCAATGGGTGCCTGCTAGCGTGTCCCAACAAAGGGGGGGTTGTGAAGCGGAAAAGGTCGCACAGAGCCGGAGCCATGCTGGGCGCTGCGGTGCTGTGTATGCTGCAGGCCTGTTCGTCCGACCTTAGCGGACCGGCCGGGGACGGCCCCGGCGCGATGGAGAACATGGGGGCGCAAGAGGCCGATCCGCATGAGCCGCGGGACCGCCCTGAGGGCAGTAAGCGCGGGGCTCCCCAGCCATCCCCTGACGATGCCCATGGAAGCGAGACGCGACCCGGCGTGGGCGTGGTGACCAATATGGTGGACGCCGCCCCGAGCGATGCCGACGCGGCTGCCGGGGACCCCGAGGATGACACGGGCACGCCAGATTCCGGGGAGGGCACAGAGACACCCGTCGACGATCGCGAGAAGGGTGCCGTTCGGGATGCCGGAGACTCGCCACCTCGCGAAGTTCCACCCGATCTGACCGGCGTCGAGGCGCTCCTGTGCGACGGCGACCCGGGCATCACGTTCGCCGGCAGGATGCTGCCCACGGGTCTGACCGCACCCGGAGGCGGTGTGATGACGGAAAACGGCTTCCGCTTCTTGCTGGTCGAGGGCACATGCCGCTACTGGGTTCAGCGTGGCAAGCTGGAGCGGGTAGTCACGGGTTCCTTGACGAAGCCCAATCTGGAGATGCTGCGCAACGCGCTTGATCTCGACAACTGGCAAGCCCTGGCGGGTGACTACCCGATCGGCTTTCCAGGCGCGCCCGATATCGCATACATCCTCGGGCGTGGCGGGCTGCAGACGCCCTGTGGATCCGGAGGTGCCACAGGTGGCCGGGGCGGCTGCGTGCATGTGGGCGGTTCCTCTGCCACTGGCTCAGCGGACCTGCGGTCGCTGCACATGGGGTTTGCTGAAGCCCTTGAGCACTTGTATACGGCCGGCGAAGCCGTCCAAGGAGACATTCGCTACCTGCTGGTCCGGGGCAAGGGCATCCTGCCCGATCAAGTCTATAGCGCTCCTTCCGGTTGGCCGCTGGGCGACCCGGAGGACTTCGCGATCGACGAGGCTGAGATCAACCAAACCGGATACATGCCCGGCACGGGCCGTCTCGCCACCGGCGAGGCCGCGACCCAACTGCGTCAGGTGTGGCAGCGCTTCATCGACTTCGAAGTGAGCGGTCGGTTCGAGGGCCAGCCGCCATCTGGCTCGGAGGCGATTCCGATCGAGGTGATGGGCGTCCGCTATCAGCTCTTTGTCCGCGATGCGGTTCCGCTAGAGGAAGCGTCTGGCTTGATTGCCTACTGACTGTACCGCCTCTTCGACGGGCAGTATTCCCGTCGGTCGTCGAAAGCCCGTGAAGCCGAATCCCTGCGCGATCCGGCGTCGATGTCGTGAATGAGCCGGGCTAGGTGTATTTTCGTCGCACATGTAGCTTCGGTATGCTGACCGTTCGAGCGTCCGACTACACCATGGCGTCCAGGCAGACCGAAAAGGCGGGATTCCACGCGCCCTCTGGGCCGGGAGGCAGGCTTCGGTTGGTCAGCTCGCCTAGAGCACCACGTCGCGAGGAGATCGCGCTGGAGCTCGGCTTCATGGGGTCTACGGGAACTGACCGAAAACTGCCTGAATTTGCCATGGGGCCGAAGCGCTGTGGGGTCGAAGTTCTAGCCCGCATCCATCACCAAATCACGCGCCCTCGCACAACTGCTCGACTCCGCA
>JAPPOR010000841.1 GCA_028817905.1 Myxococcales bacterium
CCCCGGAGCGCGTCAGCGCGACCTAGCGACCTTGTCCAGACGCTTCCAATCAAGGCAACGCGATCAAACTTGACGCAAACATCCACGAAACGCTGACTCAAGGTCGTTAGCTAGAGCTTGCGCCAGTAGATGAAGACGGGCTTTCCGTCGATGACGGCGGGCACCTCGCCGACCACACGAAACCCCAGACGCTCGTAGAGGCGCCGCGCAGGATTGTCGGCGAACACGAAGTTGTATTGCATGGCGTCGAACCCATGGGCCCGCGCCACCTCGAACGAGTGGAGGACCAGGCGCTCGCCCAGCCCGACACCCCGGTGGCTATCGACCACGAAGTAGCCGGCGTTGGCCACGTGCCCGGCACGCCCCACCCCATTCGGCTTCATGGTGAAGGCTCCCGCGAGCGCCCCGTCGGCTTTGGCCCGCGCCACGCAGCCCACCGTTGCGGAGCGGAGCCAGTAGGCCTCGAAGTCCTCCCACATCAGAGGCGCGCCCGGGAATTGTGGATAGCCCTCGTCCTTCGCGACGATCGTCGCGAAGGCCGCGTGAAGATCGGCATGGTCGGACGGGGCGGTGGGTAGCAGGTCGTACGAGTCCGCGTCGGCCACGAGGCGCTTGTAGCACAGCTGGCTGGTGATGGTAGGCTGTCGGGCAGTGCGCTTGACTGACATCGAGCAGCGGACCTGGTCTGCGGCAAGGCATCGTGACGGCCGCGTGAGCGGGGATGAGCGGCGGGCAAGTGGTGTGGTTCACACGCCGCCCGAACTGGCGCGCCATGTGGCCGCGGCGGCCGACGAGCGCTTGCGTGCCTGCGGAATCTTGGGAGGCCTGTCAGACCCGGCCACGTTGGTCGTCGACCCGGCATGCGGCGCGGGGGCCTTCGTTGCGGCTGCCTTGGGGGTGTGCGCCGGTCGCGCCTCAAAGCCGGCGGCTGTCTGGGCCTGCGACCGGGACCGGCAGGCTGTTGCGGTGGCGCGCAGGGTAGCCGGACCGGAACTCGGAGCGGCAGGCTGGCAGACGACCTGGATCCACGCCGATACGCTAGGCGTGGATCCAGAGCCCGTGGCCGGCGGGCATCGTGTGGTGGCGGTGATCGGCAACCCCCCTTGGTCCACGGCGGCTGCCGGGCAGGCCGTGGTCGCACCGGCGTTTCAGCCGATGCTGGACGACTTTCGTCGGCTGCCCGACGGTCAGCCGCTGCGCGAGCGGAAGCTGGGCGTGCTGAGCGACCGCTACGTGTCTTTCATGCGCTGGGCGTTTGCGGTCGCCGCCTGTGCCAAGCACGTGGGAGTCGTTGCGCTCGTGACCAATGGCTCGTTCGTCGATGGCCCCGTGCACCGCGCCATGCGTGCGGCGATGGAGGGCTGGTCCTGCTCGCTCGAGATCGTGGACCTGGGCGGTAACGCATTGCTCTCGCGGGCCGGGAAGCGGGACGACAATGTCTTCGGGGTGCGCCCGTCGGTGGCTATCACGCTGGCGGTCTGTGGGCCGCGCGCCGGCCAGCGGCCGACCACCTACCGGCGACTGTGGGGCACGCGGGCGGACAAGTGGGCCGCCCTGGGTACGTGGGCGGCGGGTGACCGTGAGGGGTCGTCGACGGTTACGCCTCGTGCGCCCGCCTATGCCTTTGTACCCGTGTCCGGGCGGGCCCACCGCTACGCGGAGCATGTGCCCCTGTCGGACCTGTTCCCCTTCCATCGCGAGGGTGTCCAGACGAACCGGGACGCGGCCGTCGTGGCGTCCGAGCGCGGTGCGCTGCTCGCCCGGCTGCGGGCCTTCGTCGCGGGGACGGCCGATGCGGCGCTGGATGCGGCGCGCACCCCCAGTCGGCACTACGACCCGGAGCGTGCGCGCACAGCGGTCGCCACCGCGCTTTCGCGTGACCCGGACGGGCGGCTCGGCATCTCCGTGCTTCCCATCGCCTATCGGCGCGCAGACAGCCGTGTGTTTTGCCCCGTCACGCCGTTCTGTCATCGCCCGCGGCCGCGTCTTCTGGCCGCCATGGCGCACTCCGAGTTCGCCCTCGTGAGCGTGCGCAAGGACCGCGGCGACCGTCCCTGGCAGCACATCGCGGCGGTGAGGGTCGTCGCCGACAGTAGCTTCCTGTCAAACCGCTCCTCCTGTCGGACGCGCGTGTTCCCCGTGTGCGATCCCCATGGGCGCGACAACCTCGACCCGGTCCCGGCGGCAGCCATAGCGCGTGTGGCCGGGCGTCCAGTCTCGGCAGCGGACGTGGCACGGTATGCCATCTCGGTGCTGTCCGCGCCGGCCTACCAGGCACGCTTTGATGGCTTCTTACGGACGGACTATGCGCGCGTCCCGATGCCGGAGGACCGCGAACGCTTCTGGGCCCTGGTTGATGCCGCCGAGCAAGTGCTCGCCGGCGACGCATGTACCGGCAGCACATCGCGTTTCGATGAACTGTTGGATCCGACGTGGCTGCGATAGTCAGCCCGCGTTCATGCCCTGTCTGCGTGAGGCGCAGCCAGCCGCCCGTCACTGCCCGGAGCACCGTAGGTGCGACTTAGAATCCTTGATACAATGCCAACAGATACACGTGAGCTCCCCTAGCTTGACTCATCGGTAAACAGCATTGCTGGTCAAGGATTCTAGGGGGCAAAGATCCGGCCAGGGGCGCTTGCCTGGGGTGGGTTCGCATGGCAGCCGGCGCATGCCGGGATGGCCGGTAGATTGCGGGCCATCTTGATGGTGCGGCCTTCGTACTCGAGGCGCGGACCGGGGCCCTCTTCCATGAGCGGCTCATCGGTCCAGAAGTTGCCAACCTCGTTGGTGACGAGCTCTACTTCGCTGCCGTCTTCGGCGGTCAGGAACACGCTGACCCCCTCGACCCCGTCGCAGTGTTCGCTGTCTGCGGCGTCGAAGACCGTGCCGGCGGCAGTCCAATTGGGTGCCATGAGCTCGTCGCGAAAGCCTTCGTAGTGGCAAGACAGGCAGTTTTGTCCCGGACGCATGGTGGGTCCGGGTTCGGTGTTTAGCTCGCCGCACCGGCTGCTACCGTCGCCGGCCCCGTCATCACCGTCCCCCGTGTCCGAAGCGCAGGCGCCCACCATGGTGGTGAGCGCCCAGAACATCCAGCTCGCCGTGATGCGGCCCATCTTGCTGTTCACGTTTCGATTCCTTCGATCCATTGTCGTGAAAACCACGCGCGTATCATGTTGAAAGCGGCATCGATGCCGGACGGGTCGTCGGGAAATACACTCAGGGCGCTGGTCAGACTGCCACCGTCTCGGGCCCGCGTCAGCGCGTCGGACTCTAGCGCGCCCAGTGGCAGGTGCTGCACGCCGAACCCCTTGCGCCACACGGCAATCTGGGCGCGCTCCGACGGCTCGGGAACCGCGCCGTCAGCGAAGGGCTGCAGGGCAGCACGTTGGACCTCGATCACATGCAGTGATGGAACGAAGACAAGATGTGCCGTCGCGAAAGTGGCTGGGTTGGCGTCCTGTGCACCGCAGAGCCGCCCGGGGTCGGGCGCGACCAGGGCGAGCAGGCGGGTCCATTCCAGCAGGGCCAGGTCGGAGACCTCTGGGGCCTGGCGCGAGAGGAAGCCGGGCAACGCGTGTCCGAGATGCTCCAGAGCTGGGTGGGTGGAGGGGTGATTGCGAATGTACCGGCAGGCTAGCTTGGTGAAGCGTTCCGCACCGAGGGCGTCCCGCGTGTGCTCGAACACATCTGCTAGGGCATCCACCTGACGGTACCAGTACATCTTGCGGTAGACGTCCATGCGCCCGGCGGCGTCGAGTCGATCGTCTCCGACGAAGTGACCGAGCGCGTCTGCGGGCGTGGGGTCATAGCGGACCGCGCGCCAAAACGCCCGCTGGAGCTCCTGCAGGCTCATGTGGCGGGGGCTCCCGGTGAGGGAAGGGACATGTGCAGTGAAGCGTCCGGATCGCTGGGCGAAGGTGCCGGCTTTGCTTGGAGGGCCCGTTGCTCATGCTCTTGGGCCCGTGCGCTTTCGGAAAGCAGACCCTCCAGGGTCGGCAGGTGGCTGTCCCACTCGACGATCGTTGGGATCGAACCCATCCGCGCAATGGTGTATTCGTACAGGTCCCAGACCGCATCGCATACCGGGGCGCCGTGGTTGTCTAGCAAGTGGGTGCCCAGGTCCGCGTGCCCCGCCAGATGCAAGTAACGTACGCGCTCTACTGGGATCACGTCGATGTACTTGCGCGCATCGAAGCCGAAGTTCTGCGCCGACACGTACACGTTGTTCACATCCAGCAGCATGCCAGCGTCCGCTTGCTGCAACAACGTTGCGATGAACTCCGGCTCGCTCATCTCGCTCTGTCGGTATTGCACGTAGCTGGACACATTCTCCAGGACCACTTGGCGCCCCAAGCGGTCCTGCGCCTCTAGCACCCGTGAGACCATGTGGTTCAGGCACTCCTCGGTCAGGGGCAAGGGCCACAGGTCGTGACCGTTGTGGCCGCCCACCGAGCCGAAGCAGATGTGGTCGCTGACGAAGGTCGCCTCGATGCGTTGGCTGAGTGCGCGCAGGGCGCGAAAGTAATCGGGATCGAAGGGGTCGAGACCCCCGAGGGACATCGACACCCCGTGCAGAATGACACGCGCGTCCCGCCGCACGTGTTCCAGCACCGCGGAGGGTCGTCCGCCCCGCCCCAGAAAGTTTTCTGTGACGCCCTCGGCCCACGTTACCGGAACGGCGCGAGCTAGCAGCTCGGCGTAGTGCGCTGCCTTGAGACTGACTCCGTGTCCAGCGCTTTCCATCATCCGTGACGATTCCAGGGGTTCAGACCGTGCAAGGGGCAGCAAGGGTTGGCAGCGTCCAGGGCCGCGGACTTGAGGGGAGTGGCCCTGGACGCTGCCCGGTTGGCCTCAGGAGGCAGAACTGATGATCGTGCCGTCCTTCGACGTGCACTCCTCTTCGCTGTCCACCGACACCCAGCCCTCGCCCTTGCACTCGTTCATACCCTGGCAATCGTTTTCGCCGTCCGGGCCTGCGCACTCGGACGTGCCCTTGCAGTCGTTGATGCCCGCGCAGCGGAGCCCAGATTCATTCCGGCCCAGGCTTTCGGGCTCGCTTTCGCTCGTATCGTTGGTGCAGCCGGCTCCGCCGAGCAGGAGCGCGACCGCCGATGCCACCGTTGCGCCTTTCTTGATGTCCACGTCTTCGTCCTTTCCTTGGGCCGCAGCTGAACGCACCCATCGCGTCCTTGTCCGCATCCGCTGGGGATCCGTGCGGCACTCCCTGGTATCCGCGCCCTACGTCGGCACCTGCCCGGCGTTACGGCGATCAGGCGATCGGATGGACCTGCTGGTGTTCCGGAATGGGGCCGTCTGGAAGGGTTTGGCGCGGACCAAACACCAGCGGAAACGCGCCTTCCGCCACCGCCCGCGTGGCCAGGACGCGATCGGCGAGGCTGCGGGGGGTGATGTCCGCGAATTGGACCGTGGCAAGATCGAGGGTGGGGAACGCGCGGTTCTGGCCGTGCTCACCGTTCAGCCAGGCACGCAGAACCGGAAACATTGCAGGGTACAGGTAGGACTCCTGGTGAAAGTCCGGCGTGGCTTCTGGTCCGGGCGGTTCGGATGGGATGTCCTCTCCCCACAGGAATGCCAACCGCTGCAGCGACTCTCCCATGGCCTTTTCGAGCGCGCGCGTTTCGGTCGGGGCGGCCCCCAGCCCGCAGATCAAGGGCGTCGTCTCCGTCTTGGGGAATCCAAATACACCCGCCACGGCGATCTCGTCGCCCTCTGGCTCGAACCGGTAGGCGCACAGCTCGTAGTGGTCCGACAGCGCTGCCACCGGGTCGCCCTCGGGCAGATCGACCACCCGCGGCGGCCACGATCCGTACCAGCTACGCAGGACGCGGTCCCGTTCGAGTAGTTCGCAAAGTGCGGCGGTGCGCGCACGGGCTGGGTCGGTGTGGATCGCCACACCATTCGAGACGGAGGTGCGTAGGCCGGGACCCGGGTTCGGGGGGAACACGCGGGCGTAGGCGAGTTCTTCGACGGCTTGGCCAGCGGCGTCGGTGGCTCTGCGCCCCTCGCCCCTCTCCCGCGCGATGAGTGCACAGGCCCGCTCGACCAGCTCGAAGTAGGCCCGACCGATGACCTGGGAGTCCAGGCCCGCGGCGCTGCCGATGACCACGTTGCCGTCGTCTCGCTTGGCGATCAGCCCGGCCATATGAAGCGAGAGACCGGCGATCTCCACGCTGTCTTCGAAGCGCTCCTCAATACGATACTGTCCCGGCAACGGGATCTCCGCCTGCAGGGCGTCGAGTGGGTCGTTCTGCGGGTTGTCCATGGCGCGGTCAGTGGGTCAGTGGGGCAGCAGGCTGCTGGGTCGGGGAAGCCGGCGTCGCCTCGGATTGCTTCGGCTGTGGCGGGGCCAACAGCGGCGTCACGGGAGGTAGCGCCGGTGTGGCCGTTTGTTCAGGTGCGCGTCGCAGCATCGGGGGTACCTGGTCCGCTTCAGCCGCCTGCTGGAGCTGCAGCAGTTCCTCGAGCTCCTTGGCTCGCCGTGCTTCGGCGGCCTCCGCTTTCTTCGCTTCCAGCTCCGGGTCAGGCGGCCCCTGGGGCCGCTCCTGCCGGAACGGGTGCCGGTATCCGGAGTGCCGCACGTGCACGATCGGCGGCGGATGCTCCTCGTTGAAACGGACCGCCGTCCACCCCGGTGGCAGCTTCGGCTCGACCCACTCGAACAGGTAGCGCGCATCCTTGGGCGACAGATTGGCGCATCCATGGGACTTCTTGCGGCCGAACTTGTCGTGCCAATAGGCGCCGTGCAGCGCGTTGTGGGCCTGGAAGAACAGTACCCACGGCACCCGGTGCACGTAGTAGGGTTTGTCGTCGTAGGGCTGCGACTTCATCGTGATCGCGCTGACTTTGCCCCAGATCGGGTAGTTGCCGCGCGGGGTTGTGTGCGGTGGTCGGCCCGAGGAGATAAGGGTGGCATAGACCGGGCGTTCTCCGCGATAGGCGACGACCACCTGCTCCCCCAGGTCCACGTCCAACCACTGCGGCTGCGTACCGGTTCCTTCGGGGCGCGCGATCGCTCGGACTTCGTTCACGTCTCGTCCACGTAGGTATTGTCCGTCGCCGATCGCCAGCCAGCGCCTGCGTCCAATCGTCTCTTCGCCCAGAATGTCGACACGCGTGCGGCGCTCCAGTTGACCAATCTTCTTGCCCCGGGGACCGTCGTAGACGCGCGCCTTGTGCGCTGTGATCCAGCCGAATGGCAGGTGGGTATCCGCCTCGAGGGTCACGCCCTGCCAGGCGGAGAACTTGCGCATGCGGTGCGTCTGTTCCGCCGGCACCACGTCGCCGTCGATACTGACGTAGTAGCGCTGGCCCTCTACGTCGACCGTCTTGTCCTCGATCGCGATCGTGTCGCCTCGGCCGAGCATGCGCTTGGGCGGCGCGTAGTCGGCGATGTCCGACAGCGAGGCCCACATGGGGACCTCCTCGCCTTCCTCGACCCGCACCATCGCGTAGTCGTAGGGCAGGGTGCTGTCCTCGCGCAACTGCAGCACCCTATCGGTGCTCGGTGTCTCCGCCGAAGGCTCGGCATCGTCGGCGCATACGAAGCCCAGTGGGGCGAGGGCGTAGAACGTGTTCGACTTGCAGTAGCGCGCGCGTGGCAGGGTGGCCTTGCCGAGCACGGGCACCCGAGCCCCGCGGGCCACGTGGCCCGCGATCGGGGACATCGCGTCGGGTCTTGAGAATACCGTCGCGTCCCAGTGCTCCGCGTTGCGGGGGACGATTTCCACCACCTTGGTGCCCGCCGGTTCGAGCACCTCGCCTGGCGCCGGTTCCCCCTCGGAGGGCGGCACATCGGGTTCGCTTGCGGCGGGGACGGGTGCGGCGGGAACCGCCTTGGACGCCATTTGCGCAAGCGCGCCTGGAACGCCCACCAGCACCGCGAGGCATGCTGTCAACCACGACCGCATTCGGTTGGTTAGGATACCACGCCAGCATGCTCCGATGCAGGCCCGTGGGGCTGCGACGGGGGCGTGAACATGGCGACCACGTCGGGCTTTGTGACCTTTCCGAGGGGATTGCGGGGTAGGGCGTCCACCGTTCGAAGGAGGCTGGGGACCTTGTACACAGCCAACTGCGTCTTGCCCCAGCTGCGCAGCGTGTCGAGCGACAGGGAAGCGCCATCGGAAAGAACCACGGCGGCTGCTACACGCTGTCCCCACTCTGGGTCGGGGACTCCCACTACAGCGCAATCCTCAATCGCAGGGTGGGCGCGCAGTACGGCCTCGATCTCGAGGGCGGAAACCTTGAACCCTCCGGTCTTGAGGATGTCGACCGACTCTCGCCCTAGGATCCGATAGCTGCCCTGTGATCGCACGGCCACATCGCCGGTCTTGAACCAGCCGTCCTGCGTGAAGACCTCTCGGGTGGCCTCCGGGCGACGGTAGTAGCCGGTGAACACGTTTGCGCCGCGCACCTCGATACGTCCCGGCTGGCCGTCCTCCGGGGCCTGGCCCCGCTCGTCGACAAGCCGCACCTGCACGCCCGGGAACGGCACCCCAACGTGGCCCGGTCGGCGCTCGCCATCCAAGGGATTGCCGAGGGCCATGCCGATCTCGGTCATCCCGTACCGTTCCAGCAGGGTGTGGCCGCTGATCTCGCGGAAGCGCTGCAAGGTGGGGACCGGCAAGGCTGCCGATCCGCTCACCATCAGGCGCAGGCGCCGACATCCGGCTTCGATGCGCGTCCTTCGGTCGGGATCCGCTGCATCGTAGGCCGCGATCAACTTCTGGTAGATCGTCGGCACCCCCATGAACAGGCTCAGCCCGTCGGCGTCGGCGATCCGGTCCCACACGAGCTCGGCGTCGAACGCAGGCAGTAGCTCGCAGCGCGCCCCCGACCACAGGGCGCAGCACAGCACGTTGAGGATCCCGTGCAGATGATGCAGGGGCAGTACGTGCAGGATGTGGTCGTCGTGTCGCCACTGCCAGGCGGTCGCGACGGATCGGATCTGGGCGGCGAGAACCGCGTGGGTCGACATCGCCCCCTTCGGTTTGCCGGTGGTGCCGCTGGTGTAGATGAGCATGGCGTCGCGCTCGGCGGCGACCTGTGGCAACTGCCCGGCAGGGGCGGGTGCGTTCAGGTCATCGGTCGAAAGCAGCCGCAACCCGCGCTCGGCCGCGAGCGGGGCGACCTTGTCAAACAGAGCACTGTCGGCGACCACTATCTCGGCACCGCTGTCGTCCAGCACGTGGGCGAGCTCCGGCGCAGGATGCATGACGCAGAGCGGCACGGCGACGCCGCCTGCGCGAAAGCACGCCCACTGGGTCACCACGTGGGCCATCGATGGAGTGATCAGAAAGGCGACCCGGGCACCCCGCAGATCCTCGCGCCCCGCCAGCAGGTGGAGCGCCGCCCTGTGCGACCGCTCTAACAGGTCGGAGTAGCTGAACGGTCCCTCCGGGGAGACTACGGCCGTTCGCTGTCCGTAGGCGAAGGCGGTGGCGACCAGCGGAATGGTTTCGAGTCGAGCCATGGTGGCGCTATAGCGGTATCCGGTGCATTTGACGAGTGTGCGGCGTTCACGGCGCGGTGCCGCCATCGTTTGCTCAGCGGGCTTTGGCGTGGTCGACCGGATCCAGCGGCAGGCGCGAGAGCCCCTGCAGGCTGCTACGCACGGCGGCGCGCGCGGAAGCGGCGAGCGCGGGCGCTCAGCACCAGCAGCAACCAGAGCGAGCCGGTGAACCGGGCGTCGCCCGTGTGTCCACGGGTGCTCGATCCCAGAGTGCACCCCGAAGCATGGGATTCCGGCTGGGCTCTGCCTCGTGAGCTGCTGGCGTCGTCAGGGCGACCACCGTCGGTCGCTTGATCCACATCGTCCGGGTCGTCGGAACGCCGCCGGTCCTCCTCATCGGCATCATCCGACCGCCCCGTGCCCGTGGACGAGCGCGGGTGTTCCTTCCCGCCATCGCGGCCGCCTGCTGCCGAGCGCTCGTCCGCCTCGGCGCTTGCCGACGGCTCCCCTTCATCCAGTTCGTCCGTTTCCGAGTCTGAAATGGCTTCGTCGGAGGGGCGGTCGCCCTCCTCCTCCACCGCATTGGGTTCCCGGTCGGACGCCTGCGAGTCCGGGTCGGGCTCCTGCAAGTCGGAGCTCGGCTGTTGCGGGTCCGAGGCGGTTTCCCGCTCGTCCGAGCCGCTGCCCTCGGCGGATGCGGCGACGCTTTCGGCCTCGTCCGCTCGTGCGATCGCCTCCTCGATGTCGAGACGTGCGCGGGCCCATTCAGCCTGGCATCGGTCGC
Organism: Myxococcales bacterium; assembly: GCA_028817905.1. Lineage (GTDB taxonomy): Bacteria > Myxococcota_A > Polyangia > Polyangiales > JAFGIB01 > JAPPOR01. The sequence continues at coordinate 10,257 of JAPPOR010000841.1, forward strand.
GCAGGTCCATCCGTACGGCGCGAAGCTGTGGCCCTTGCAGCTGTGCTAGGTCAATCAGTGTGGCACCGGGACCGTCTGCATCGAGATGGTGAGTGCGCAAACCCGCGAGCAGAAAGTCCGTCGCGCCGTGGCTCACCAGTCCTGTGGTGATGGCGCCGGTTTCGACCTCTACGGTCTGCGTGCCGTTCAGGCGATACAGCCGACCCTGCGCGGCAACCCAGGTAGGTCCCGACGGGCTGACGATCGGACCGAAGACGGGGGACTTGGACTCCAGGACCACGGTTGTCGAGCGTTCAGAGGCGTCCGAGCTGAGCCGCACCAAACGCTTCCCGTCGCGGGCGATGATCGAGGCGAAGGTGCCGGTGCTGATACTCGCGACGTGGATCACGCTTCCTGTCGTCTCGGTCGTGAAGCTGCGTTCGTCGAGCTTGGTTCCGTCTGCTGCGAGCTTCACCGCCACCGCGGTGGTTTCCATCATGCCGGCTACCCATACGTGGTCCGGGCCGGCACTCAGTGACTGGTACAGGCCGTTGGCTTCCCAGATCACAGGCAGGTCCTCCATCGCGTCCGGGAGGTCGTCCAGATCCAGTCGCAACAGCTGGCTTGCGCCCTCGGCGAAGTTCAGTGCGAGCAGCGAGTCGCCGAGTGCCACCAGCGAAAGCACCGTCGCGCGCGATAGCTCGGGTGGGCCCGCAGGGGTGACGGTGCCGTCGGGTTCGAGGATGAACAACCCGGCGGTGCCGACCACCAGGGTTCGCTCACCGCCGGGCGAGCGGGCCAGGGGCGACAGCTCTCTGCCAAACTGGATCGGGCAGACATACTGCCAGCTGTCCCCCCGTTGCTGGATGAGCCCCTCCGTGATGCGGGCGACCCGCGGGCGGCCGCCATCGTCCATGGAGGCCACATCGATCACACCCGGGCTGGCCCCGTGCGCCGCAGCTACGCTGGCCATCGTCGCGACGACGGCCAGCGTGCCTCCCGCAAGCCAGCGGGTTCGCGCGTCGGGGCGCACCCGCTCAATCCTCCGCGTCGAGGGGCTGTACGATTTCCTGGGCGGGTCGCGCTGCCAGGTAGTCCTCGCGCTTGTAACGCACCCAGGTGTGGTTCAAGCACATCTCGTCGGTCGAGGATTGTCCGAAGTAGACCCGTCGCGGTGCCTGCTGGACCCCCTGAATGATCGGCTGGTTGGCCGGGCTGTTGTCGTATCCGCAGTGCACCCGGGCGATGTCGTCCGGGCCGAAGGGCACGTATGCGTCACGGGGGAAGAAATAGTCGAGTTGCCACTCGAAGTCCCACTTCGGTACGTCGATGAGACAGACACGTTCACCGTCGGGGCGCTCGATCTCCACGTTGAAGTCGACCCCGAGCCAGTGCATGTGCGGTGTATGACCGATGAATTCACCCGGCATGAACGTGTCGCCACCCTCCACGCCGACATTTCCCATCGTGGTCGCCCTGTCGACGCTTATCGAGCTTTCCCCTGGGGGCAGGTTCAGGAAGCCGCCACTCAGGAAGAAGCGAATCACCACGTAGTCGGGGAGCTCACCCTTGGGGAGCATCCAGAAGTTGACCTTGGTCAGCTCGGAAGGAAGCTCCTCGTCCCGACCGAAGCCGTCGGTATTGAAGTGGACCTGAAGTGCGATCCGTGAACCCGGGGAAAGGTAGGCCGCCTCGTCCTCCCCAAACTGGATGATCTCGGCTCCGGGGTGCCAACTGAATAGGTTGTACGCGCCGCTGGCTGAGTTGCCGAAGCAGGGGTAGCCGGGGCCCTCCGCCTCCGCGTCCCGCCGTTCCGCTTCGGCAACACTGGCGGCCGGAATCCGGTGCACCTGCAGGTGGTGCACCGCGCGGGTGCTTGGGACCACCTCCAGGGCACGCATATAGGTTTCCTCTTCGATGCCCTCCGGTAGCAGGAAGCAACGCTGCTCATCCTCTTCCCCGGGTAGGGTCCGCACTGGCACGTAGCTTTCAGCCATCTCCATGGTCCGGGTGGCAAAACCGAGCGGGGGCTTCTCACGGACCCGCTCCGGCATTACGAAGTCAGCGGGATCGCCCTCGAGCATGCCGTCATCACGCCACTGACGGAATAGCGCACGCGTGTCGTCGTCGAGCCGTCGGGAGTCTGCGATCTCGTGGCAATCGTCGTTGGCACTCCACGGTGGCATGACGCCCTCTTCGACCGCGGGAATGACCAGGAAGATCGTGTTGACGAGCTCCTCGTAGGTCTCGAGCCCGAAGGGCGCGATGCCCGTCTCGTGGTGGCACGCCAGGCAGCTGGTGTAAATCACCGGGCGCAAGTCCCGGTGATAGGTCAGGGCTTCCGCAGGGCCATCCCCGTCCCCGGTCGTGCTGGCGTCGTCGCCGATGCCTGCATCCATGGGCACGGTCCCGTCACCGTCACCGTCACCGTCTCCATCGCCGCCCATCCCGGCGTCCATGCCACCGCTCGCGTCCCCATCGCCGTCGCCGTCTCCGTCTCCGTCGCCGGTGGAGTCCCCATCGCCGTCTCCGTCGCCGGTGGAGTCCCCGTCGCCGTCGCCATCGCCGGTGGAGTCGCCGTCCCCATCGCCGTCGCCAGGCGTTCCGGCGCCAGCGTCCGGCTCGCTCGCGCCCTCTTCAACAGAGACGGTCGTGTCCGTGTCGTCGCCGCAGGCGACGAGCAAAACGATCGATAGGAACATTCCAACCAGGGTGCTCATCTTGTTCTTTTCTCTCACTTGGCGGGCGATAGGGTTGGGCGAACACGGGCCACTCGCGTGGCCGCGGTCGAGTCATTTGCCAATCATTTGCCATGACGGCCTGGCGACCGGGCATATAGAACTGTCACTGTGCGTCAAGGTGCGAGTGTTGACGGTAGTCAGAAAGCACTAGTAAGCCCTGGTGGTCGCCCTCACACGCAGACCATCGTGAGACCGCGCCGCGTCCCGCGGTGCTTCCTGTCATCGCTTCCGCGTGCTACCGGGTGACCGAGGCGGGCGCTGCACTAGGAGTGGAACCGTGCACGGATATGCGAGGTCGTAGCGCTGTCGGCCCGGCCAACGAGCGATGCGTGGAGTGAGAAGAATCGACATGACGTCCAAACAAGCAGCTGAGAAGAGTGCAGTGAGACTCGATTGTGGGCCCCTTTGGTTGTCCTGGATGGTCGTGGCAGTGGCCGCCGCGGCCTGTGGCGACGATGACCTTGTGCGGAGCGTGGATGGAGCCATCGGCGAAACGACCGAGAGCCCCGCCACGATCGAGGACGACCCCCAAGACGGAGGGCGAGCTGGACGGGAACCGGACGGTGGTGCCGACGACACTGATCGGGCTACCGGGGCGGACGCGGACGAGGGTGCCGATGAAGACACCGATGAGGGCGTCGGTGACAGCCCCGTCGCTGACGCCGGGAGCGGCATCGAGGACAACGGGATCGGTACCGACCGCCGTTCCAGCGACGACGGGACGGAAGAAGGGGCACAGGACGCCGGTCGTACGTCTCCTGCTGAGGACGGCGGCTCGCCGGGGTGCACAGGTGCAGGTGATTGCGACGACGGCGTCGATTGCACACTGGACAGTTGTGCGGAGGATGGCCTCTGTCATCACGATGCGGCGAGCTGCGAATGTCTGAGCGCCAGCGACTGCAGCGCGGACGTTGCGTGCATCACCGCCACCTGCACCGAAGCCGGCACTTGCGATTTCGACGACGGCCGGTGCGAGTGCTTGAATGACGGGGATTGCGATGATGGCGACGCAGCCACCTTGGATGCCTGCAACGCTACCGAGCGTACTTGCGCGCACCGTCGAGTGACCTATGCGGATGACATGCAAGCGATCTTCCGGGACCGATGCGTCCCTTGTCACACGACGGCACCATGTGCAGCGGCGCGGTGCTTTGTGGATGACGACAGCGACATGCAGGCGCTCGTCACCAATCAGGGGGCATGCCTCGGCATGACGGTTGCAGCTTGCATCCGCGTTCGAGTGCAAGACGGCACCATGCCACCCACGTCTGAGGCGGGCTGTTCGGGAGATCCCGAAATGGACAGCGGCAACACGATGTGCCTTACCCCAGAAGAACACGAGCTGCTGAATGCCTGGATCGCTGGCGATGCGCCCTAGCCGGGTGTGCCTGTCGTGCATGGCGCGACAAGCGAACCTCGTGTCCCGATAGCCCCCCCGTCGTGGACGGGCGCCCCGATCTTCGGGGCGCAGGCTTGCTGACCTGAGCGTGGAAGCGTACTCATCGGGATCTCGTGTCTTCGAAGGACACGACGAAGGACGGACCCGGAGAATCGACCTGATGAGTTTTGAGACACCTCTGTTCATCTGCGGCCCGCTACGGCGGCCCCGTCAAATGTTGGCCGACCAGGAGTACGGCGGGCACGCCTCGATCCACGACGACGATATGGCCGAGAAGCTCGGCTTTCGTGCCGGGCCGATCGAAGGGCCGACGCACTTCAGTCAGTTCGTTCCGCTGCTTGGGCACGTCTTTGGTCGTGCGTTCTTCGAGCGCGGCTGCCTATCGGCGCACTACCAGAACATGGTGGTCGAAGGCGAGCAGGTGCGGGCGTTCGTGGCGTTGCCCGACGGAGAGGCGCACAGTACGCGGGCATGGGCCGAGAAAGTCGACGGAACCGCCGTGCTAGATGCAAGCGCCAGCATCGGTCCCGATCACGGGCAGACGCTGCTCGCGCAGCGGCTAGCCAAGTTGCGCCCACCCGAAAAGCTCGTCATTCTCTCCGACCTGCAGGTGGGTATGACCGGCGCGGCCGACGAGCCAGTGCGTATGGACGCCGATCAGCACATGGGCGCGTTGTATCCCTTCAGCTTGCGACAGAAACTCGAGCGCATCACCGAGAACTCGCCGTGGTATGCGGACGGAGCACAGAATCCGTGGGGCCGTGCGATCATACCTCTCGAGATGGTCAGCGTCCTGGCGGAGTACTCGAGCCGGGCCGCCAAGTTTCCCGTCAAGGGGCCCGCGGTCGGGCTGTTCGCGGATCAGGAAATCCGCATGGTGGACGGCCCGCTGTTCGTGGGAGAGGACTACCTGATCCGGCGTGAGATCGTGGCGCTATCGGAGAGCAAGCGCACCGAGTCCTACTGGGTCAAGACCCGCATCTTCGACGCTCAGGGCGAGCGGCTCAAGGCCGAGGTCCTGCTCAACCACGCGAGCCTGAAGCACTCCTTCGAAGGTTACGAGGAAGCACGCGCCGCTCTCTAGCGAATGCAAGTCGTCCGACGCGCCGCGCGCGGTGAGCGGGGGGGTGTGGCGAAACGCTGGCGGCACTCGGTGACAACCCCCGGCGTTTGGGCCAAAGTCAGGGGGGACGGCGTGGGCGCAATCCCATGACGACCTCGCGACGAGTCTGCATGAGGCAAGCCCAGCCGCCCATCACTGCCCGGAGCACCGTAGGTGCGACCTAGCGACCTTGTCCAGACGCATCCGATCAAGGCAACGCCACCAAACTTGACGCAAACGTCCACGAAACGCTGACTCAAGGTCGCTAGATGGAAAAGAAACGCCGCGTCGCGCGTCCTGATAAGACCAACGCCGCTCGTCTTCTCGAACGGCTTGGCATCCAATACGAACTGGCCACCTACGAGATTGGCGACGGGCACCTCAGCGCCGAGGAGGTCGCCCGGGCGGTGGGGCAGCCCTTGGAGCAGGTCTTCAAGACGTTGGTCGCCCGGGGAGACCGCAACGGTCCCCTGTTCGCGGTGGTACCCGCAACCTCGGAGCTCGACCTCAAGGCGTTGGCTCGCGCCAGCGGCGACCGCAGTGTGGCGATGGTTCCGCTCAAGGAAGTCACCGCGCTGACCGGCTACGTTCGAGGCGGAACCACCGCCCTGGCTGCGAAGAAAGCCTTTGCCGTGTACCTGGATGCGAGTGCACAGACCCTTCCGCGCCTGATCGTATCGGCAGGTCAGCGAGGCCTGCAGCTTTTGCTCTCGCCAAACGACTACATTCGAGCAACGAGCGCCACGCTGGCACCCCTATCGCACCGGTAGGCACAACGCTGGGTTGCGCGATTCCCTGAGGCCATCGGGCGGACGGTCCGGATGACCGGAGCGTGATCCTGGCTGAGGAGCCCAGGTGGCATAGCTATATGGTTGAAATAGAAAGAAATACCCGCGTGGGCGGTAAGTGTGCGATGGTGGGGGTTCCTGTGAGAGGTGCGCGAGCGGGCGCGTTCGCTGGGACGTGCTGGAGGCGGATATGAAGCTTGAGGGCAAGAAGGTATTGGTCGTCGGAGGTGGAAGCGGGATTGGTTACGCCGTTGCAGAAGCGGCGTTGGCAGATGGGGCGGAGGTTCTCATCGCGTCGAGCAACCCCGCGCGGCTCGACAGGGCGACCGATGGGTTGGGAAAGAGGGTCGAGGCTCGTCAGCTAGATGTGACGGACGAGGCGCAGGTGGAGGCGTTTTTCGGCCAGGTAGGCGAGCTCGACCATATCGTCACGACTGCAGGAGACTGGGGTGGAGCCCGGGGCGCCTCGCTTGCGGAGCTCGACCTGGACGCCGCCGCATCCCTGTTCAATGTTCGCTTTTGGGGCGCGCTTTGTCTCGCCAAGCACGGCGGCAAGGTGCTCGCAGAGGGAGGGTCGATCACCCTGACCGATGGCATGATCGCGCACAAGCCGCGGAAGGGCTCGAGCGTTTCGAGCGCGATGGCGGGCGCAGTCGAACACCTTACCCGTGCGCTCGCGGTGGAGCTGGCGCCCCTAAGGGTGAACGCCGTGTGTCCCGGCCTGATTCGTACGGGAATCTGGGACAGCATTCCGGCCGATCGGCGCGAAGCCACGATGGCGAAGATGACCTCTCGGTTGCCAATCGCGCGCGTCGGTACGGCCCAGGAGGCGGCTCAAGCTTACCTGTATCTCATGCAGTGCGGCTATGTGACCGGTCAAGTACTGCAGGTAGACGGCGGAAGCAGCCTGGCGTAGGCCATGGCGCGAATCGAGGTGCTCATTGTGGACGATCATGCCATCGTGCGCGATGGTCTGCGTCTAGTCCTTGGCGATGACCCGGAGCTGTCGGTATGTGGAGAGGCGAGCGATGGTGAGCAGGCAGCGAGCCTTGCCAGCGCACTGTCGCCCCACGTTGTGCTACTCGACATGCGGATGGCCGGGCTCGGCGGTGGCGCGGCGATCGGCCGGGTGTGCGCGAGCTGCCCAACCGCGCGCGTGTTGGTGTTGTCGATGAACGAGGATGCTCGTCACGTGCGTTCGGCGCTTTCGGCGGGGGCTGCGGGCTACGTAGCGAAGAGGTCCAGTTCGGCGACGCTGGTGAGTGCCATCAAAGCGGTGGCGCGCGGGGAGCGCTTTGTCGATCCCAACCTGCCGGAGCGGGTGGATGCCGGCCCGGCGCAGGCTCTCAGCGCTCGCGAGCAAGAGGTGGCGGAGCTGTTGGCGGGTGGCCATAGCGGCCCAGAAATCGCGCGCACGCTCGGGGTTAGCAAGAGTTCCGTGGATACCTACCGGGCACGCATCTTCAACAAGCTTGCGGTCCAGACGCTTGCCGAGTTGATCGAGCGCTTGCGACGCGGGGAAACCCTGTCGTCCGAGTCGGACGTCTCGTGAGCCTGCGCGCACGGGACCGGGCCACTCGCGATGCGCTGATCGCCGCGCTCTTGGTGGTCGGAGGCGGCCTTGTCTTCACCCACCTCGACGTGGCCGAGGCGCTGTCATCGGCGGTCGCTCGCGGCGAGGACTTCGAGGTTGACGACGTGTTGCTAACGCTCGCCTTGGCGGTGGTGTGCACCGGCTGGCTGGCGGTGCGCCGCTACCATGATGCGCGTCGGCAAACATCGGCGTTGCAGGCGTCGGAGCGTGAGCGGCTGCGATCCATCGAGCGTCTCGGAGCTTTGTCCGCGAAGCTGATGTCCGCGGAGGCAGACGAGCGAGAGCGCATCGCTGTCGTCGTTCACGACGCCGTCTCCCAGCCGCTCTACGCGGCTCGACTGCGCCTCGATTCGTTGCTCGAGCGCGGCCCGTCTGACAGTCAGCGCAAGCTGTTGCACGAGGCCCGCGAGCTCGTCGAGGCAGCCATGGAGCAGGGCCGGGACCTTACCGCCGAGTTGAGCCCACCGGGTTTGAGTGACCTGCCGATGGACGATGCACTGTCGGAGCTCGCGGCGCAGCTTTCGGCGCGATACGGCGTTTCCATGCAGGTCGAGCCCGACGGACCGTGGTCAGACATCGAACCGGCCCGCAAGGGGGCGGTCTACGAGGCGGTGCGCGAGCTATTGAGCAACGCGGGCAAGCATGCGCAGGCTCGAACGGTTACGGTGTCCGCCGTGCATTCTGGCGCCGGTGAGACGCGGGTTCGTGTGTGCGACGACGGCACAGGGTTTGAGCTGGCAGTCGCTGAGGGATCAGGGTTCGGGCTGCTCAGCATCGAGCAACGCCTGCGGCGCGTTGGTATCGGCCTGTCCATTCGCTCCACCGTCGATGAGGGCACCACGGCGGAACTGCGGATTGCCCACTAGCCCGCATCCATCACCAAATCACGCGCCCTCGCACAACTGCTCGACTCCGCA
>JAPPOR010000443.1 GCA_028817905.1 Myxococcales bacterium
CCTTCACCGAAAGCCCTGCGAAGCCGATCACTTGCACGATCATCACGTGCCTTGGTGGTGGATGCGGGGTTAGCCCTCGTCGGGGTAGGTCGACAGCGGAGCGCGTGAATCGGCGGCTCGTACCCGGTGGAAGCGGATCGTGTTGGTCTCCTTGCCCATGCCCAGCGGAACGGCGGCTACCACGACCAAGGTGTCCCCGACCTCGGCGAACCCTTTTTGCAGTAGATAGCGGTCGGCCGCCAGCAGCTGGCGTTCGAAGGAGGTGCGGTCTTCGATCGGCACCGGGACGGTCCCCCGCAGGACGTTCAGGCGCTGCAGGCTGGGTCGGTAGGATGACAACGCGACGATCGGTACATGCGGGCGCCACTTGGAGACCAGCAGGGCGGTCAACCCGGACCCCGCCAGGGTGACGATGGCTTTGGCCCGCATTTGCTCTGCCGCGGCTACCGCGGCGCCTGCGGCACCGGCGGCGAAGGACATGACCTCGCCGGTGGCAGGCTCCCGGGCTGCCAGGTCGTACCCCTCACCTTCGCGGGTCAGCGCTCCCAGGGCGGCGACTGCCTCAACGGGATAGCGACCCACGGCCGTCTCCTCGCTGAGCATCACGGCATCGGTGCCGTCGAGGACCGCGTTGACAACGTCGGACGCTTCCGCGCGGGTAGGACGCCGGCTATCCACCATCGAGCTGAGCATCTGCGTGGCCACCACCGCCCACTTGCCCCGCTGCGCTGCGCGCGCGAGGATTCGCTTCTGCATGACGGGAACCTGTTGGAACGGAAGTTCCACCCCTAGGTCCCCCCGCGCTACCATCACCCCGTCCGACGCATCGAGGATCTCATCCAGGCGATCGAGGGCTTCCGGACGCTCGAGCTTGGCCATCACTGGCGTCCGTGCGTTGCCCAGCAGCTCGCGCGCGCGCAGCAGGTCCTTCGGCGTGCGCACGAACGAGATCGCGACGATGTCCACGTCGGCGGAGCCGCAAAAAGCAAGATCGCGCTCGTCCTTCGCTGTCAGGGTGGCGATCGACAGCTCGACCCCAGGCAGGTTGATCCCCTTGCGCGACCTCAAGAGTCCTCCGGTGATCACCGTGCACCGCACCTCGTCGCCTTCGATCTCGTCCACGCGAAGTTCCAGCATGCCGTCCGAAAACAGAACGCGGGCCCCGGGCATGAGATCCTTCGCCAGGTACGGATAGGGCGAATGGACGATGCTGTCGCTACCCGGGACGTTCGCCTGCGTAATCGCAAAGGGCTGACCCTGCCGCAAGGTCACGCCCGCCTCGGGCAGGTCGCCGATACGGATCTTGGGCCCCTGGATGTCGGCTAGCAGGGTGATCGGCCAGCTTTCCAGGTGCGATGCCTTGCGCGCGCGTTCGATGACCTCGGCCATCTTGTCGGGACCTGCGTGACTGAAGTTGAGGCGGAAACAGTCGGCGCCTGCACGGATCAGGGCACGCAGCGTGTCCACGTCACTGGTCGCCGGGCCCAAGGTCGCGATGATCTTCGTATACTTGGGCTTCATCGCGGCAGAGCGTACACCGACACGGAGCCCCGCAGCGACTTCTTGAAGGCGACCGGCACCAGGTTGGTCAATGCTCCGTCGCCCTCCGATTCGCCCGCCAGGGATGAACTATCCGGACCTGGGATAACCGCCTGGCCCTTTCGCTTCTGTGGCTCGCATTGGCACACCATGACACAAGTGGTTCTCGCACCCCTCGCTTGAAACCATTCGATAAATTGGCACCGGCCGGGTTGGCGTGCGTGTTGCACAGGTAGGCGGGCGTGCCGAGCCGCGGGTGGGTTCGGGTGGAGGATGGCCCATGTCATTGCAACGTTTGTTGGTGCGCCTGTCGCTGTGCCTCGTGCTCGCAGGGTGTCTTTCGGAGAGCAAGGAAAGCGCGGGAACCGAAGGCTCGGGGGCTAGTCCGGGGGGCAGCGACTCGAATGCTCTCAACAACGTGGGTTCGATGGCGATGCCCTCGCCGATGACAACGTCGTCCCGTGCGAGCGCTCCGATGGCAGGCGCTGGCGGGGCGGCGGACGGTCCAGTCAGTGCGCCGACAGAGACGGTGGGGGCAAACCCCGCGGATCCCTCTGGTCCGGGCACGCCTGCTGGTGCACCGGCGCCGACACCTTCGATGACCGCGCCCGCGGGCGGTGAGGCGGGCTTTAGCGGCGACACCGACACGGGTGCAGACGGCGGGGAGATGGCTGCGGGGGCGCGCGCACCCGCCGCGGAGGAGCCGGCTTCCGACGAAGCCGAGCCGAGCGCGGATCCGTTGCCTCCATCGGACCCGGTGGAACCCATGGTACCGGTCGAACGGCAGGCGGGGCTCCAGGGGGGCACCCTGACTGCCGGGGCGTGGGACGACAACCTGAACTTCAACCGCTTCGAAGAGTACCGCCGCGAACACGCCGGCCTGCACGGAGCGCTGGCGTCCACCGATGAGGAGCACACGGAGGCATGGAACCAGTGGAAGGGGGAGCGCGATGGGAACGAGACGCTCGACATTGCGCTGGTGATCGATACGACGGGGAGCATGGGTGACGAGATTCGCTATCTGCAGGCCGAGTTCGATGCCCTGACGAAGGCGATCGTGGACGCCCATCCGGATGCGGACCAGCGCTGGGCGCTGATCACATACAAGGACCAGGGCGACGTGTACGTGGTGCGCTCGGTCGACTTCACCGGGGACGTGGCGGAGTACGGTGGCAGCCTTGCCGAGATCTCGGCCGCGGGCGGTGGGGACTACCCTGAGGCCCCCGATGCCGCTCTGGAAGCACTCTCGGGGCTAGCGTTCCGCACCGAGGACAGCACCGCGAGGGTGGCATTCTGGGTCGGCGACGCCCCACACCATGCTCGAAACGCGGATGCACTCCTGTCGGCCGTGCGGGCGGCCGCGGGCGCGGACGTGCACATCTATCCGGTTGCGAGCAGTGGCGTGGACGAGCTGACGGAGCTCACGATGCGTACGGCGGCACAGCTGACGGGCGGCCGCTATCTGTTCCTGACAGACGACTCGGGTGTGGGTGGCTCGCACAAGGAACCGAGCATCCCGTGCTACTTCGTGACGCGTCTCGATCAGGCGATCCTGAGGATGGTGGACATCGAACTGAGTGGCACCTACCGGATGCCCGAGGAGGACCACATCATCCGTACTGGGGGCGATCCTGAGGACGGCTCATGCCAGCTGGAGTCTGGTGACGAGGTGCTCGTCTTCTAGCTGGGATGGATGATGACGCAGCAGGATGGGGGATGCCTCGCGGCGGCATGGGGCAGAAGGGGAACTGACCCCATGCCGTCAGCGCGGCACTTTTGGGGCGCTGCTCGCACCGAGCGCCACGACCGGTCGGCGCGGCAGAGACCCCGATTGTCACCACGGCGCGGGTGAGTCGGGCTTCCTTGTCGGCCCGTGACCAACGACCACACGGG
>JAPPOR010000795.1 GCA_028817905.1 Myxococcales bacterium
CCCGGGGCCCCGGCGCAGATCCAGTTGCGTACGGCCTCCACCACCGGTCCGACCGGACTCTCGACGCCTAGGGGCATAAGTGATCCGAAGGGGCCGAGTGTGTCCTGGCCGCAGTCGTGGCCCGTGGTAGTCCAGCCGGGGAATGGCGCCAGCGTGCCGCCGTCCCCTTGCGTGAAGCCGGCGACCTTCCAGTACAGCCAGCTATTGTTGAGGGCCGCGTCGCCTCCGCCCAGGTCGACGAGCGGCATCGTCGTCTCGCAGGAGGGCCGAATGACCAGATCCATGAAATCCAATGCCCGCTCCGTCGAGCTGTCACCGGTGAGCTGGAGGCCCGCGGAGCGGGGTGCCTGGCTGCGGCGGTGGCATACCCCACATCGCATGGTGACCATCGCTTGCATGGCTTCGAAGGTGTCCCCGCCCGTGTCCGCCCCTGAGCAGTCGGCTGGACTCACATCTGCTGGTGGCGGGGGCATGCAGGTTTCCGGATCCGACGGGTTGGGCATCAAGTGGGGGGGACAGACACAGCGCTCTGGGTCGGAGGGGCTCGGCATCATGCCGCTCGGGCAGTCGGCCGGCGCGGCGGCGATGCCACCGATCTGCTCCTCCGGTGGACCTTCCTGTGGTTCCTCCAGATCGGTCGGCTCACACAGCCCGGCCATGCACAGCCGGTCACCGGGACAGTCGTGGTCGACGTTGCAGTGCAGCCAGTTGGTATTGGTATCCGCGGCAGTAGGCGCGCGCGAGCTGAAGCAGCCCGTGGCTGCGATAAACAGTGCCCCCCACGCTAGCAGCCGCTGTGGGCTGGTCGGAAAGGGGTGCATACCCCGCTTGGTCTGGCTATTCCGCGATGTCATGCGCCTCATCCCTTTCCTCCGGTTCCGCTAGGACGTTCTGCCCCAAGTAGAAGACCACCCGCTGTCGCGTCTCTGCATTCGGGGTGGGGGCTTGCCGGTTGTAGGCATTGACGCGCGACCACACCTCATTGGCTTGCGCCCGCAGTCGCGGCAAGAGCTGCTTGACCTCGTGTTCATACGGGTGGCCCGGGTACACCTCGAAGGCGAGCGTGGCGCCGCCGATGAGGTCGGTCTGGCCCGCATCGGCCCCGGGCCCACCGTTGCGGAGCTTGTTGGCGATCGCACCGCACACCGCTCGAAAGTGATCGAATACGGCGGATTCCCAGCCCGCCTCCGAGCCCACCGGAATGTGCACGGCTTCGGTCCGATAGTGCGTCATACCGTCGTCTTCCGAGGTGTGCACATCCCCTCGCTGGACGAGCTGGTCCAGGGCCTGGTCGAGCTCGGGCGCTCGGTTCGGAAAGCGTCGCAGTAGTTCTGCGTGGGACACCCCCTCGGGACCCGCACCGATCTCGAGCCACACCAGGTGAAGCAATGTGTCCAGGGAGCGTTCCCGAAACAGTGCCTCCTGGTCTGCGGCAGAGGCAGCTCGATAGGCTGCCAGTTGCCCACGCCCGGTGCCATACAAGACACCGCTCGCCACCAGGTCGCGCAGCACTGCGACGACATCTCGGGGATCATCTCGCGAGAAGGCGGCCAGGACCTGGCTGCGCGTGGCCCCTCCGTGGGCTTCGACGTGGCGCAGCACGCCTTCCCATAAGGTCTGCTCCGGTTGCGTGGACCCGGCCCTCAGTCGGTGCACCTTCTTTTGAAAGCTACGCAGCGAGATACCGAACATGTCGGCGATCACGCTGCGCGACACGCCTTGCCGCGAAATCTCCTGTGTCAGGTCGAGGAATACCTGGTCTGCAAGGCGGGCCAGGGGCGCCCGCAGGCCGGCACTGGTGGCTAGCTCCGCGATCAGTACGGTGGTCTGTTGCATCACCAGTTGAATGAGCTGAGGTGTCTCCATCGGTCCCGCTTCGCAGCTGCGCACCGCGCAGCTCGTCATTTGCCTTGTTCTACTGGGACATGCGGTCGCCGCCTAGGCGGCAAATTGTTCGTGTCAAACCGTGCTCCCTCGGCGACCATGGGCCCGCCAGTGTCCATCCCGAAAGTGCAATATTCGAGGTTGCGGCCTGCACCGGAGCGGCGCGACCCGCGGAAAGGGCGACGGGAGGGTGTCCATTGCGCGGCTTCGCCGCGACTGAGGAAAGGGCGCGTGCCCTTTCCTGGACGAGAACTAGCCAGGATCACTCGCCAAATCTTCTTCGTGTGGCGCGCGTCTAGACGCAGCCATCGCGTCATGCCTACAGTCGGCAGGCGTTCTCCGCTATCTCGCCGCCGCGCAGCGGGATGTCCTCACCTCGTACCCAGGGTGCCTCTCAGCATGAGCGCTGGCGGTGCTAGCTGCAGGCGGGGCCGTAGCAGCTGTAGGGATGTGCCGCTCGGGATGCCCCATTGCTCTGCCTCGTCGGGGAGTGACACTTCGGGGACGGCCGTGCCGGGAAGGGCACGTTCGAGCATCGGCGCCAGGGCCTGTGCGAAAAGCTGCTTGAGGGATTGACGCACTTCTTCGGTTGCGCTTGGCGCCGTGTCAGGTCGATCGGTCGCGAACACGATCTCGTCCAGTGCAAAGTCGCTCACGCGCAGTTCCTCGCCGTTCAGTCCCAACTTCGCTGATAGGCGGGCCCCCGCCCGGATGCCGATGGCCGTGGGTCCAAGCAGACGCGGGGACTCGGCCAGGAGGTCAACGGCGCCCACGGATACCCGAGCCCGCCCATCCGACAACTCGACGACCGGAGGAAGTCCCATGGTGGTGTGTACTTTGAGGTCGTCCGGAATGTTGTCGAGCCCATCGCCACGCACTTCCATTTCGAACCATCCGGCGCGCCACAGGGCAAACGAAACCTGGTTGGCCAGCGCCTCGTGGATAGCGAGCACGGTATCCCCTGTGTTGAGCTTCAGCGCGCGCGGTTGGGATCGGGCCGGTATTCCCCGTGCGGGCCGACCGTGTGCCAGCGGCGATCGGACCGCGGTGCCGAAGCCAACCACCATGCGCTGCCTATCGGTCTCGATCGCGCTCAGCGATAGGGACGTGGACACGGGGATGGGTGCCCCGGTTCCCAACGGACGATCGACGGTCAGGCGCGTGCGCAAGCTTGCCACATCGATGCCACGCAGACTGGACGTAAGGGCCTCGGCCAACTGTTCCGTGACCACATCGTGGACGACGTCGGCGATCAGGTCCCGCACGGCACCGTTGAAGAGGTCGCCTACGATATCAATGATCGCACCGTCCGTGCCGCTGAAGTCCAGATCGACGCCGCTGACGCTCGTTCGCACCGTGCCAGGGCGCAGTGTGGCCTGTAGGCGGGTCCCGGTCCGAGAAACATCGAACTCCGAGCTCGCCCGCAGAGTACGGATCGTCACGGTCCCGCGACTGTCATAGTCGATGCCGGCCACGTGGCCGCGGACGCGCAGACCCAGGCGCACCCCCCTCAGGGTCGCCTCCGCGGCCAGTCCGTCGTTCACCAAGCCTAGGCCAATGCTCGGCGCCTCCATGATCCGCAGGTCCTCGTAGCGCACCTCGCTTCGGAGTACACAGCCACCGAGGATCGACTCGTCGCATGCGCTTGGCTTTAGCGTTGGGTCCTGCCGCAGCTCCTGGTGTATCTGATCGCGGAGCTTCTGGCTTGCGAGCGCCGCATGGAGCAGGTCAGCGATGGAGTCGAGGCCATCGTCGCGGTTCATGTCGTCAAAGGCTTCAGCAGGCAGCTGGAGAAACACCGTGTGCCTGGTGATGCGGCCTTCCGGCAGATAGGTCGGGGCGACCATAAAGGCACACAATTGTGATGCTTGTTGGCCTGCGCGGTCTTCTGCGACCACCTCTACCAGATTGATGCCGTAGCGGGTGTCCAGTTCCGCTTGAAAGATTCCGTCCAACAGACCGGCCGCCTGGCCGTTGACCGACACCGACTCGATCCCAGCGCTGTCGGTGACTTCGCCACGGAACTGTAGGCGCCCCGCGCTGGACGCCTCAAGCATCTGTCCATGTTCCGGATAGCTGCAGCGGACAGCCGGCGGCGTACCATCTACCACGAGATCGACGACCGTCTCGACTGGGGCGCGATCAAGAGTGTCCCCGGTGACCCTGGCAGTCAGTCGGTAGCGGCCCTCACGTTCGAAGATGAGGTTGTCAGGATCGACCTTCTCTACCGCATCCTGGGCGTCCATCAGCAGTTCGACTTCTGCATCTTCGACCGCGTTGCCAAAGCGGTCGGTCACTTCCGTCGCTATGCGCAACTGTTCGCCGGGGGCATGCACTTGACCTTGTGGCATGACCCACGCACGCACCGAGCTCGGGAGTCCAGGCGTCACCGTGAGCATGGCGGGGCTCACGCTCGCCATGGCGTGATCGCAGAACACCTCGTAGTCCTGCGCCCGTTCGACCGTCAGGGTGTACCCATCGATGCGAGCGTTGTCTGTATGTGGCACCAGAAGCAGATCGACATCGAGGTCGGCGAGCACGTTGCCGAAGCGGTCTTGCCCAAAGCAGCTGATCGCCACCTCGTTCCCTGCCCGAATTTCGCTGACGTCGAGTTCTGTGCGGATCTCGGCAACACGCCCGGGACGGATCGAAAGGTGTGCCGGAGACTCGTCCGTGAGCCCGAGTTCGGGCAGGGAGCACGTGACTTCGAAATCTCCAGCAAGGCGCGCCACGTAGCTACCATCGTTGCCCGCCTGTACCGCTTCCGGGTCCGAAAATACGACGGAAACGTCGGTGTCTGCGGGCGTCGCATGCCGCATGCCCCTGTTGTCTATCAGCAGACAGGACACGGCAAACGTGCGCCCGGCTGCCAGGTCCGCCGGAACGACGGTTTCGACCGTCGAGGGCCGGGGGAGGGCGGCCCCTGCGTCTGGACCAGGGCGAGTCTGGCGTTCTATTGTGGCTCCATCTTCGGACCGCAGCGTGGCCGCATCACGTGTGGCAGCCTGGGGGATCTCCTCTTCCTCGCAGGCCCCCCCGAACGCGGCACATCCCAACATTGCCCACAGGCGGGCCAGTCCGCGTATCTCACTGCTTCCCATAGGCCAACTCATGTCATATACGCCCGGCCTTGGCCAGGCGGCCCATCCCGCAGCCCGCCATGCGTGCCGGGTGATGCCTGCAGGATCCTGAAGAAGACTCAGGTGGACCCGCGCCGGCTCCGCCGAGATGTCTTCACATGATGCCGCGCCGCCGGTCGCGCCCGCAGGCCATCACATCTGAGGTCGCTTCCACCCTTGGCCAGGCTTTCGGCGAATCCGGCGTCCAAGGGCGCGGTGCTTCTCATCAAGCCGCGGCCCCGCAGTCGGCTTTCGCCGGACCGCTGCTGAACGTCTTGCACGCGTCCGCTCAATCCGTACAGATGGCGGTAACCGGGTGATCGCGGCTGAGCGGTGGACCGTTTCGCCCTCGTCCCTCGGGTATGCACCCGACAGCGCACCGGTCACATGTGGCAGGATCGGGCGCCGCAACCCTCATTTCTTGGGCGCTCTGCCTCCCCTATAATTCCTAGACGCATGCAGTCTCATCCAGATGGCGCGGGCGGGGGTGCACCGCGCTGCCTTGCTGACCGCTACGTCCTGGAAGGCACACTCGCCTAGCGTAGACACATCTCCCAGCTCCCCCCACCAGTATCCGGGCAGGGGCCGAGCAGCGAGAGGCCGGACAGCTCGACCATAGACGCGCGCAGGTTTCCGTTTGGATCCATCGGCGTCGACCTTGCCACCGCCACGCACAGCAGGCTTCCAAACAGTGGATTCGAGCGTGATGGGAAGAGCATGAGGCCCGGGTTGTCGCCGGCGTCGGTCCATAGTTCGCGGGGCTGCAAGTGCGAGCCGTCGCTCCAGGTGTAGCGCGAGCCCGACTGGCGTTCACTTGTCTCGAGCCCCGAGAGGTCCACGTCACCCACCTGCCCGCGGATTTGGTGGTCCGGACATTCGCGCCCCGTGCAGAACGTGACGCTGCCAGACACTGGCGTGCCCGCGCCCGGGCAGGCGCCCAGGTCGGCCACACGGTCCAGGCGAAACAGCAGCTCGTCGGCGTGGCGAGTCACGGTTGAGTCGCTTGCTCGGGGCGTGCAATAGACCTGCGCCGGATCGTACACGGAATCGACGACGCTCCAGTAGCTCTCCGCGACGGCAACCGTCGCATCCCCCAACAGGCGGCTCCGCAGGCCCAGCGTCTCGCTGCCCGGGAGCGGAGCATCGCCATAGAGTGCGGCGTAGCCATGACCAAATGGAGTGCCAAAGCCCCACTCGGAAGAGCTGCCAAGAACATCGGAGAAGGGGCTATTCGAAACAAAGAAGCTCTCTGTTCCCCCATTGCGCTCGAGTTGCGCCGACCCCACCCGGCACTGCTCCGGGCCCGGACCCTTGATGAAGGTCCCCCAGCAGGCCAGCCGGCCGTCTGCATCGAGGCCGCAGGCCAACCTATCGCTATTGGCCAGTTCGGTAAACGGACCCTGTGCGGGCGTCTCCCGCTCCAGATAGTCCGCGCCGTAGCAGTGCGCGCCGCCGTCACGGTCAAGGCCGCACAGTGCTTTGGCATCGCGCTCGAGGCTTACGCGCGTCACCGGTCGATCCGGCCGGTAGGTGGCTGGCAAGGCCCAGCCATTCGCGGAGATCGTTCCATCTGCATGGAGAAACACCTGCGTGTGATCGGCCAGTGCGATCTGCACCACGTCTTTCGGCGTTTCGTCGTTTGCGCGCACGTCGCGACCCCAACAGACGGCTTCGCCCGTCTCACGCAGGGCACACATGGTGTCATCCCCATCCGAGACGATCGACACGAAGTCGTCGCCTGCTGGAGGCGTGGCGAGATCCTTGTGGGCCAGACCCCAGCACGGCAGCTGCCCCCCGCGTGTGACTCCGCAAACCACACCGTCGCCGTGCGCGATGTCCTTGAAGCGCGCCTCGGCGGGCGGAGGGCCACCACCTTGCACGCACTCTTGGTGGTCGCACTCGGGCAGGATCGTTTCTTCTTCGCTCGTTTTGCGGCTCCAACATACAAGGCGTCCATCGGGTGTCAGCCCGCAGTTGTGGGTGCTCCCGATGAAGTAGTCGACGAACGGTCCCTCCCGTTCGAGGTGAAACGTGAAGGGGCCCCCGCAGTGGAGCCGACCCATCCCGTCGAGCACGCACATTTCGTCGCGCGTCAGACGCAGCGCTTGGGCGCCGTCCACCTGCGCGACCTTTGCGGTGTCCGCAGCCGTCTGCTGACTGCCAGGTGAAGCGCCGGCATCAGGGCCGTCGGTGGCTTGCACCAGGTCTTCGCCCCCCACGTCCTCGGCCCCCACGTCCTCGCCCCGAGCGGTATCTGGTCGCGGCCCCGCGTCGGCTCCGGTGGCACCGGGTTGATCGGCCGCGGTCCGATCGCCGCCCTCCTCCGAACCGATGGGCGCGTCGGGTCGGCTTGCTCGGGACTCCGCGTCGGAACCACATGAGATCAGCAGCGCGCACAGCGCTGCCGCCCCGCCCCCATACCCCAGGCTTCGCATACCCTAACAGTAGCCCAAGAACGCGGTACGTGCTTACGTTGCGGGCCGCGCGAGGTCCAATCTCTCTGGTGTGGCGTCCCGCCCCGGTGCGCATACGTTTGGCCCCAAGAACCCCGAAGCGAAGCGGGGCAAGGAGGCCTCCATGCGTGAGCCAGAAGATCGGGCATCCCGCGCCAAGAAGCCGGCGGAGGAGGCCCTGCGCCTTCATCCCATGTACCGCGGCAAAGTGCAGGTCATGCCGAAGTGCCCGATTCGGACCTTCGACGACTTCGCGCTCTGGTACACTCCGGGTGTGGCGGCACCCTGTCGCGACATCGCCAGTCACCCCGAGGCGGTCTATCGGCATACCAACAAGGGCAATCTGGTCGCGGTGGTGTCCGATGGCAGTCGGGTGCTCGGTCTGGGAAATATCGGGCCGGAGGCGGGCCTGCCGGTCATGGAGGGCAAGGCGCTGCTATTCAAGTATTTGGGTGGCGTCGATGCCGTTCCGATCTGTCTCCGCGCTCATGATGCCGATGCGCTGATCGCCGCGGTGGAGCAACTGCAACCGTCCTTCGGCGGGATCAACCTGGAGGACATCGAGAGTCCCAAGTGCTTCAAGGTCCTTCAGGCCCTGCGCGAGCGTTGTGAGATTCCGGTGTGGCATGACGACCAGCAGGGGACGGCAACCGTGGCGCTTGCAGCCTTGATCAACGCCACGCGCCTCGTCGGCAAGGACATCGGAACGGTTCGCATCGCCCTGGTAGGCGTCGGGGCCGCAAACGTCGCGACCTATCGGCTGTTCGTGGCGGCCGGCGTTGACCCTGCCAGAGTGGTCTGCTGCGACAGCGTCGGGACGCTGCACACCGGCCGCCACGATATCGAAGCGGCCCTGCCCGACCATGGGGCGAAATGGCAGATCTGCCGGGAAACCAATCCCGACCGTATCGAGGGCGGCATCGCTGGCGCCATGCGTGGCGCCGACGTCTGCATCGCGTTCTCGCACCCAGGGCCGGGGGTGATCGAGCCCGCGTGGGTGGCGGGCATGGCAGCCGATGCGGTCGTCATCGCGGGAGCGAATCCTGTGCCCGAGATCTGGCCGTGGGCGGCCCAACAGGCGGGTGCCAGGATTGTGGCGACCGGGCGGAGCGACTTTCCCAATCAGGTCAACAACTCGTTGGGGTTTCCCGGGATCTTTCGCGGCGTGCTCGACGTCAGAGCGCGCACCATCACCGATGGGATGGCGGTTGCGGCTGCCACGGCCCTTGCGGACCGGGCCGTCGATTGTGGGTTGCGAGAGGACGCCATCCTGCCGCGCATGGACGATCGCGAGGCGTTCGTATGCGAGGCGGTCGCCACGGGCATGGCCGCCCAGCAGGCGGGGGTCGCGCGTCTCAAGCGCAGCCGCGAGCAGTTGAGGGAATCGGCAGAAACGGCGATCGCCGGCGCGCAACAGGCGACTGGACTGCTACAACGAGAAGGGTTGATCGGGCCAGCTGAGACCGCGGGTTGAGCTACGCCTCTTCCGCTACCGGACGGATAGCATGTGCAGCGTCCTGCCTGTCTTGCCTCTGATCCAAGCAAAGCCCTCGCCCCAGGCCACGTAGCCATTCGCGATCGAGGCCGCTCCGGCGACCGTTCCGCCGTCCGAGCTGAACTCCTTGATCGTCGCGCCTGTGTCTACATCGAACACGATTACTTTGCTCCCGATGCCCGCGAAGCCGACCCCGTTGGCTACACTGACCCGGCCCCAGACCAGTCCTGAATGCTCCTCCATCCAGAGGATCTCGCCCGTCGCGCCGTCGAGGGCGTACAACTGGGTCATCTCGAGCCTGTTCTCGGCGAAGATGAGGTGCTTGCCGGTCCAGGCGGAGTTCGAGAAGATGCCTTCGTCGCCGACTCCGTTGCCAGGACCTAGGCTGCGCTCCCATATCTGCTCTCCGGTGTCGCGGCGCACCGCATGGGCCGTTCCAGACTTCGAGCCAGCGGCCATGAGCTGGGTCATGACCCCGTCGATCGGTGCCTCGTAGAGTACAGGGTTGGCGCCGAAGTCGAGGTCAGGTCCAGCCAGGAAGTTGCCGCCCCCAAAGGTATCATCGGCCAAACGCTGACTCTTCCAGAGCATCTCGCCCGTCTGAAGGTCGAAAGCCAGAAAGGCGTTCGAGGTGTCGGTAGCTGGCGGTCCGTAGTTGTTGCCCGTCGTGGCATACGCCCGATACCCGGCGGCGTCGCCCGACGCCGAAGACCAAATCCCGGCGCCCCCGGCTCCTTCAGGCACCGTGTGCGTGAGCCAAGCCAGGTCACCCGTCGCGCGGTCCAGGGCAGCGAGGAACCCGCGGAAGGTCCCGTCCGTAAGCTCTGAGACCGAGTCTGACCCGCCGACCAGCACGTGGTCGCCCACGAGTACGGGAGACGACGAGTCGTTGGCCGGAGTGCCGGGCAGCGGAGGGCTGCTCCACTTCTTGCTTCCATCTGAAGCGTTCAGCGCGAACACAGCCCCGACCCGGTGGACGTAGAGCGTCTCGTCAGCGTAGGCCATGGAGGAAGTGGTGCCGGGGGTTGCGCTCCACTTTTCTTCGCCGGTCGCCACATCGAATGCTGCGAGCTTGGCTGTGCTCGTCGCATACACCGTGTCCCCGACCAGCAGCGGTGTGCCGTATACCGGCCCGCCCATGTCCGCCTTCCACAACTCGGAAAGCGACGCGGCGTTGTCCTTCGTCAGGACCGTCTCGTTCGAGTTGACGAAGCTGTTGCTCGCATCATAGCCCATCATCGTCCACTCGCTCGGACCGCTGTTGGGTGCTACCGGCGTCACCTCGTCTGTAGGGGTCGGCTCCGCAGCTGGCGCCGTTGGTTCCATACCTGGAATTGCTGGCGCCGCGGCCGTACCTCCGGGAGACTCCCGCTCCGGCGGGGCCGCGCCCCGATCAGGTGGCCTTCCGTCGGCCTGGGAGTTCGAAGGCTGGTCCGGTTCATTGCCGGGGGAAACTCCGCTCGACTGGCCCGGTACGGCCACATGTTTGGCCGGGTCGGGCGGTCCGGGCGGGGCGGCTTCCGGCGGCACGGTTGCCGGCGACGTCATCATTGGGACCGCAACGCCTCCGCTATCGTCGCTGACGCAGCCGACCATCAGCAGTGTGGCGCTGGTGAACAGCGCGGCTCGTACGCGCACAAGCTCATGAAAAAAGAGGACACGTTCCCTATGCATGCACCACTCCCGGGACCGAGAAACCAGGCGCGACCCGAACCCAACCGCACCCTTCCGCCACACCCATTGACGAGCGAGTGCCCCGACCTTTTGGAGATGGTCGGTTCGTGGTCCCTGGCAAGTGAAACGCCATTGGGGCGCGATGCGCAAGACGTTCGCCAGGCGGTTCATACTGCACAGAGCCGTTCCATCGTCGAGTCGCGCCGCCAGCTAGTCCCATGCCTTGGCGGGCTGGTTGGCCATGACGGCTTGGATCATCTTGAACTCACCGTCCATGATTTTGAACGCTTCGCCGACCACAAGTGCCCGCGCGCTCTGCGAAAACGGGAACATCCCCCATGTGATACCGGCTTCCTCGTCGATGACGAGAATGCGGCGCGTCACCTGAAACCGCCAGAAGCTTTGGGCCTCAAAGGTTCCTCTTCCGCTGGCCGTGGCCACGCCGTTCTCATAGCGAATGCAGTCCTCGGCAAACGGCAGGTCGCGACCGTGCTTCTCGCCCTCCAGGTAGTCGAGATACAGCTCCGTGATCTGTTTGAGCTCCTCGCGCGACACCGGCTGTGAAGGAACCTCAAAGAACACCGGCTCTGGCTTCATATTGCTCACATTGAAGAACCCATTGGCAGCCCCTTGACGCCGCACAGCCATCGTTTCGATCTCTGTGATCTCACGGGCGGATACCTTCAGGCGGACCTGATAGATCACCGGTGTCGAGCCTTCGTTGAAGACAAAATGGCTGGCAACCTGGCCTTCGACCGGGTCGGCGAAATCCAGACGCGTGTCCGCGACCAATTCGGTCGCCGTACCCCAGACGGTGTCGCCCAGCTCCGACAGCTCGCCGTTCTCCGTGTACTTCAGGTTCTCAGACACCGGAAGTTGGGCTGGGTCGTTCGCGATCAGTGCGTCGATGTAGCCGCTCATGAACTCGATCAAGCACGCTCGGTCGCACGCACCGTCATCGTCGGACATCGCGACGTCGACGGGTTCCTCTCCGGCGGCCGGGTCCATGCCCGGATCCGGGGCATCACCATCGCCGGGGGCCGTACCGCCAGCGCCGGCCATGCTGCCCATCATCGGCGTAGCCATCATTGGAGCAGCCATCATCGGCGTAGCCATCATTGGAGCAGTCATCGGCTCGTCCTGTGCAGTTCCGTCGGCCGGAGACACCGTTCCCGTGGTCGCGTCTTCGGTACCGTCCCCCATCGCCGCAGCGGCGCCGGCCCTCGCAGGGACCACTGTCTCCATACCCGTCGTGGAAGCCGCTGTCGTCGCCCCCTCAGAACTGGAGAGCGCTTCCGGAGAAGGTCCGGCATCCGACCCACTGTCACATCCGCCAACGCTCGCCACCGCACTGAGCACCCACACAAGCAGTACGCATCGCATTTCGTGTCTCCCACCTTCGAGAGGTCAACCCGGGGGGCGGTCCACGATGCTGACGATGGGCCGCCCCAGTTCACGGCTACCAGGGCCTGGCCGCGCATTCGTTACGAGACCCTAACGAAATCGTTGAAGATTGACGCTTTGTGTCATTGCATCGTGTCCAGGCCCCAGGACAATCACCGGTGGCTGCCAATCGTTGACCGGCTGCTGCACCTGCTTCCCGCCGGCATCAAGCCTTGCGAAGGCTCCCACTGTGCGCTCGCCCGGCGCGTGGTTCACATGGGGCCGCAGTGGCGGTCAAGTCCGCGACTGATGACGTTCGTGATCGCCCCCAGTGCCAGCTCGAAGTTTTCCTGGCAGATAGATTGGACGATCCCGTTTTCTCCGAAACCCTTGGCCACTTCTACGATGCGCCTGGGGGGGAAGGCCCGGCTGGTTGCCGAACCGTCTCCCTCGCACGAGGGCATGAGGTAGTCCGTGTCGACGTTGCCATCTTCGAGTGACGTCGGATCGACGCGTTCCTCCATGCGCGGGTCGTCCAGGATGCGGGTGTAGAAGGCATCGCGGTCGTCCGCGTCGGCGAAGTCCACCTTCCCGAGGGCATTGGGAGCGACCAGGTCGGGCGGCACGCCCGCGATCGCAGCAAATACGACCAACTGCTCGTAGCCGGGTCGCAGGGCCTTGAACCCCTCCACGTAGCGATGGACCGAATAGAGGTTGAGCGGGTTGAGAAAGCAGCGGAGGTTCTGACCTTGATCCTCGTAGGGGCTTCCGGGCGGAAGGTTGCGGCTGGGGACAAAGTGTCCGGTGGTGACCGAGGAACAGTCATCCTCGTCGGTCACCACCACGATCGCCAGCAGTGACAACCCGTCCTTGGGGTCCTTCCGCAAGAACCCGGCGTTGACTCCGTCCCCATGCCCCGTCGTGCCGAAGCCCGTCCCGTCGCCCAGAAACTGAATGCGATTGCTGGGCGCGCCGGTGTTGGGGTCGACCCACTGTTGGCCCGTGGTGGGATCGATGTCCACAGCCGGCCACAGGGCCTTGAGGCCCGCTTCGAGTTGCTGTTCGTAGCCACAGCCCTCGGTGCCGAGGGCTGCGATGCAACCTAGCTCCATGGCGACCTGGTCGGGTGATATGTCGCCTTCACGGTAGCTAAGAAACGGAGAGGGGTTGGCTTCCGTCTGGCAACGCTCATCCGAGGTCCTCGGTTGGTCGATCATCCTGCCATCGTCGCCAAGACCATCACATCTCATGATGCCGTTGACTCTCGGCAGCCCCATATCGGTCGATACCACTGCCAGGTGCAGATCTTTGGCTGGCGGAAAGGTGCTGCCATCGCGCCGCACGCCAGTGGCCAGGGTACGGATCAGGGCAGGCAGCTCGCGCCGTAGCGCCTCCTGCTCCTCTTGCATCGAAAACGAATCATCCACGACCAAGAGCAGGTCAAGCTTATCGATGGTTGCGACCTCGCCCTGTCGGGAGCAGACGCTATCCAGTTCCTCCGAGCCGCCGGCATCGCCGACTGCCGGCCGAACCGTGGGCGGGTCGCCACGGCCACCAGCGTCGAGGCGACCGCCGGCGATGGCCCGCGAGCCCAACCCGCCCTCTGCGGCGCTTCCCCGGGATGCAACGCCGCCGTCGGAGTCACTTCTCTTTCCCGGACGGTCCTCTACGGCCTTGCTCCCGACGTCGCTCACGCTGGAAAAGCAGGCGCCCAGGAATAGCGCCCACAGGGCACTCCCCGCGCCCATCCAAAACCGGCGAAACATAAGCACCCCTCCGCAGTCGGGGTCAGACTAGCAGTCGAATCATCCGGCGCTACCGGCCGATGGGCGGGTGGCGGTCTCCGTGTGCTGCAGGGCTAGCCATGATCATTCACGACTTCGACGAGGCTCCGCTCGTCCTTCGACTCCACAGGACTTTCGCCGCCTTAAAAAATACGGGCAGTCTCCCCGTCGGTGGCCGAAAGCCCTGTGGATCCGAACCGAAAGTCATGAATGATCAGGGCTAGCCGCTCTTTGCCGCTTTTCTCCGGTCGCGCTCGGCCTTGAGCTTCGCCCGCAGCCTTGTCGCGAGGCCGGGCTTGTTGACCTGGCGGGCACGGCCGATCGCCAGGGCCTCGGCTGGGACATCCTGGGTGACCGTGCTCCCGGATCCAACATAAGCGTCTCGTCCCACTGTGACGGGGGCAATCAGTTGGGAGTCGCTGCCGACAAACACGTTGTCCTCGAGAACGGTTTGATGCTTGTTAAAGCCGTCGTAGTTGCAGAAGATCGTGCCCGCTCCGACGTTGCACTTTTCCCCGACGATGCCATCGCCAAGGTAGGCAAGGTGGTTGGCCTTGGCGCCGCGAGCCATCACCGTCTTCTTGGTTTCGACGAAGTTGCCCATGTGTACTTCGTCGCCCAGCTCGCTTCCGGGCCGCAGGTGCGAGAAAGGACCGATACGGGCGCTTGCTCCGATCTGGCTCTCGGCGGCGACCGTATAGGGCAGCACGCTTGTGTTCGCTCCTACGGTGACATGGGTCAGGACGCAGCCCGTGTCGATATGGGCGCCGGTCGCGACGTGACATCGACCGCGCAGATGGACCCCCGATTCGATCGTTACATCGGGCTCGATCGTCACGTCGGCGTCGATGAAGGTGGTTTCTGGATCGCGGATCGTCACGCCCGCGCCAAGGTGGCGGTGGACGATCTCCATGCGAAGGTCTCGCTCGCGCGCCACGAGCTGGGCCCGATCGTTGATGCCATGGAGCCCGTTGGATGGCATGTGGACGTCGGACACGGTGCCGCTCTTACTCGCCAGTGCCAACAGGTCGGTCAGATAGAGCTCTCCCTGGGCATTGTTTGTATCGAGTCGTTCGATCTCCTGGCGGAAAAACTCGGCCTTGACCACGTAAATGCCAGGGTTGAACTCGGTGATTGTTCGCTGACTGTCCGTGCAGTCCCGTTCCTCCACGATGGCAACAGGGCGACCGACACCGTTCCGGATGACACGGCCGTAGCCGGTCGCATCCGGTAGCGACGACGTGATCATCGCAAAGTCGCTGTCATCGGCGCGGGCCCGATCCAGCAGCGCCCCAAGAACTTCCGAAGTGATCAATGGGCAGTCGCCTGGAAGAATGAGAAAGTAGCCATCGTACCGAGGCAGGGCTGAGGCGCCACACTGAGCGGCATGTCCGGTTCCAAGCTGCTGGGTTTGCAGGGCGGTCGTCACCCGGTCTCCAAAGCGGTCGGTCAGTGCGGCGGTCACGGCCCCGGCGCCGTGGCCCACGACCACCACTACCCGGTCGGCACCCGCCGCCAGCGACGCGGCGACGGGATAGCTGACCATCGGTCGTCCAAGCAGCGAGTGAAGCACCTTTGGTTGCTGGCTCTTCATGCGCGTGCCCTGGCCGGCGGCCAGCACAATGGCTGCGAACTCGGTCTTTGACATGCGGTCGAATTTCGCAGAAATGGAGGCGCGACTCAATCGAAGTGCACGGCCACTCGGCGAAGCCCGGCCAGGTCGTGGACATCGCGATCGAAGGCGGGGACTTGCGCGTAGTGGACCGGCACACGCAGCCGACTGCATAAACGCCGGATTCCCTCTTGGTCGCGGGCCGCCCATAGGCGAGCGTCTTCGGCCGCCGAAGCCAGCGCCTCCCACAGGGAAGGTCCGCGCGCTTCCCCCACTTCTTCGGCAACCTTTCGGGAAAGCACCGACTCCGGCGAAAGCTCAGCGACGCCCTGATGGACTCGGTTCACGACCAAGCCCTTGGGTGAGATGCCATAGTCGGCCAGGCGGTCGCCCAGGTAGATCGCTTCCGCCACGGTGGCGGGCGTGGGGCTGGTCACGACTATGAAGGCGACGTCGTCTCCTCGCAGGTCTTCATAGACCGCCTCGGCGCGCCTTCTGAAGCCGCCGAACAGGGCGTTGAGCTCGCTGATGAATTCGCGCACCAGATGCAAGAAGTCGGCACCCGTGAAGCGCGCCAGGCCCTTGAGCACGAAGGCGGTTCCCTTGCCAACGAAGCCGAAGCCCTCCGCGTCGCCATCCAGCGCTTCTGCAAACCAGCGCATAACGGGTGAGTCGATCGCGCCCACGAGCCTTTGGGGAGCCTCCAGGAAGTCCAATGCATTGGTTGTCGGCGGCGTGTCCAGCACGATGAGGTCGAAGCGGTCATCGCCCCGCACGGCATGGAGCTTCTCCATCGCCATGTATTCCTGGGTCCCGGCCAGGGAGGTGGACACGTATTGATAGATACGGTTCTTGAGGATCCGCTTTCGCTGGGCCGCGCTCTTGCTGTAGCGCTCCACGAGACCATCGAAGGTGGTCTTCATGTCGAGCATCATGGCCGAAAGGTGACCTTCGCAGCGAACCCCCTGCTGCTCGAAGAAGCTGGCATCCACGACCTGCTCTTCGGTCCGAAGTGCTTCCAGTCCTAGGCTATTGGCGAGCCTGCGGGCTGGGTCGATGGTCAGGCACAGGACCCGCCGGCCCTCGCAAGCCGCCCGCATGGCGAGGGCTGCGGAAGTCGTCGTCTTTCCCACGCCGCCCGAGCCCACGCAAACGATCACGCGGTGGTCCGATAGGAGCTGCGACAGCGGCATGCGGGCGAGTCTTACGCCAGGGAGAGCCCCAAGCCAGCGATTTTTGCCCCGTTTTTGACCTGCGCCCGGGCGAGCCGGTAGTGTGTGCCTACGTTTACCTACATTAGAGGTGGCTGCTTTATGGAAAATCTCCGCGCTGAGCGCCGCGCACGGCGCAGCGACGAACACGGTCTAGCGCTCAGGTTTCAACTCGAGAGCACCTTGCAGAGGGGACGGCTGGCGGCGGTCGCCCTGAGCGACCACGAGGGCCTACTCGTGGCCTGGGCGGGGGAGGACGGCCTGTGTCAGGAACTGGGCGCTGTCGCGCCGCTCGTCGCCCGGGGCGCACCGCCACGGCTGCCAGGGCAGGGGCTGCAAGGGGACGATGTGGCTGTACGGACGCTCGACTGCTTCGGAAAGGCGATGTTTCTGTCCTCACTGGGGGGCGGCGTGGCCCGCGATGCGTTGCTGGCCCACTCAGCCCGCGGAATCCAGCGCATCCTGACCGCCAACTAGATTTGGCGGGGCTCTGCGCGAAAGGTGGGACTCCAATCCCCAGACCCGCAGCGGCATCGTAACGAGAACCACCTCGACCGCACTTCACTCAAAATGCTCATGATTTTCCTGGTCAAGGCGACCCCTTTCGGTCTCGATTGATGGTTCGGGCCAGGGGGCCGCTCACTATTGACCAGACGGCCAGCTCGTGGCATTTGCTGTTGAGAGCTAGCTAGTGGGCTGGCGACCCTCGGGGGGCTGCTTGGCGCCCTCACCGGGGCGGACTGGGGTTGGCCCTTGAGGGCTTTCCCCTGTGCCAGTTCGGCCGCGGCTGTGCTATCGATAAGCGGTGCGGTGCATTGTTGGGCGGAATTGCCCCGAACGCGGCGGGCGCCCCGTCTGCGACCGGTGCGTTGATTGCGGTTTTGCTGGCTTATGCCGAGCGGGTCTTCTGTTGTCCGCATGGCTCGTCATCGGATGCGGGCCGGCGGCACCGGAATATGTGTTGCCACCGACGTGGTCGCTCGCCGACCCGTCGTCACCGGGGGCGGCTCCGAGCCCGAGGGCGACCAGTCCCCTTCAGGACGGCCAGCAGCCCCCCGTGCAGACCATGGCCGGTATGGGAGGAGGCGGTGCGAGCGGCGGCGGCATGCAGCCTGCGCCACAGGGCCCTCCGGCGTCTGGCGGGGTGCCTGAGCCTTCCCAGTCGTCCGAGACGCCCCATGACCCGAGTGATCCGGCAGTGTCGAGCGGCGACCCCCCAGCATCGTCGGAGCCTGGCTTCGACGCGGGTTCGGACCCCAACCGCAACAACATCCAGCCCGGCCAGATGTGCGCGCGCCTTGCCCAGATCCAGTGCGCGGGCGAGCAGCACTGTTGCGATAGCCCGGGTCGCGACCGCGCGGCGTGTGAAACCGAGCTGAGTGCGGCCTGTCGGGAAGAGGTCTACTTCGATGCCATGTCGCAGGATCCGAAAACCGGGTTCGATACTGGGGCCGCGGCCGCGGCCCTAGGTCGCGCCGAAGAGCTCGCGGCGACATGCGATCCTTCGTTGGCGGCCTTTATGGCCTCCCCTAGCGGAATAACCAGCGTCTTTCGGGGCACGGTGTCACCCGGCCAGAGCTGCAGTCCGGGCCTCCGGGGAACGGCGCCGGAAGTCGCTGCGGCCAGCTTGGCGTCATGCACCGGGATCGCAACTACGGCTTGTCTGCCGATATCCGCGTTCACCTGGACGTGCACGCCCCGCGGTGGAGTTGGCGAGCTCTGCTTCACGGACCTGAACTGCCAGGAGGGCATGTACTGCCCCAATCCCGACCTGATGATCGATGCGGCGAACTGTGCCGCGCGCAAGCCGCTCGGTACTCGCTGCGCCGAAGGCAACGAATGCGAAAGCCTCTTTTGCGGTGGTGGCGTCTGCGTCGAGCCCGATGCGCAGCTCGCCTATTGCCTCGACACCTGAGCGGTTCTTTCAGCCAGCTTGGTACCTTAGCTAGGCGCCCGCGACCCGCCACAGGAGGGGGGGCCCGGCGGGGGGAGAGGGCCGCGTGGCCCTCTCCGAGGACAAAGGAAGCTGGCCTGGAGCTTCCAGAAGGGAAGTTTCGGCCTAGCCCGGATGATTCATGAACTCTGCGTCGCCTCGCTTGTCCTTCGACTTCACACGGCTTTCGCCGCCCTAGCAAATACGGA
>JAPPOR010001069.1 GCA_028817905.1 Myxococcales bacterium
CAGTGGCTTGGCGAGTTCCGACCACCAGGGCATGCCAGTGAGTGGCGGTGCCCTATTCCTGACTGCTGGCCAACTGATGCGCGCGCGCTAGCAATGCACTCACCAGATCGGCCGCGACGTCGAGCTGCACCGCCACCTCGCGGATGCGCCCGACCTCGGCCGGGGAAAAGTCCCGGTCGGCCGCCGCCAGCTCGACCAGGACCTTGACGGCGTCGGCGCGCATATGTGGATCGAAGCGTGCCTTGAGCACGGCTGTGGCAGGCTCGACGGGCAGCGCCGACAGTCGTGCAATGTCTTCGCCCAGGGCGGCGCACACCGCTTCGACGTCGGCGTCATCCATGCCCAGCACGAGCGATAGCTCCTGACGAACTCGCAGGCGTTCCTCGTCGGTGTATTGACCGTCGGCATAGGCCACGCGAGCGAGTAGTGTGGTGACTGCCGTGACGGTTTCTACGGAGCGATGCTCGGCGTTGGGCATACGTGCCTGGATCACTCCCAGCAGCCAGGCATCCAGGTCGTCGCTGAGCGTGGTCATGTTGGCATCGGCTGGCGCCCCCCCAAGGCCGTAACGTTAGCCTAGCGGGTGGTGGGCCGGCAAGCGGTTGGACCAGACTCCCGTCGTACTGGAAGAAAGGACATGCGGCGTTTGCGCGGGTGCGGGAGTATGCTTCAGCCCGCAGCACCCTTCACATCGCACCTGGTCCTCGATGTTGCACCTCCCACTGGAAGATCTCCTCCATGCCGACTTCATGCCTTGGATGCTGGGGCTTTCCGTGTTTGTGCTGATTGCCGGCATCGTGCTGGTGCCGGTCCTGGTGATCCGGATGCCGGCGGATTACTTCACGCGGCCTCGCGGGCTGATGGTGCGCGAGCGCTATCGTCACCCACTGGTGCACGCCCTGCTCATCGTGCTGAAGAACGCCTTGGGGTTCTTGTTGCTCGTGGCTGGAATCGCCATGTTGGTGCTTCCGGGGCAGGGGGTGCTCACCATTCTGGCGTCGCTGTCACTATTGGATTTTCCTGGCAAGCGACGCCTTGAACGGCGCCTGCTGTCGGTTGGTCCCGTACGGCGCGCGATAGACGCCATTCGGCAGCGTGCCGGACGCCCTCCCGCAGAATTTTGAAGGGGTGCCAGTCACGACTCGATCAATTCGACACGCGCCTCGCTTGTCCCCGGTTTCCACAGCGTCTGCGGCCTCTTCGAAAGGGATCCACCCTTCCTTGATCGGCCGCGGACCCTGTGAAAGCCGGGTCCTGCGCGCCCCATCACGACGGTAGTGACCAAGTCGTACTAGCACTTGCGCGTCCGGTGCAGGCGCGCAAGACTGCGCGCGGCGTATCGAAGGGACGTGAGGATGGCGGCGACCAAACAACGAGACAACAACGATCTTCAGGGCAAGGTGGCATTGGTGACCGGTGGGACGCGCGGCGTTGGGCGCGCGACCGCGTTGCGGCTCGCAGCGCGTGGGTGTGCGGTTGCTGTCAACTACAGCCGGTCCGTCGCCGCGGGCGACGAGCTGGTTGCTCAGATCGAGGCCGGGGGAGGTCGAGCGCTTGCTGTCAAGGCGGACGTGTCGGACGACAAGCAGGTGCGCTCGTTCGTCGACCAGACGGTGGCTGCGTTCGATCGGCTCGACTACTTGGTCAACAATGCCGGGACGACGCTGTTTTGCGACCACCGGAACCTGGATGGCTGGAGCGCTGAGGACTTCCATCGGATCATGGCTGTCAATGCTTTGGGGCCCTTCCAATGTGCGCGAGCCGCCGCACCGCTGTTGGCGGCTGGTGACGGTGGCGCGATCGTGAACGTTGGGTCGATCGCCGGGCTGCGTGGGATGGGAAGCTCGATCCCCTATTGCATGTCCAAGGCTGCGCTACACAATCTGACGATCAGTCTGGCGCGTGCGTTGGCGCCCAAGGTGCGCGTGAACGGGGTTGCCCCGGGCTTCATCGCGGGCGAGTGGCTGCAGGATGGGCTGGGGGCGGCCTACGCTACGGCGAAGCGCAACGCTGAAGGGCGCGCGGCGCTCGGCAAGGTGTGCGAACCGGAGGACGTGGCGGACTCGATCATCGCCCTGCTGACGCACAACGCCCTGGTGACGGGGCAAGTGATACCCGTGGAAGGTGGCTTCTTTCTGGCCACCTAGAATCCTTGACCAGCGATCTCGTCTACAGATGAGTCAAGTTTGGAGAACTCACCATTCTCTGTTGGTGTTGAATCAAGGATTCTAGGTCGCACCTGCGGTGCTCCGGGCAGTGATGGGCGGCTGGATCTGCCTCACCCAGACTCGTCGAGAGGTCGTCATCGGAATCCGCAGGCTTCCATAACTCGTCGGGCTGGGACGGATCCTCGCTACGCTCTGGGCATGGTTAGCTCGGACGAAAACCTTTCCAGACCAGCCACACGGGCAGCACGACCAGCTCGAACAGTCCACCGGGCACATACATGAGGGCGCCCATGCCGTCGCGGGTATCCACAACGTCTGCGAGGTCGAGTGGGGCGCTGGCGAAGAGCAGCAAGTACCCGACCAAGCCGAGCGCGGAGATCGCACGGGGAACGAGCTGCACCTGGTACATCAGCCCGCAATGAAGCACGCCCGAGATGCCGAGGATCGTCATGGCCATTTGGTAGGTGACCTGGGTGAATTCCAAGCTAGCCGTGGCCAGGATCGCAAACGTTTCCGAGGTATGGGGGCCCGCTTGGGCGAGGTCGTGGCTGAACCGGATCAGGAACACGTGTGCACATGCGCCCAGCGCCAGCAGGACACATTCGGCGATCCGGAAGCTGAGGTAGGCGAACGAGAGGGTCTCGTTGTGGCGGCGGCCCACGGGTAGAAACGCGAGGGCGATGCCAACGACGCCGATGGCCATGAGCAAGCGCATCAGCCCTCCCAACATGACGGTTCCCCGATGTTGATAGATATCCGCAAGCGGGCCGTGCAACAGCGGCAAGGCGGCGTACGCGTCCACCCCGCCCATGAGCATCGTCAGCACAAACAGCGCCGCCATGCTTCGGGCTGCAGGGCGGTCACCCTGGTGATGGTCAGCCTCGTTCGTCGTGGTCATCGCTCTACAATACGCACCGCTCGCTAACGTCGAGCCGCACGAGGCGTCATGGTGAGAGGGGGCGCGATTGGGCTATCGAAACACCAGGGGCAGCTCCCTGAATCCGAGCAAGATTCCCGAGGGCAGTCGACGTGCACGACCTTTCCCTGGCTCCATGCGATCAATCGATCGAGTAGCGCATCGAGTCCCGCTTGGGCTTCCAGGCGGGCGAGAAGCGCGCCGATGCAGGTATGCACACCGAAGCCGAACGCCATGTGACGGTCGCGCTCGCGTTCAAAGTCGAACCGCTCTGGTTCCTCCCAACGTGCGGCGTCGCGGTTGGCAGCCCCAAGGTACACCATGACCATCCTAGCTAGTCGTC
>JAPPOR010000759.1:0-13908 GCA_028817905.1 Myxococcales bacterium
ATGGAACAGGGCGCGTCCGCTGTCATTGAAACCACTTGTGATCAATGATCAGAGCCCGCATATCTCAGCAACTCGCGCGCCCTCGCACAACCGCTCGAACCCACAGCGTACTCGCTTCGGTCAACAGCCCATCACGTGCCTTGGTGATGGATGCGGGCTTACGGTAGCGCGACGGCCCTTGTTGGCCCATCGCTACCGGCAGTACTGCTCGTTCTCAGGATACAGCTTGCAGAGCCAGGGACTCGGGCACCCCAAGGGACGGGCGGCGGGAGCCGTGGCGGTTCCGCCGGGTCCGTTGTCCTCGAGCGTCCAGACCACCTGTGCCAGGTTGAGCGTGTAGGTCTTGATCTTGGACTTGAAGTCGTTGTCGGCGGGCAGATGGCCGCTCGCCACCAGGTCGTCGATGAGCTCGAAGCCAAGCGGGCGGATCTTCACCCTGGCCTCGACGCGGGCGGGGTTCATGAAGGTTCTGACCGTTCGCTCGATGAAGTGGGGCGCCGGGGGTGCCCCCGCTTCTCCCGGCGGCGTGATCGGCAGGGTTGTGCTCTCGTAGCCCTGCATGAACATATCCGACGGCGCGGCTTCCCAAAACATGTGTACCTCTTGGCCGCTGCTGTCGTACAAGAAGTCGCGCATCACGATGAGCTGTGGGTCCTGTTCGCGGGTTGGGAGCGGTTCGTTGTCCGCGACTGCGCCGATTCCAACCCGCATGTTGCCGGCAGCGTCGAAGGCTTTCACCTCGATCCATGCGCGCCGATCCTGAGCCGACCCGGTGGGCCAGCCGTGCCCCACGTTGGCCTCGATCAGCATGGTCACCATCCCGTCGGGTGCTACCTGCAATTCGGTGATCTGGACGGCCTCCGCCAGAGCGCACTCGATGGCGGCTACCTGGACGTCGATGTCCGGAAAAGGGGTCAGGGCGGTGTCGACGCCAGGCATGAGGTGGCTATGGAAGCCGTTGGTTCGTGACGCGAGCGGTACTTCGTCGGTCTTGGCAATCAGCCCGTCGCGGCTGTCCATGTGGCAGCCGATACACGAGTCGAAACTATCGCGGTCTGTGCGGCTGAAGACGCTGTCCTGCCATTCCTTGAAGGTTCGCTCCAGGTGCACACCGGCGGGGGTCACGATGTCATGGCACGGTCCGCAGAGCTGGCCGGATTCCGGGCGGTTGCCGTCGTGGATATCCGAGTAGGCCACCTCGTGTGCCGAAGGACGCTTGGGGTCGTCGATGCCACCGCGCATGACCGCATCGTTTGCCAACACCAAGGGATTGTTGGCGGGCAGGCCAAGGGGGTTGTCGTGGTTCTGGGCGACAGACTCCACGTTGTGGCAAAAGTAGCAGGTCACGCCCTCCAGCTTGTCCGGAACCTCGTCCAGGTTCATGCCATCGGTGGTCATTCCCATGCGGACCGCCATCGGTGCGTGGCAGCCGATGCAGAAGTCTCCCAACTCGCCGCCGGTCTCCTCCTGGCCTCGGCGGTTCATCGCCAGGAAGATAGGATCCTCGGCGGCGTACGCATGCATGCTGCTGGCCCACTCGCGGTGGTGGTCCTCGTGACACTCTTTGCAGGTCTCCGGGTCCTGGAGCTCCTCAAGGGGGAGTACCGCACCGGCGACTCCCATAGGCTCGTCTTCACCGCCACATCCTATCAGCAGCGCCAGCAGGAGGGCGATTCCACGTAGGAGGCAGACGTTGCCTCGACCGGGTGTTCTATTGCGAGGGGGGTGGGTCATCTCTGTTCGCTCCCTGGGCGATCCATTGGATGATCGAGCAACGTTGGGGGGCCGTCATGCGTCCGCCGGGGGGCATCTGGAACGCCGCATCCTCGCTCTCGATGCGCTGGACAAGGGTGCTGCACTCGGGGTCTCCCGGGATTACCCGGGCCCGGCCGTCGTTCCCACCTAGCAAGGAATCGTACGCGGTGTCTTTGTCGCTCATCAGCAGGCCTGCCATCTGCCCTTCGGCGCCGTGGCAGAATCCGCCTGTCGTTGCGGACCCGCAGCTGCTGAAGGCATTGTCCCAGATGGCGTCGTAGTTCTGCCAGACGATGTTGCAGTCGCGCGGCAGTTCCGGAAGGCATTCAGGGGCGGGGGCATTGCCCCCGTCGTCTCCGCACGCCAGTACCGTTGCCAGTCCAATAGCCATTGCCAACCCACCTGCCAATACACCACGTTGCGCCACACTGCCCATTCGCACTCCTGATCGCCGCACGCCGGTCAGTATCAACCTGGTAGGTGCCCGGCAAGTGGCACAGTTGTCTGCCAGAATCCTACTGCGGGATGCACACGTCGACGACGGCGTCTTCAGCCTGGCCGCCGACTTCTACCGTGAAGGTCACCGTCCACCCACCGCTCATCCAAAGATAGAGGGGGTCCACGTTAAAGGCCCCTGCCTCTGTGGCCGTGACCATCGGCACGTAGCCAGCGCCGTGACCGTGGGCCGGCATCCACGGCTTGACCTCTTTGATCGTGGCACCCTCCATGGGGTCGCCCGTCGGGCCAACGATCTGGACATCCCAAGCGTTGTCGAACTTGGCGGGAGGCGCCGGCTCGGCGCCGACGATCTTGACCGCGAACAGGCCGCCCTCGCTCATGGTCGTTTGATCGAGGGCGAAGTCTTCCGGCTGCACCTTGCATGGTGCAGCTGGCAGGTCATCGGTGTTGCTTCCCGCTGTGGGCGCGTCCGGATTCGTGGCGGAGTCTCCGTCGCCGTTGCCCGCTGTGGGGACGTTCGCGCCAGCCTGGTCGGAGCTGTCATCGCAGGCGAGCAGTTGACTCGCCGACAATGCTACCAGCAGGTAGACAAATGGCAGATACATGGGGCACCTCATCGCACGTTGCACCGGCGCGCGTGACTCGGCGCGCCAGGCAATGGTGAGACCATAGCCCCCGAAGGGGGCCTTCGCAACGGCCCATTCCGCTCCAGAAAAGCCCACATTTCTTCGTAAAAAGAGGGCTTTCGAGGCACTAGGGCGGTAGTGCGCCGCGACCGGCGACCAGACTGGAGAACCAGGCGGTCAGCTGGGTCTCGACGGCCGGATCCCGGCTGACGATGAAGTGGTCGCCGTCCGGGTATTGGCTGAAGACTCCCGTATAGGGCTGGCCATCGGCACCCGTGAGGTTTTCCGATACTGGCCCTTCGACCCCCGAAACGCCCCGCAGGGCGAGGCCTTCGGCCAGCGCCGCGACCGGATCGAGCGGCTCCAAGCCCGCCGCGGTCATGAAGGCGTCGGCGATTGGCGGCGGCACCTCAGCATCCCTCATGCCCTGGGTGGCCCATACGTCGAGCGCGTGGCCACCGTCCCAGCGAAAGAAGTAGGGCGCGAAGTTGCTTGTGTCGGCGGGCTCGGTGAATGCCTGGACGACGGCGAGCACAGGATGAAACGCGTCCAGGGGCTCGGCCGCAGGGATGTTGATCAGGACTCTAGCCGCCGCCAGGAGATCCACCGGCTGCTTCTTGTGGACGATGGAGGTGACGATCGAACCGCCCGCTCCGGACAGCATGGCCCCCTTGAAGCCGTCGGTGACCGCCAGCATCAATGGGCCGGTCAAGCCTCCCTGGGAGTGACCCATATAGAAGAGTTTGTCCTGGTCGAACGTGAGCCGCGAGCCCGTCGGCGACTCGTCCGCCGGGACGTCCAGCGAGAGCGCGAAGCGCTTGAGCACGATCAAGTCCGCAGCCCCTTGGCGAACGTTGTCGCGCAGGGCGAGCAGGTTTTGGATGTTGAAGAAAAGGAAGGTGGGGTCGGCGTCCGCCGGCTTGCGTCGTCCGTGGACCGGGGCGTCGATGCCCGCCATCGCGACGCCGGCCGCGGCCAGGTGATGGGCGTGGCCGGCCCGGACAAAGCTGCCGGCATCGCCCCCCGTGCCGTGGTGATAGAGGGCAAGGGGCCAGCCTTCCGCCGGCATCTCGCCGTCCGGTATCGAGATCACCACCCGCAGCTTCATGAAGGAAGCGATGATCGGCACCCCATCTCGATCGAAGCGGATGTCCCCGTCGCCCGCGTTGTAGGGGGTTTGGCCGGCTTGAAAGATGGGCGCCTCGTAGACACCTTCCAGCGCGGTGAAACCGCTCTGTTCGTCCGGGTCACCGGCGGTTTCTTGCGACTCCATCAGGTTGCCGTCGAGGGCCGGGGCCGCCCGTTCTTCAAGTAGTGCGGCTATTGCGCGCATCGGCGCGACCGGGTCCTGTGTGCGAAAGACCGTGCCCCCGACGACGCGCTCCAGGTCGTCCAGTTCGGAGTCGGCGAAGTCGACGAAGGGATCGTAGCTTTCGAGTAGCGCTTCTTGCGGGGAAGAGGCGCCGGGGCGCGCGTCCGCCGCAAGCAGCGTGGCGATTTGTAGCGGCTCGCCGTCCGCCGCCAGGATCGCCTCCGTGAGAAACAGTCCGTGGAGGGTGTTGGGGCGAAGCGGAAAACCGGGGAGCGGCAAACATGACAGGAAGTGGGGTGGGTTGAAGTCGCTGGCCGCGTCGCGGTAGCTGCAGGTGACGGGGATCCGCTCGCCGAACCCAGGTGAAGCGGGATCGATGTTGGCCAATGCGAGGTGGGCATCGTCTCCGACCGACTCGGCAGCGTCTCTTTCGACACTATCGGGGTCGAGGGGTGCATCGAAGCTCATCAGGATGGCAGCAGTGGTGCCAAAGCCGCGCGCGCCATCGGCGAGTATGGGCAGGTTGTCCCGCAGATACAGCGAGCTCGTTGGAAAGGGGAACCCGGTCAGGTCCAGGGTGCCGTCATCCGTGAGGCGCGATGTGTGCGGCCAGGGCATCGCGTAGAAGTCGTCTGTGGCGGGAGCGAGTCGCATGCGCGCGCTCGTCGCATCGCAGGGGCATTCGCCCGACCGCGGGCTGCCATCGGCGGGACACGGGCTACAAGCATCGCCCCCGTCGACAGCAGCGTCGCCGGTCATTGGCGAGCTGCCGGAATCTCCTTCGAGGTCGTCCTGCGAGTCCGAGTCGGTCGAGCTACCGCATGCGATGGCGAGCGCCAAGCCGGCCCGCGCGAGCCACCGAGTCGTTACCCCAGGACAAGCCACCGGGCGAGCATACCAGCCTGCGCTCTGGCTTGCATGGGTCGCGTATCCAAGACCGCCCCACCGGCGGTCTTGTGCGGCCGGTGGGGGCGCGAGGTGTGCTCGAGACGCTGCAATATCGCGGGGCACCCGTACTAGATCGCGGTCCTCGCGTTCTGGCACGCCCGAGCATCGCCCCTCGCGATGCCCACACGATCTTCGCTCGTCGGTCTATCCTACCCGAAAGTCGCACGCCCGGGCGGCACGGGAGATGGGCGGGGCGTCGGTGATCGTTCTGGGCTAGACTTGGGGGATGCAGCCCCTACGGATCGTGACGTTGGAGAGTCGGCGGGCGGCCGAGCTGGTCCGGATGCTTGAGCGTCATGACTTGCGGGCGATTTCTGCACCCAGCATGCAGGAGGCTCCGCTCGCCGATCAGACCGAGGCCCTCGACCACGCGGACGACCTCGTCGCAGGACATTTCGAGGTGCTGGTCCTGCTCACGGGCGTCGGCTTTGAGATGCTATGTGATGTCTTGGCTCTTCGGCATCCACGTGAAGCGTTTGCGAAGGTGCTGCGCGAGCGGACGCTGCTGTGTCGTGGTCCTAAGCCGGTCGCGGTGCTCAAGCGGATGGGGTTGTCCGCGACTTTGGTGGCCCCGGAGCCGAACACGTGGCGGGACCTCTTGGCCGAGATCGATGGTGAGGAACTGAGCCTGGTTGGCAAGCGCGTGGTCGTGCAGGAGTACGGCGTCCGCAATCAGGCGCTGCTCGACGCCCTGGGCAGCCGAGGCGGGCGCGTGCTGCCGGTTCCCGTGTATGCTTGGCGGCTTCCCGATGACATCGAGCCGTTGGCCCGGGCGGCGGCGGCGCTGTGCGATGGGGACGCCGATGGGCTGCTCGTGACCTCCCAGCAGCAGCTTCGGCACCTATTTCAGGTCGCCGAAGGAGCCGGGTGCCTGGATGCGCTGAAGACTGCTCTAAGGACTCGCGCACTGGTTGCCTCCGTGGGCCCCATCACGAGTGAAGCATTGGCCGAGCACGGCATCGGGGTGGATGTGGAGCCGGAGCACCCGAAGATGGGGCATCTCGTGCGGGCTCTGGCGGCCGGTGGGGCGGCCAAGCTTAGCGACAAGCGCGATCGAGCAAAGTCGTCGTGATGGGCAAGGCGGCGTAGCAGATGGTTCCGACCATCAGCGTGGTCCCGATCCCCCAGACCATCGAGGTGCCAAGCGCCAGCCCGCTCGCGCACACGCCAAACGCACCATTGATTCCCCACATCCACGGGCCCAGGGCAATGTCTTCACTCGTCGCGGAACCGTCGGCTGCGAGCCTGCGGCGCACCTGGGCCTCCAGGCGTTCGAGCAGCCGCAATCCCATCGGAAAACACAGACCCATGGCCAGGGCGGGTGGCGCCAGCAGGCCGACACTCACGACGATGCGTACCGGCGTGTCCTCGGCAGCAAAGGCACCCATCACTGGGGTCATCGCTTGGCCGGCTAAGAGCACCAAGGCGGCCGGTGCTAGAGGATAGAGCCGCACGGTGTGGACGTGGTCGACGCGTAGGCGGCCGCTGAGCATGCTGCCGGTGCCCGTGAAGAAGATGATGCCGCTCAAGAGCACCGATAGTGCCAGGGTGGGGTGCCCCAGGAAGACATTCAGCTGGGACAGCATGCCCATCTCCACGTACATAAAGCCCAGCCCGATGAGCGCGAAATAGCTGCATGCTGCCCAGGTGGTTCGGCGGCCGTAGGGGCGCAGGCTGGTGCGTCTGAGAGAGATCGGCAGGACGATCGTGACCAGGGTTAGCAGCAGACTAACGAGCGTCGCATAGAGCAGCGTCTGCGTGGCCTGAAGGTTACCCAGCTGCGGCAAATCCATCGCATCGACGTCGGCGCGATCATCCAGCCAGGTGCTCGGTTTTAGCATGCTGAAGAAGAAGGGTCGGCTGTCGGTGGGCGGGGTCAGGTCGAGGGCCTGGGACGCCGTCCACTTCCACAGCGCGTCGCGGTCTTCGATCTCGGCCAGCGCCTTGAGCATCGGGTGCGCCGGGAGCCGTCGCGGCGTGACCAGCATGTTGAAGCCCTTGGCACCTGCCTCACGTTGCGCGGTGTCGATGTCGGCGGCGGAGAACGGCTCTCGGCCGAGCAAGAGTGTGGAGACCTGCTCGTTTTGCACCATGATGATGTGGCGCCTGGGTTTGTCGACCCCGCGGGTGAACAGGGTCTCCATCGCGAGGGCCAGGATGCGTGCCGTTTCGCCGGGCGAGTTGGCCACGTACCAACGGGACACCGTGAACACACCATCGTCCGTGAGCCGGTCGAGGAACACGTTCCAGGCTTCTCGGGTGTACAGGCCGTTTTCGGACAGGCTGTAGGCGCCTGCGCCGGTCGATGCCCAGGTGTCGATCAGGGACATGGTCAGGACCCGGTAGCGGTCGCGCGTACGCGCGAAGTAGCTGCGGGCCTCGTCGGCCACCAGTTGCACACCAGGCACCTCCGCCAATCCGGAGAGCGCGCGAAACGGCCCGTGGTGGAGA
The DNA here is from genome assembly GCA_028817905.1 of Myxococcales bacterium. Lineage (GTDB taxonomy): Bacteria > Myxococcota_A > Polyangia > Polyangiales > JAFGIB01 > JAPPOR01. Next base: position 7,552 of record JAPPOR010000759.1, read on the forward strand.
TCGATGATAAGTTGATTGAGCTCGACTCCGAGCACCGGCCGGTGCCCTGCTTGAAGCGAGGCCAGGACGTCACGGCCGCCTCCAACTCCGATTACCGCGGCTGCGCCCACCGGGCGTAGACGGTGGGCAAAGCCGCTGATGTCCCATTCCAGGTAAGCATGGTCGCGCGGGTTGCCGCCGAGTTCCGTGATCACGGTGGCGGCGGCTCCGTCGATGCGGATGACCCGCTGTCTGCGCGGGACCAGCAGCGGTTCGGGCGTGTTGCTCCCTTTGGCCCAAAAAGCTGGTGGGGTGAACGTCTCGTGATCGACTGTGACGCGCGAGTAGCTGTTCCACTCGCAGACGGCGAACCAGCCCGGATGCTCGAGGAGGCTCTTGACCCAAGCGGGTCGGAATGGCCTGTGTGACTGGGCGCTGTTGACCGCCGAGAGCGCGGCCAGTGCGAGCGCGCCCATCAGCGCGGCCCGTCGTCCACGGGCACGGCCCCAGCTCTGCGCCTGCCGGGCCTGATCCGCGAAGGCAAAGCACGCAGCCCCCGCACAGCCTATGGCTCCAGCGGCGATCGCGGCGCTGGGTGCGTCCATGTCGCTGAGCAGGGCGATGATCGCGACGCACCCGCAGGCCGCGCCGCACAGGTCCACCCCGTAGACCCAGTTGGGCGGTAGACCGGCACGGGTCAGCGCCAGGGTTAAAGTGACCCCGCCAAGGATGAAAGGGACGGCCAGGATCGCGCCCGAGCCCAGCAGACCCAGGAAGGTCATGAGGTCGATCACGTTTGCCATCGGGGTGGCCATGGCGAGGCCCACGCAGATGGGGACCGACAGCCCGTAGCCGAGTGCCGATTGGGTCAAACGTCGTGCAAGTGTTTCGGGCGAAAACAGCGCAGGAACGGTGAACACCAGCACAGCGCCTGCAGTCATGCCCAACATTCCGAGGGAGATGACGAAAAACGCCAGGTGGTACCAGGCGATGACGCTCGTGATGCGCGTCAGCAGCACTTCGAGCATGAGCGTCGACATGGCGACCAGGAAGACGCCCGCGTAGGTCAGTAGCCGCGACACAACCGCCGACGGTTGTCCCGTTTCAGGGCTTCCGGGTCAAGGTTTGCTCCGCATCCATGGGCAAATCACGCGCCAGCGTGGAAGGGAGAAGGACTCGACCGCGCTGCTTGAGTCCCGGGCATGCGGCGAGAATTCCTACTGTTGCGGCAGGAGGATCACTTGGGTTCGCCGCTCGTGGCAGCCATCAGCACCAGTTCGGTGATCTCGGCCGGAGCGAACAAGCGCATGGGCGGCCCCCAGAATCCGGTCCCACGGCTGACGTACAGGGCCGCTTCCCCGTCTCGGTAGAGCCCGGCCACGAAGCGAGTCTGGAGGGGGACGAAGTATACGAACGGCCACATCTGTCCCCCATGTGTGTGCCCCGATAGCTGTAGGGCAACCCGGTGGGTGTCTGCCTGCTCGAACGTTTGCGGGTGGTGTGCCAGCAAGATGCGCGGTCCGGCAGGGGCTGCGGCGAAGGTGCCGGCCACGTCGTCGCCCGCGTGGCTGGCAGAACGGTCGTCGGCTCCCCCCACTACGACAGCAGCGTCGCGCGTCTCGATGACGATGTGCTCGTTGCTGAGCATCCGCATGCCGAGCTCTTCGAAGTGGGTGAGCCACGCGCGCGCCCCGGCATAGTGATCGTGGTTGCCCGGCACACCGACCACTCCGTGGCGCGACCTAAGCGCAGCGAAGGGTGCCACGTGCGGTCTCAGGTGCTGTACCCGGCCATCGACCACATCCCCCGTGATGGCGACCAGATCCGGCTCCAACGCATTGCATCGATCCACGATCGCCTGGGCGAAGCGCCGCTGGAGCAGCGCTCCGATATGAATGTCGCTAAGCTGGACGATCCGAAAGCCCGACAGGCGCTCGGGCCAGCGCGGCAGGCGCACTTCAAGCCGGCGCACGGCGGGGGTGCGCAGCGCCGTGAACATGCCAGCGGCGCACGCCACGGCTGCCAAGCCGAATACCAGGGCGGCCCGGTTGCGGGCGACCTCTAGGCCTGAGAGGCGCGTCACCCACAGGAGCAGGTCCGACGCCCACAGTCCCAGCAGCAGGTAGAAGGCCATACCCATCCATGCGTAGCCGACAAGCGCCACAGGCCGCGTCCGCGCGGGCGACCACAGCCGGGTGACGAAGGGCAACGCAAAGAGTAGGGCCCCGAGGCCGGTCACGAGGGCGGTCAATGCGTGCGTGGTTCCCGCCGGAAGGTGGGGCTCGTACACCAGGCGGACCAGAAAGTACCCATGGGCGCCTGCCACCATGCCCCCAAAGATCGCGAGAAAGCGCAGCATCGAGGCAGCTCGGCGGCCCCTCCGTGGGGTGGTGCTTGCGACGGCGGTTGGGGTTGGTTGGGTGGCGGGCAAGGGGGATTGTGACGGTGCAAGACGTCTGCAGGACAACAAAAAAGGCCAGGCTGTCAGGTGACACATGCCACCGGACAACCCGACCTCTTGTACGCCGTCTAGACGGCGCTTGCTACAGATCCCCGGACTACATGCCCATGTCGGGCATGCCGCCCATGCCGCCACCGGCCGGAGGAACCTCTTCCTTGGGCTTTTCGGCGATCATCGCCTCGGTGGTAAGCATCAGGCCTGCCACGGATGCCGCATTTTGCAGCGCACAGCGAACAACCTTGGCCGGGTCGATCACGCCTGCCTTCAGCAGGTCTTCGTAGTCGTCCGTTGCGGCGTTGTAGCCGGTCGCACCCTTGGATGAGCGGACCTTGTCAATCACGATGGCGCCCTCGATACCGGCGTTGGCCGCGATCTGACGCACGGGCGACTCGACTGCCTTGCGCAGGACGCCGAGACCGGCGGCCTCCTCCTCATCCAGCTCGATTTTGTCGAGTGCGCCCTGGCAACGCACCAGCGCGGTGCCGCCCCCCGGCACAATGCCTTCCTCGATGGCGGCGCGAGTCGCATTCAGAGCGTCCTCCACGCGTGCCTTCTTTTCCTTCATCTCGACCTCGGTCGCGGCGCCCACGTTGATCACCGCGACACCACCCACGAGCTTGGCCAAGCGCTCTTGGAGCTTCTCGCGGTCATAGTCGCTCGTGGTCTCGTCGATCTGGCGACGAATGGTCTCGATGCGGCCCTTGATGTCGTTCTTCTTGCCCGCACCGTCGACGATCGTCGTGTTGTCCTTGTCGATCGTAACCCGCTTGGCCTGCCCGAGGTCGCTGATGGTGACGCTGTCGAGCTTGATGCCCAGGTCCTCGCTGACCACCTGGCCACCGGTCAGGATGGCGATGTCCTTGAGCATCTCCTTGCGCCGGTCTCCGAACCCGGGCGCCTTGACCGCGGCGCAGTTCAGGGTACCGCGCAGCTTGTTGACCACGAGCGTGGCGAGCGCTTCGCCCTCGATATCCTCTGCGATGATCAGGAAGGGCTTCTGGGTCCGAGCAACCGCCTCGAGCACCGGCAACATGTCCTTCATGTTGCTGATCTTCTTCTCGACGATCAGCAGATAGGCATCTTCCAGGGCGGCTTCCATCCGTTCCTGGTCGGTCACGAAGTAAGGCGACAGATACCCGCGGTCGAACTGCATGCCTTCCACCACGTCGAGTGTGGTCTGCAAGGACTTGGCCTCTTCGACAGTGATGACGCCCTCCTTGCCGACGCGCTCCATCGCCTCCGCGATGATGTTGCCGATCGTCTCATCGCCGTTGGCGGAAATCGAACCGACCTGCGCGATCTCGCGCGGGTCCTTGGTTGGCTTTGCGATCTTGTCGAGCTTCGCGACCACCGCTTCCACACCCAGGTCGATACCACGCTTGATCGACATCGGGTTGTGGCCGGCTGCGACCAGCTTTGAGCCCTCGTGGAAGATGGCCTGGGCGAGCACCGTAGCGGTGGTCGTTCCATCACCGGCCACATCGCTTGTCTTGGAGGCGACTTCGCGAACCATCTGCGCGCCCATGTTCTCAAACTTGTTCTCGAGTTCGATCTCCTTGGCGACCGTGACACCGTCCTTGGTGACCGTCGGCGCCCCGAAGCTCTTCTCGATGACCACGTTGCGGCCCTTGGGCCCCAGCGTGACGCGAACTGCGTTGGCGAGCTGGTCAAGGCCGGAGCGGACCAAGTCGCGGGCGGATGCGGAGTAGGTAATTTCCTTGGCTGCCATGTCTAAATCCTATCTTTCGTTGCCGATGTTCGAGATTCGATGCGGTGGTTGCGATTCCGCCGACTACTCGACGATCGCGAGGATGTCCTCCTCGCGCATGATCATGTGGTCGACACCATCAAGCTTGACGTCGGTGCCGCTGTACTTGCTGAACAGGATTCGGTCGCCCTTTTTAACTTCGGGCTCGCGACGCTTGCCGTCCTTGTCGATGGCGCCGGGTCCGACCGCGACGACTAGCCCCTCCATGGGCTTCTCCTTGGCGGTATCAGGGATGATGATCCCGCCCTTGGTCTTGGACTCCTCTTCGACTCGCTTGATGAGTACGCGATCATGCAGTGGACGAATCTTCATGGCTCAAACCCTCTTGTAGTTGTGCATCACGACGTTGGCGCGGTCGCTAGGCTTGCGCGCCGCAGCAGGCATCAAACTCACCCAAAGGCCCGCTCTTGGGCCGACACCCTCGGAGCGGATCCCTTGCCTGCCGGTGACTTTATGGGCCGGCAACCTAAGTTCGGTTTCTGGCGAGTCAACCCCGAAACCGTGACGTTGGACAGGTCTCCCGACGTTTTCTGGATGACTGAAAAAATCCTGTTGGGACCGGGGAAAATGCCAACGTTTTCAGTGCGCTGATCGGTGGCGACCCGCGGCGTTTTCCTGGATAGTGCCTGCCAGACGGCCGCTGCTTGATCGGTCGGAAGGCGAGATGGCCCATGCATGACACCAAACGACCCCCTGGACTACAGATTGTCGACTCCAAGCGGATGGAGCCGGCCCCTTCCGCAAGCCCCCTGGCCGAGAGTTTCCCCAACTCCGACAAGGTCTGCCGCGGCGAGCTGGACGTGCCGTTCCGGGTGATCCATCAAAGCGGTGGGGCGCCCGACGTGACCGTCTACGACACCAGCGGGCCCCAGGGCATCGACCCCAGGAAGGGTCTGCCGGCGCGCCGGGCTCAATGGATCGAACGACGCCTGGCGACGTCGGACGGCAATCTGAGTCAGATGCACTACGCGCGTCGCGGCGTCATCACGGAGGAGATGCGCTTCGTCGCGCTGCGCGAAAACGTCGAGCCGGAGTTCGTGCGCGGCGAGCTTGCCAGTGGCCGGGCCATTCTCCCCGCCAACGTCAAGCATCCCGAACTCGAGCCGATGATCATCGGTCGCAACTTCCTCGTGAAGATCAACGCCAACATCGGCAACTCAGTCGTGTCCTCGTCGATCGAGGAGGAGGTGGCGAAGCTCCAGTGGGCGACCCGCTGGGGGGCGGACACGGTGATGGATCTGTCGACCGGGGACAACATCCACGGGACCCGTGAGTGGATCATCCGAAACTCCCCGGTGCCGATCGGTACGGTGCCTATCTATCAGGCCCTCGAAAAAGTGAAGGGCAAAGTGGAGGACCTGAACATCGATGTCTTTCTGGAGACCCTGATCGAGCAGGCGGAGCAGGGTGTCGACTATTTCACGATTCACGCCGGTGTGCTGCTTCGCCACGTCCCGTTCACCAAAGATCGCGTCACCGGGATCGTTTCCCGCGGCGGCTCGATCATGGCCAAGTGGTGTCTGCACTACCACCAGGAGAACTTCCTCTACACCGAGTTCGATCGCATCTGCGAGATCATGAAACGCTACGACGTATCGTTTTCCCTGGGGGACGGGCTGCGGCCTGGAAGCGTGGCCGATGCCAACGACGAGGCGCAGTTTGCCGAGTTGGCGACCCTCGGTGAGCTCACTAAGCGCGCTTGGGATCACGATGTCCAGGTGATGATTGAAGGTCCTGGGCATGTGCCGATGCACAAGATCCAGCGCAACATGGACGAGCAGCTGGCCGCCTGCCATGAGGCGCCGTTCTACACGCTGGGCCCGCTGACGACGGATATCGCGCCCGGCTACGACCACATCACCTCGGCGATCGGTGCTGCGATGATCGGGGCCAGTGGATGCGCCATGCTCTGCTACGTCACACCCAAGGAACACCTCGGGTTGCCAAACCGGCAAGACGTCAAGGATGGTGTCATCTCGTACAAGATCGCGGCCCACGCGGCGGACTTGGCCAAGGGGCATCCCGGCGCCCAGGAGCGTGACGATGCGCTATCGCGCGCGCGCTTCGAGTTCCGCTGGCAGGACCAGTTCAACCTGTCGCTCGATCCGGAGACCGCCCATAGCTACCACGATGAGACCCTCCCGGCCGA
>JAPPOR010000759.1:14147-18752 GCA_028817905.1 Myxococcales bacterium
CGCTATAGCAGCGGGGGCGGGTCCGGTGGAGGAGGCGTTTCGATTGGCTCGCAGCCAAACTCCACGACGATGTTCGTGCGGCGGCTGGTCTTGAAGCTCTCGCAGGCCTCTCCATTGAGTTCGATGGTCGTCCGTTTGGCGTCCACCCAGCTCCAGCCGTTGTGTTCCATGCCCATGGCGTTGAACTCGATCTTCTCGCCGTCCATGAACAGGCTGGTGCGATTCTTGTCGACACCCGGCTTGAGCTGGCCAAGTGCAAAGGAACAGTTGGCGAGGCGATCGGAAATCTCCCCCAACGCCGAGACGAGCTCTTCCGCGCTGTTCGCGTTGATGTAGGGCGTATCGCCGACCATGCTGGCGGTGCCGCCGTTTTCCACGAGCGCCGTCAGCTGCGCCTCGAGGTCCGGGGTCCTGCCTGCCTCCGAGCCATAGCGCACGGCGTAGGTCTTGATGTCCATCTCCAGCAGTTTGGAGGCAGCGTCTCCGAGCCGGGAGACGATCCCCTCCTGGTTTTCACCCGAGCAGTTCTCGCCGCCATCGCTGAGCATGACGACTGAACCGATCACGTCCTCGTCCGCGAGTCTGCCCGGGTTGGCTACGACACGCTCCATGACGTCCACCACCGGGCTGAGTCCGAAAGGAAGCTTCTCGAGCATCGCCCGCATCACGTCGATCTGGTTCCGTGGAGTTGGCATGAGCTCGGGTTCCTCTGTCACGGCACAGGAGAGCGCTCCCTCGGTTTTTCCCGGGAAGAATTGCATACCGAACTCGATGTCTGCGTTGACGGGTTCCGCCAGAGCCTGGCTGACAGCTTGCTGCACGACCTCCCAGTACGACTGTGGGCGACCGGGCGTGCCCGGTGCCGACAGCACGCAGCCCAGCGTGCCATCGGAGCACTCGATGCGGGACGCAGAGGCGTCGAGCAAGAGCAGCACGGCCCGTGGCTTCGTCGAAACGCTGACAGCTGCCTGGCCGCAGATGTCGGTTTCGCAGGTCTTGCCGGCTTCGACGGAGAGTCCCGTCTGGATCGCTTCACAGCTTTGGCCATAGAACTCGATCTGGTTGCCCTTGCCGCTGACAAAGTCCCAGCCGTTGGTCCGCGCGCGATCGCGCGGGACGTTCCGACCGTTAATGCTGAAAGAGAGCTCGAAGGCGCTCGCCGATTTGCTGGCATCGAACTCATCGGGAATCTGGAAGCGGCAGTTGACCACAGCTTGGCCCACCTTGGCGACGAGCTCCTCGAGCTCCTCCTGCGTGTCGACCCTGGGCACTTCATCGAGGCCACTCTGTCCGCCTTCGAGGAGCGCGCCGAGTGCCTCATAGTCTGTGGTGATCGAGTCGATATCGACGCCTTCCAGGCCCGTACGCCAGGAGAAAAGGCCCGGGTCCGGCGGGGGGCCGCTGGGTGGACCGATACCCACTGGAATCACGCGCACGTTGAAGCGGCTCAATTCGTAGGCGAGCTTCTGGTACGCCAGTAGCTTGTCCTGTTGGGAAGCGAACGCCGAGCCGAAGCAGTTGTCATTTCCCCCCGTGAACACCAGGAGGTAGTTGGTTCGGTTCGGGTCCACCAGCGTGGTCAGGCGGGTCAGGTATCGGTTGAGCGGCTGGATCACCGGTGAAACTTGGTACCTGTCTTGGATCGTCCCTCCGCGCGGCCCGTCGCCCAGGAAACCGATCAACTCGTCCGCACTGTGGTCCCCGAGTTCCAGCACATCGCTGTGGACCTCGGTGCAGGCGTTGTTGGTCGTGTTGAGGGAACCGGCGACGTCTTCGAAGTTCCAGATATCGATCGCGTCGGCCCAGAACACATGGAGCCCGAAAGAGGCCGTGGGGTTGGCCGCCCGGAGGCTGCGAATCGCGGTCGCGACGTTTTCCCAGTGCGGCTCCATCGCGGTCGCCGCGTCGACCGCCACCATGATATTGACGCCTGCTGGCGCGAGATCGATCGGCAAGGACCCGCAATTGGTGGGTCCCCCCGGCGCCGTGGGCTCCGCGGTTCCAGGGGTGGCGGCTAGCGCCGGGGCGTCCGTGGAGGTCTGCGTCGGCGAGCAGAACGGATTGTCGGACGCGCAGACCGGTGCCGATGCGATGACCATCTCCTCTTCGCCCGGGCCCTGCATCGGCCGGTTGAAGCGCGGGCTACCGGTGGCGCTCCGCTCGGGAGCGCCCGTTTGCGAGGAGCAGGCGATCAGCATCGCCAATGCTGCCAGTGTTAGTCCAACCGGAAGGGCACCCGCTACGCCCGCGCCAGACCCTAAGAGCCGCCGTTTGACCGTCGTGTCCACCATACTCCCACCTCGATGCGTCCTCAAAAGGGAACACCTCTTCTTGTCCACCACTACGGCTGTCCCGCTGCGCGCCATGCCCATGGTCGCGGTTTGCTTTTGCCGACGTGGTAGACCGCCGTGTGACCGAGTGGGTCCGCATCACCGGATCGGTCGGAGGAAGTTCCCCAGACCCAGGAAAGCGGCCCGTCCGGGCGGGGGACCGACCGAAAGGAGCCGTGGTGCCGGCTCGCAGGATTCACCGCCTGGTCACTTTCCCGAGCCCAGCAGCTGCGGTCGGATCACCGAATTCCGACCGGCGCTGTGCGGGCGGGTGATGAGCAGCAGGAGCGCACTCGAGGACCGCACTCGAGGACCGCACTCGAGGACCGCACTCGAGGACCGAAGGGGGCTAAGGTCCGACTCGCGCTGGGTGCGGGAAGAAGGACGCCATCCGCCGCATCCACAGTCCGGTCCCGGAACAACGGCGCGACTCGCTGGCCTTCTTGCGTTGGCGCGTTGCCGATGGCTTTGGCGATTCCTTTGGACGATTCCTTTGGACACCCATTCGGCCACGGTCCACATTGCTCTCGACGTCGACGGTCGGCGTTGCTCAAGGCAGAACAGAGACGGGTATGCGCTTCGTCGATCTGGACACAGCAAAGCGGGCAGAGGGGATGCGGCTGGTGCTGCTCAAGGGCGCTCCGAGTCCGTGGTCGCAGGCGGCCAAGGCGATCGTTGAGCTCAAGGGCATCGACGCCCTGGGTGTCTGGATGCGCGCAGGAGACCCGGAAGTCACCACCTGGACCGGCATTCCCAACGCGCCCGTCGCGATGTATCGCGGCGAGCCATCGTACTCGGGCTGGGCCGAGATCCTGAACCTGGCGGAGCGGTTGGCTCCGACGCCGAGCTTGATTCCCACGGACGTCGAGCGACGCATTCAGATGTTCGGGCTGGCCAACGAGCTCTTGGGGCAGCAGGGGTTGGTTTGGAACGCTCGTTTGATGGCGGTGGACCTTGGATTCCAAACCCGTGGTCAACACGGCTGGGCGCTGCCGGCCGCGGAGTACCTCGGCTCCCGATACGGCTATCGCGAGGGGTGCGGGCCGGATGCGGCAGCGCGCTTCGAGGCCATCCTAGGAGTACTCGACGCGCGGCTGCTGCAGGGGCAACGACTCACGGGACCCTACTACTTTGGGCGCGAGATGAGTGCGCTGGATATCTACTCGGCGACCGTGCTCGATAGCCTGATCCCCTTGCCCCATGATGTATGCCCACTGCCCGCGAAGACCCGAGCGGCCTTTGAGTCTCGCCTGGACGCGATCAGACCGCTGGTCCCGGAGAGCCTGCTCGCGCACCGCGACATGATGCACGAGCAGCACATTCCCCTGCCGATGGACATAGGGCTGGGGCCCCAGGAGAGCTCCAACCCCTAGGGAGCTCGTGGGTCAAGGATTCTAACGGCTCCGCGGCTTGGCCTGAGTCAAGTCGCTGATCTTGTCCCAGTTGGCAGCCACGTTTTCCACGGTGCAGTCGTCGCCGAGGTCGACACCCGCGTTCTCCATGACCGTTGCGACGCTGAAGCGACCCCCCATGGCCTGCAGCACCGTGCCGCTGGGTGCGTCTTCGCTGCACAGATAGACTACGCCGACCGAAACCTTCTCGGGGCGGATCTTGTCGAGCATCTCCTTCGGCATGAGGTTTTCCGTCATGCGCGTGGCGGCCACCGGCGAGATGGCGTTGATCCGGATGTCCTGCTTCTTGCCCTCGATCTTCAGCGTGTTCATGAAGCCAACGAGCCCAAGCTTCGCAGCGCCGTAGTTTGCCTGCCCAAAGTTCCCGTACAGCCCGGACGGTGAGGTGGTCATCACGATCCGACCGTAGTTCTGCTCGCTCATAATCGGCCAGACGGCCTTGGTGCAGTACACCGAGCCGAGCAGGTGCACGTCCACGACGAGCTTGAAGTCCTCGAGCTCCATCTTCTTGAAGCTCTTGTCGCGCAGGATGCCGGCGTTGTTGATCAGAATATCGATGCGGCCGAAGGCATCCATCGTTTGCTTGACCAGGTTCTTCACGCCTTCGGGGTCGGTCACACTCGAACCGTTCGAGATAGCGGTGCCACCGGCTTCCTTGATCTCAGCGACTACCTTTTCGGCTGCTTCGCTGGAGCCACCGGTTCCATCCACCGAGCCGCCCAGATCGTTCACCACCACCTTCGCGCCGCGTCGGGCCAGCTCGAGCGCATGGCACCTGCCCAGCCCGCCACCACTGCCGGTTACGATCGCGACCTTACCCGTGAAATCAATTCCCATGTCTGCTGCCTCCTCTGCGCCGCCGG
>JAPPOR010000259.1 GCA_028817905.1 Myxococcales bacterium
GGCCACAGCCGAACAAGACTCAAACATCGCAAATGCCCTTGACCCGCCTCATAGAGGGCTCGGGCGCTGCGCGCCCTGGCACGGGGCAGAGGCTGACAACCGCCTACGGCGTTTCTCAGCACCCTGCTAAAGGCGCCGTACCCCTCCACTTCGACATGAGCGCGGCAACTCGCTGCTATTCGTCACGAGCCGCACGAGCGGTGCGGCAAATTCGCACCCTCTACAGCCCGGAAACTTCGATCCGTTGGGGAAAGACGGAGGGTCTTGGCTGGAGAAGATGTGAGCAAAATTACAGATTTAGATGAGAGTGTCCTGAGTCAGATCCTGACACAAGCACCGGGACACATCGCGTACTGGGATACGGACTACCGTCTCCGCTATCTCAACCGGGTCGCTCACGGCTACCGGATGGAAGAGGTCATGGGGGCGAGTCTCGAGCAGTTTGGCCCGCAGACGGCCGCCCAGACTCGGCAGGCCATGGAGACGGTGGTTTCTGGCGAGGAGGAGTGCTCCTTCGAGAACTTTCTCGAGACGCCGAATGGGGGGACCCGCTGCTTCCTACAGCGGATATCCGCAGTGCGCGATGATACCGGCACGGTCCTCGGATTCATCACCGTCATCACCGACCACACGGAACAGAAGCGGGCAGAGCTGGCACGAGACAAGGCCCTCGAGGAGAGCCGGGTTGCAAGCTGGATGGCGGGTCAGGCGGAGATGGCCCGCACGGTGATCCACAACGTCGGGAACGTTCTGAACAGTGCCCTCGTTACCACGAGCGTGCTGCAGGAGCAGATCCGGTCCGCTCGCGTCCCACAACTGCAGAAGGCTGTCGAGATGCTTCTGGACAATAGGGACGACCTACAGGCCTATGTCACGAAAGATCCGAAGGGCCTGCGCCTCATGGAATACTTACCCAAGCTGGCGACCGAACTTGCGGCTCAACACGAGTCGCTCGCCGATGAGGCGAAGCGGCTTCAAGAGAACCTGACCCACGTCACGAGCGTAGTCCAGGCACAGCGCGACATCACCGCGCAAGGTGGACTACTAGAGCGGGTGCTGCCCCAGGAGGTGGCCGACGTAGCCATTCAACTCAGCACGTTTGGGAGTCGCGAGGGGGAGGCGCTGGTGGTGCGCGAGTTCAGCGAACTCGAGCCCATCGTGATGGATCGCCACCTCGTGCTCCAGGTGCTGATCAATCTGCTGCAAAACGCTTGGGACGCGATGATGGACCTTCCGTCCAACAATCGGAGAGTGTGCGTGGGGGTCGAGAAGAAAGGCGACGCCGTCGAGTTCTCGGTGCAAGACAGCGGGCCCGGCGTTGCGACGGAGCTCAAGGACAAGGTCTTCCAGGCGGGCTTCTCCACGAAACCCACCGGAAGTGGGTTGGGTCTCCATACCAGCGCAAACGCCGCACGTTCCATGGGCGGCACGCTCGTCTGCCGTTCGAGCGGGGGCGAAGGCGCAGTGTTCGTGCTAGCGCTTCCGTCGGAGCGACAACTTCGCCAGGCGGGCGGCAACACGAGGGCGGCGTGATCGATGCATTGATCGCGGAAGGAGAGGCTCCCAGGATCCTCGTCATCGACGACAATGCGGCAATCCACGACGATTTCAGACGCCCTCTGTCAGGGGGCGGAGACCGACCATCTCATCGATGATGAGGCCTTCCTCTTCGGTGACAAGCCATCGGTCGTCAATACGCCGGCGTTCTCGATCGATTTCGCCTGCCAAGGCCAAGAGGGCTACGAGCTGGTAAAGTCGGCTCGAGCGGAAGCGAAGCCCTATGCAATGGCGTTCGTGGACATGCGCATGCCGCCAGGGTGGGACGGTCTCGAGACCATACGACATCTCTGGCAAGAGGATGACTCGCTCGAGGTTGTGATCTGCAGCGCCTACTCTGATTACTCTTGGAAGGACCTGCTGACGAAACTCGGCCAGACCGACCGCTTCCTGATCGTGAGGAAGCCCTTCGATACAGCGGAAATAGGTCAAGTGGCCTTGGCCCTCACTCAGAAATGGGCGCTTCGCCAGAAGGCGAGGTTCAAGCTGGCCGACCTCAACGAGCTCGTCTGCAACCGAACCACAGAGCTCCGAGAAGCGTACACGGAGCTCGAAAGCGCGATGGCCGAACTCAAGCGCGCAAAAGTTGCGGCGGAGGAGGCGAACCGCTCAAAGTCAGCCTTCCTCGCAAACATGAGCCATGAACTCCGTACACCCATGGCTGGCGTCCTGGGCCTCACGGAGCTCTTGCTCGGCACATCGCTGACGGTTGAACAACACGATATGCTGCGAACCATGCGGTGCGCCGGAGAGGCCCTGCTGGTCATCATCAATGACATCTTGGACCTTTCGAAGATCGAGGCGGGCGGCGTCCACATCAAGCCGGAGCCGACCGAACTGGAGCGCACCATCCAGCGGGTCGTAGAGCTGCTGAGACCCAAAGCCCAAGAAAAGGGCGTCGAGCTCGCAATGGCCGTCCACTCGTCGCCTGGGGTCGTGATGATCGATCCGGTGCGTTTGCGCCAGATCCTCATGAACCTGGTGGGCAATAGCATCAAGTTTACCGACCAAGGACACGTTGTCGTCGAGGCCAAGTGCTCTGACGCAGTCGATGGCGGCTTGCAGCTGTTGCTGACAGTGACTGACACGGGTGTCGGTATCGCGCCCGACAGGCATGCCGAGAGCTTTCAGAGCTTCCGCCAAGCCGACGAGACTACCGAGCGCCGCTTCGGCGGCACCGGACTGGGCCTTAGCATCTGCAGCAAGCTCATTGCGATCATGGGTGGCGACATCGGGGTCGAGAGCGAACTCGGCAAGGGTTCTTCATTCTGGGTCCGACTACCCGTGCGACCCAGCCAACAAGCAGCCACCGAGTGCGCTTCAACCGTGGCCAGCGCAGTGAATCTCGGCATCCGTGTCTTGCTAGTTGATGACAACCGCATCGCGCTCAGCGTAGGGCGCCGTCAGCTAGAGCGACTCGGATGCAAGGTCGACGTCGCGGCGAACGGGGAGCAGGCCGTGAAGATGTTCTGTCCTGAACGGTTCGATGTGATCCTGATGGACTGCCATATGCCCGTCATGGACGGCGTCGAGGCCACGCGCAAGATTCGCGAGCACGAGCCGGAAAGCCAGCGAGTCCCAATCATCGGCCTGACGGCCTCGACCCTAGACGAAGACCACTGTCGTTGCATCCAGGCGGGCATGGACCAGGTAGAAATGAAGCCCACCGACCTCAACCGCCTAGAAGAAGCGCTCGCAAAAAACCTATCCAGGTGAGGCCCTTAGCCCGGTCGCTCTTAGCACACCGGCCCCGCGTCGGCCAACGCTTGCACGCACGAAGGTGCTCCCAAGGGACCGGCCGTCGCGCAGCTGTTGAGGTCGTTGCCGCCCGCGAAGAACCACACAAGGACGTGCCCAGGTCC
>JAPPOR010000655.1 GCA_028817905.1 Myxococcales bacterium
GCCCTAAGGCATGCGATCGCCGCGGCCCGGCCCGGCGTATGTCGGGGCAGAGCAGCGATGAACGGCCCATCCAGCTCGCCACGCCTCGCCGCTGTCGCCCCAAACCGGCGGTCGCCCGGTCTAGCGAGCCGGAACTCGGGAAGGGAATGCCGGCAGGTCCGCTCCTGGAAATGCTGAGACAGCGGATCATCCCGGTTGCGCGGGGCTGTTTTCGCCGCGACCGCGCGGGCAGAGCGGACCACGCGCGTCGGGCGGTGTTCAAGTTCCGACTGTCCGAACGAGAGATCGTGAGTGCGAGGGTCGAAGGCGAGATTCCAGAAACCCTGCGCGGTTGCCTAATCCAAGCAGTCGATGGACTGCTTGTTCCACGCTTCGACGGCACTGTAGTGGTCAGCTATCCGCTCCGCACGGAACGGGAAGCATTGCCGGAGCAAATCGAGCTAACGAGCGAAACTGCCGGTGCAGTCGACACCCTGCTTTCGCCGAAAATGTAGACGTTTCTTGGGCTTGGCTGAGAGAGTTGGAGCTCCCAGCGGCAGGCGCGGCCCTTCTTGACCGCTGCCGCTCGCGTGGGCCGACGGGTCGACACAGCGCGGCGATCCGCTGTGTCTGATGCGCCGGCGGCTTGACGCCGGTGGGCGGCCTGCGCATACTCCGCCGACTCTACCGAGTGAAAATCGAGATGGCGCTGAGTCAGCAAAGCAAAAACCAAGTCATTTCCGAGTTTCGGACCCACGAAAAGGACACCGGCTCGCCCGAGGTTCAAATCGCCCTACTCACCGAGCGCATCCGACAGCTCACCGAGCATTTCAAGACCCACAAGAAGGACCACCATTCGAGGCGCGGCCTTCTGATGCTCGTCAGCCAGCGCCGCCGACTCCTCGACTACCTGCGTGACCGCAACATCGAGAGCTACCGTACGCTGATCGGCGCACTGGGCATCCGCAAGTAGCGTTCTGCACACGCCTGTCACGGTGTACCCTGGAGATCCCGGGCTCTGCCCAGTCAGTGCACTAGCTAGCAGTGGTAACCCGGCGGAGGGATGGGCCCACCGCCGGTTGTTCTTTGAAAGCCTATTGTCCGGGGTGGCTTCTTCGATCTTCGCTTCGAGGGCTCGCGCACAAGCGCGAGCGCTGGAACCGAGGACCGGATCCACCCTCCGACGGTAGCCGATGGCGTCCAAGACAGGCGGCGTGTTGACCGCGGGCGCCAGCACCGGTCGCGCGCTGCTCGCGGCGGCCAAGGAAGATCCGTTCAATGATAATTCGAGAAAGTGTCAAAATCGGGGAGACTACGGTCACCCTCGAAACTGGGCGCATTGCGCGACAAGCCCAAGGATCGGTTTTGGTTTCTTGCGGAGAAACCATCGTCCTGGTGACAGCGTGTGGGACTCAGGAGCCTCGCCCTGGTGTCGATTTCCTGCCCCTGTCTGTGGACTACGTTGAGAAGACTTATGCAGCCGGCAAGATCCCTGGCGGTTTCTTCAAGCGTGAGGGGCGGCTGCGCGACGATGAGATCCTCACCTCCCGTCTGATCGACCGCCCCTGTCGACCCCTGTTTCCCGACGGCTACCGCAACGAAGTACAAATAGTGTGCACCGTCTTGTCGGTGGACAAGGTTCACCCATCGGACGTACTCGGCATGGTCGGCGCTTCCGCGGCGCTACATATCAGCCCTATCCCGTGGGCAGGTCCGATCGCCAGCACCCGCGTCGGGCGCGTGGACGGCAAACTGATCGCCAACCCGACCTATCCTGAGCTCGAGCAGAGCGACATGGATATCGTCGTCAGCGCGAGCAAGGACGCGATCGTCATGGTCGAGGGTGAGTGCCAAGAAATCTCCGAGCCGGATTTCGCAGAAGCGGTGTTCTTCGCCAAAGACGCCGTGCAGGACATTATCGTCTTGCAGGAACGCATGCAGGCCGCACTGGGCATCGACAAGTGGGGGTTCGAGCCAGTGACGATGCCAGCGGGCATCGCCGAGCGCGTGCGCGACATAGCACTCGACGGCATTCGCGAAGCCTGCAACGTACGCGAGAAACACCCCCGATACGGCAAGTTCAAGGAAGTGAAGAAAGCAACGGTGACGGCGCTAGAGGCGGAATTCACCGATCAGATCGGGTTCGTCAAAGAGGCGTTCGAAGCGCTTCGCTACAACACGATGCGCGAGCAGGTAGTATTCGACAAGCGCCGGGTGGATGGGCGCGACAGCACGACCGTGCGGCCGATTTCGATCGAAGCCGGCTTCTTGCCCCGCACGCACGGGTCGACCCTGTTCACACGGGGCGAGACGCAGTCGATCTCCACGTGCACGCTGGGTACCTCTCGCGATGAGCAACGTATCGACGGCCTCGTGGAAGAAGAGTGGAAGCGCTTCTTGTTGCACTACAACTTCCCCCCTTTCTCGGTCGGTGAGACCAGACCCTTGCGAGGGCCGGGGCGCCGCGAAGTTGGACACGGACATCTGGCGGAGCGTGCGCTCGCGAACATGCTCCCAAGCAAGGAAGAATTTCCATACACCATCAGGCTCGTGTCCGAAATCACCGAGTCCAACGGTTCGTCCTCCATGGCCACCGTCTGTGGTGGAGCGCTCGCCATGATGGACGCCGGCGTACCAATCAAGGCACCCGTCGCCGGCATCGCGATGGGCCTCATCGACATCGATGGCGACTACGCCGTGCTGACGGACATCTTGGGCGACGAGGACCATCTCGGCGACATGGACTTCAAGGTCTGTGGCACCGACAAGGGCATCACAGCCATCCAGATGGACATCAAGATCTCGGGGCTCCGGCGAGAGGTCGTGGAGAAGGCCCTGGACCAAGCAAAAGAGGCGCGAATGCACGTCTTGGGCAAGATGCGCGAGGTGCTCTCCGGCCCCCGCGATGACCTTTCCACGCACGCCCCGCGCATCACTACCCTCAAGGTCAAGCCCGACCAGATCCGCGCGGTCATTGGGCCAGGTGGCAAGATGATCAAGGCGATTGTCGACCAGACAGGATGCGCGATCGACATCGAGGATGATGGCACGGTCGCGATCGCTTCGCCGGATGGTGAGTCGGTGGAGAAAGCTATCGAGATCATCCGAAGCCTGACCCTCGAGCCAGAGGTGGGCGCCGTCCACAAAGCCAAGGTTGTACGCGTCGAGCCGTACGGCGCATTCCTCGAATTCGCGCCAGGCAAGGACGGCCTGCTGCACATCTCCGAGTTCGACTGGGAACGGGTCGAAGCCGTCGAAGACGTGATGACCCTGGGCGACGAGGTCGAGGTCAAGATCACCGAGGTGGATCGTGAGGGCCGCGTGCGCTTCTCCCGCAAGGAGTTGCTGCCGAAACCTGAAGGTTGGGTTGAACGGCCCGAACGCGAGCGGGACGGTGACCGCGCCATCGCGGCTGATCAGGATCAAGTGTGGCGGT
>JAPPOR010000808.1:0-14857 GCA_028817905.1 Myxococcales bacterium
AGGCGCTGCACGGCGCAGCCACTTACGATGCAAGGCTAGCGGCCAGCGAAGGGAACCCTCCGAAGGCGCCTTGGCCTGCGATCACTGAAAGGGAACCCAGAAGTGCCCAGCAAGCGACGCGTTCGAGGGTCGCATAGGCGCGTGCCGCGAAAGCGGTATTTCCGGGCGCGAACTAGCTAGCTAAGCTAGTCCCCGTCGGGCTCTTTCGCCTGCTCTTTGGGCGTCTCTTCCTTCTTAGGCGTCTCTTCTTTCTGCGCGTCGCTCTCGTTTTCGCCCAGGATCGCCTTCTTGGGATCATTGACTGCGTTGGCGATTCGTTTGCCGCTCCGGCGCGCGATGCCAGGTGCGTCTTTCACGCCCCGCTTGATATTGTTGGTGGTGTACTTCACCGCTTTCTCCGGCGTGGTCGGTTCGCCCTTGCTGGAGGAGCACGCGGCCGTGCCCATCATGTAGGCAAGAAGAAGCACAGGACCTGTCATCGGGTTCTTCATTGGTTTGTCTCCGACGTCGAGATGTATGTCGTGCAACGATCGGCACCCGACAGGACATAGGCACGGAACCCTTCAGGGGTTACATGTCCGAGGATGGGACGTTCGCGATACAGGGGAGGCGTTCGTTGACCGTCGCGCGGTAGGGCAGTAGCCTTCGGCCCACCGAAACTTCCCAAACAAGAGGCACGACAATATGAAAAGAGCTGCCGTAGCAGTGTTCAGTCTCGTAGTGATGCTCGTTGCGACCACCGTGCAGGCAGACCCCTATGGCACCGCTGGGTGTGGCCTGGGTTCGATGATCTTTGGGGACGAGAAGGGTATCGTCCAGATCTTCGCTGCCACGACCAATGGTTCGTCTGGTACCCAGACATTTGGTATCACAACCGGAACCAGCAACTGCGCCGACAGCGGCGGCGGTACGGACAGTGCCAAGGCGTTCATCGAAACCAACCGCGAGGCCTTCTCGAAGGATGTTGCGCGAGGTCAAGGTGAGACGATCACGAATCTGAGCGCGTTGGCGGGTTGTGCCGACCCGCGGGCCGTCGGTTCCACCCTGCAGTCCAGTTTTGAGGCGATCTTCCCGCAGGGGGACTCGGCCGACACTGAAGTGAGCCGTGCTGTCATCGACACGCTCAAGGCGCACCCGGAGCTGGCTTGCGGCTTGCTTGGCTGAGTTCGGGACAACGAGCGGTCCCGGGGGGGGGCCGCCCCGGGCTCACACTCGGATTGGACGACCAGCTGAGACGCTGCCCAGTGGATGAAGAAACACCTTAGACAAGTTGGGACCCTGGAACCGCCAGGGTCCCATGTCTGGTTATATGTGGCCCGTTCGTCTCACCCTGCTGGCCGCCGTTTGGCTGACAGCAGTGCCCGCCCATGCCCACGGACCGGGACTCGCCGGGCCCGACCCTAGCGCCTCCTACACGAACCGCTTGATCGAGCGGGCGCAGCGGTTGGGACTGCACGAAGCGGGCCAGTGGCAGCGGCTTCTGCACTATCGGCGTTCCAAGTACAGCGCCGGGGTTGAGAGCGAGAATGACGGGGCTGCCTTCTTTCTGTCCCGGCGCGGCAAGCGCGATCCTCGCGCGGAACTCGCCGCCACGTTGCGCGCCTTCTTCAGTCCGCTGACCAAGGCCCAGCGGCGGGCCAACGCCGAGCGCGGGAAGGGAGTGCCGCATCCTATTTGCCGCTTTCCAGCCCGCTTCGCGTGGCTATCGCAGCAACTCGGCTTCGATGCCGCACGCTTACCGGTCACGGGCTGCCCTGGGTTCGTGGACTTCTTGCGCGAGGTGGATCCGGGCGGCGTGACCCTGGTCTTTTCGTCCTACTACTTGAACAACCCAGCTTCCGCGTTCGGGCACACATTGCTCAGGTTCCGCAAAGCCAGCGCGATGGTTGCGGGCGACCGTCGCGATCTGTTGGATTATGCTGTGGACTTTTCCGCCGATGTGGATACCGGCAACGCACTGCTCTACGCGATCAAGGGGCTCTTCGGGATGTTCCCGGGCACGGTCAAGCGCATGCCATTCTACTACAAGGTGCGCGAATACGGCGACTATGAGACGCGCGACATCTGGGAATACGAGTTGAATCTGACACCGCGCCAGGTCTTCATGTTGCTCGCCCACATTTGGGAAGTTGGCCGCACCTTCTTTCGCTACTTCTACATCGACGAGAACTGTTCCTACCGGATCCTCATGTTTCTCGAGGCGGCGAATCCGGAGCTCGATCTCGTGGAGCACTTGGGTGAGGCGGTGTTGCCCGCGGACACCGTCAAGGCGGTCATGCGCAATCCGGGACTGGTCAAGGCCATCCACTACCGCCCATCGCTTCGTACGCAGTTCAAGCATGCGATTGCCGGGATGGACGACGACGATCTGGACCACGTGGAGCTCCTTGCCGAGGACGCGGGTCATCCACTACCGGCGACGTGGAGCGATCGGCACAGGTCCCAGGTGTTGGATGCCGCGGCCGACCTGTTCGATGTGCGCAATGTCAAAGACCTCATCAAGAAGCGCGATGGCCAGGCCGCCGAGCACAAGCGCGAGCTGCTGCGGCGACGGGCGGCGCTGGGCCTCAAGTCGCCTCCACCGGATGTGCCAGCGCCCGTGGAAGAGCGCCCCGATGGGGGTCACGGGAGCAAGCGTGCGGGGCTCGGCGGAGGAGGGCGGGAAGGCCTGCGCGGCTTTGGCACGCTCGATTTTCGGCTCGCGATGCACGATCTCGCTGACCCGAGTACGGGCTATCCCGAACTCGCCCAGCTCGAGTTCCTGCCGACGCGACTTCGCGTATGGCCAAGTTCCAATCGGATACAGCTGACGCTCGACGACTTCGCTGTTGTGCGGATCGTGTCTCTGACGTCGATCGATCGCTTCGATCAGAGCATCTCCTGGAAGGTAGAGACCGGTGTGCGCACATTTGAGCGCATGGGCTGCGACCGATGCCTGGCGGGCTACGGGCGCGGCGGCGGCGGGCTAGCACGGGCATTCATGGGTCGCGCGTTGGTCTTGTTCGCTACCCTCGACCTGTCGCTTCAGGCGGGTCCCGACCTTACAGGCGTCGCTGACTCGCCGCTGCGCGCCGGGGCCGGGCCGTTTCTTGGAGCCCGGCTGCGCCTCGATCCCAACCTGGTCGTGTTACTCGTGGGCGAGTGGCTGTGGTATCCGAAGCAGCCCGATGAGAGCCAATGGGGGGCCGAGGCAACCTTGCGGTGGTCCTTTGCCCGCGACTTGGCGGTGAGCGTGGAGGCCGCTGCGCGCCCCTTTGGTCTCGATGCTGAGCTCATGCTGCTGTCATACTTCTGACGCTGCCGCCCCTTTGGTTCCAATCGCATCCTCCACGGCGAGCAGGAGAGACTCGATCGGATAGGGCTTGCTGAGAAAGCGCAGGTGCTGGTCTCGGCTTCCATCGATCGGAATGCCGCGTCCGCTGGAGAGGATGACGGGCAGGTTCGGGCGATTGCGCCGGAGCTCGCGCAGGGTACTCAGACCGTCGCGCCTGGGCATGGTCACATCGAGCAGCACCGCCCGAATCGCCTCGCCCTGTTCTGTCAACAGTCGTAGGGCCAGGTCCCCATTGTCGGCCTCGACCGCGCGATAGCCTTCCTCGCGTAGCACTTCGCACGCTAGCTGGCGCACCCCCCGTTCGTCGTCGACCACCAGCACGGTTCCAAAACCCGGGGTCAAACGGCGCGGCCGTGTGGCAGGGACAGGGGTGCGCTTGCGGGCGCGGGGCAGGGGAAACACGACGGTGAACGTCGTGCCCTTGCCCAACGTCGAGTGCACTCGGATGGCGCCACAGTGGCTTCGGACGATTCCCAGAACCGCTGACAGGCCCAACCCGTGTCCGTTCTGCTTCGAGGTAAAGAACGGGTCGAAGGCCATCGAGCGGGTCTTGGGGCCCATGCCCCGGCCGTTGTCACTGACCTCAATGACGGCATGCCGTCCTGGTGGGGGTGACCGCGGCAGGAAACCGGGCTGATCGCTGTCGATCATTGCCACCTTCGTTCGTATCGAGATGCGCCCATGGTTGGGGCCAATGGCCTCAGCGGCGTTGGTGATCAAATTCATCACGACCTGGCCCAGCTGTGAGTCGTCGCCGTCGATCAAAGGCAGGTCGTCCGACAGCCGGAAGGCCAGCTCGATGCGCGAGCTAACGGCCGCTTGCATCAGCTGGGTCATGCGTCGAACGACCTCGTTGAGATCCTGAGGTACGCGCACGCTGCGCTCACGGCCGCTGTAGGCGAGGAATTGGCGGCAGAGGGTCCCTGCGCGCTGGGCGGCCTCGCGGATGTTGCTCAGGCAGGGCTCTGGATCGTGTCCGTTGCGCAACCGGCGAGCGCCCAGATCGGCGTTCCCCAAGATCGCGACCAGCAGGTTGTTGAAATCGTGGGCGACGGTGCCGGCGAGCGTTCCGAGGCTTTCGACCTTTTGGGCCTTGCGCACCTGGGTCTCCAGGTACTTGAGCCGTTGAGCACTTGCTCGGGCTTGCGCCACCTCGCCCTCAAGCTCGGCCACTCGCCGCCTCAGCGCGGCGACCTCGCCGTTCACGGCCACTTGTCGTTCACCCCGCATAGGCCACTCGCCCCCCCCGCAGGCAACTCTAGCCCGCATCCCTCAGCGGAGCACGCCTCACCTCCAAATTGCCCGTTTTTGTATCGTTCAAATGTGGTGTGGATAGCGTTTCAGTGGGCTAGCACGGGTGGTTTCAGGTCACGGTAGGCCTTTCGTTGAATGGCATCAGCTGCCAGGGGCATCTCGAGACCGGGATCGAGTAGCAGGGCGGGGTCGATTTCGATTAGGTCCTTCGCACGACACGCGCGCAGGGAAGCCATGCCAGGATGGCGGCAGAAGGTGTCGGCCATGCCGGCCTGAGTGACGATCATGGGCGGGTCAATCGAGAGCAATTGCTCGGAAGTGTAGCGGGGCCAGTCGTGGTAGCGGTCTGCGGCCGCGTCGTCGAGGCCGGCCGCCCATAGCACGTCGGCGTAGCTCGTCCCGCGGGTGCCGCCATAGATCTTGTCGCCGTGAATGCCCGCATAGAGCGCGCGTTTGCGCCGCTCGGCGGGCACACGAGCGGCGAGCGCCTGCATATGTCCGGTCAGCGTTTGGGCGAGTTCACGACCGGCCCGCGGGTGACCGAGCAGAATCCCGGCCGTGCGGATATTCGGCACCAGCGTCTTCATGCCCCGCATATCCCCCAGGTCGAACACCGCGACGCCGCTCTCGCGCAGGCGCACGATCCGATCTTGGCGGCTGAGGTTGTTGACGAGCACCAGATCCGGCGCGAGGGCGAGTAGGGTCTCGGGATCGAGGTCCGCGCGCTGGAGCACACGATCGCCGAAGCGGTGCCCCCCGGCCGAGCGCTTGGCGTAGGCGGAGAAGGCCACAATGCGTTCGGGTTCGCACAGGGCTAGCAAGAGGTCGTCGGCGACGCCGCTGACCGAAACGATGCGCTCGAAGTGGCGAAGGGCGTGAAAGTGCCCGGTGGCGTCCACGAGCCCCCGCTGGCCGTTGCGTTCGATGACCTGGTGTTCCGCGTGCGATGCCGGGAGTCTCCTGGTCCGCTGGCTGCCCGGATCGGCGGCGAACGCGAACGCGAGACTGAGCACGAGCGCCAACGACACCCCGGCTACGTTGGCCAGCGCGGTCGGCCGGATCATGTGTCCTCCAGCAAGTTGAACTCGAGGCCCCCGCCCCGCCGCATGCCCACGCGGTACACACTCTCCACGTGTGCGGGGCTGACGACGTCGGGCGTCGGACCCTGGCTGACGCAGCGCCCATCCGACAGCAAGACGGCCCGATCCGTGTGGCGTAGGGCGTCGTCCAGTTGGTGCAGGACCAGGATCACGCATCGCCCCTCGTCCGCTAGTCGGCGTACCAGGCGATACAGGGCCAGCGCGTGGGCGATGTCGAGTGAGGCGGTGGGCTCATCCAGGCACAGGACCTGGGCGCCGGTCGCCAGGCCTCGCGCCAGGAGCACGCGTCGCTGTTCTCCGAAGGACAGGCGTGTGAAGATCCGGTGGGCAAGGTGCTGGACATCGGCGGTCGCCATCGCTTGGTTGATCGCTTCGCGGTCCGCCGGGGCGAGCGAAAACAGACTTCCCCGGTGCGCAAAGCGACCCTGTGCGACCACTTGGTGGGCCGGCAGTGCAGCGCGCAGGAGGCTTTGCTGGGGGACGAACGTGAGGGCGCGGGCCAGTGCCTGTTGCGAGTACGTGGCGCGCGAGCGCCCATGGATGAGTACCTCGCCGTCGTGGGGCAGCAGGCCTGCGACCGCCTTTAGCACGGTCGTCTTGCCGGCCCCGTTCGGGCCCAGAATCGCGAGTACCTCGCCGGCGCGAGCGGTCATGTCGAGGTCGCGCACGACCCGTCGGTTGCCGCGTGCGACGCTTAGCTTGGATACGACCAGGGCGTCGTCAGGCATCGTATTCCTCGCGGCGGGAACGCAGCAGCAGGGTGAGGAAGAGGGGCGCCCCGATCAGACCAGTGACCACGCCCAGCGGCATCTCGCTTTGGGTGGGCAACGCGCGGGCGACCAGGTCGCAGGCGACGACAAACGTGCCACCGAGCAGGGCCGCGGCGGGCACGAGGCGGCGATGGGATACGCCGACCCACGGTCTGAGGGCGTGGGGGACCACGAGTCCGACAAACCCGACGTTGCCGCTCAAGGAGACCGCTGCCGCGGTCAGCACGCCCGTCCAGACGACGCAGTAGAGCCTGAGCGTTCGCACCTCGATGCCGAGGGTTTGCGCTTCATCCTCGCCGGATAGCATCAGGTCCAGCTGCCCCCCCCACAGGAAGGCCGCGAGCACGCCGGCGAGCACGAGCGGCAGTGCCATGGCCAGGTGCCGGATCCCGGCACCGCTGACGTCGCCGAGTGCGAACGCGATCATGGCCCGGGCCAGTTCCCATCGCTCCTGGGCGATGCTGGTGACCAGGCCTCCGAGGGCCAGGAACATGGCGGACAGCAGGAAACCGATCAGTAGGAGCACGACCAGTTCATCCTGGCGTTTGTGTACGGCCAGCAACAGGACCAGAGCGCACAGGGCACCCACAAGGCAGCCGAGCGGCTGGATCATCTCGGGTGCCAGGTGGGGTAGGGCGTTCGCGGACAGCGTTGCCTGCAGCAGGATCGCGAGCCGCCCGCCGAGGCTGGCCCCGGCGGTTGTGCCGATCACCGACGGACTCGCTAGGGGATTTCGAAACAGGCCCTGGACCATCACGCCACCGACAGCCAGGGCCGACCCGGCCAGGAAGGCCGCTCCGACGCGCAGCCCTCGCAGGCGAACGAACACGGGCCCGAGCGTCGCGTCGTCGCTATGGCCGCGCCCGATGTTGAGGGCGAGCCACAGGACGGCGCACCCCAGAAGTGCCAGCGCTCCGTAGACTCGCGTGCTTCCCCGTAGTCGGTGCGCTTGGCCGGTGGTGTTCGTGTGCATCGAACCCCGGGCATCTGTCTGCTCGGAAGGGTTCCGGGCCGCTTGGTGGGTGTCGGCGTTTGCGAAAAGGGGCCCTGCGCGTCGCATCGGGAGTTATCCTCGCGGGAGAAGCGCGCGATAGGCTTCGGTGAGCTCACCGCGAAGGGTGCGGTCGCCCGGTCCCGTCTCCCGCAGAACATCCGCTTGGGCGATCATCGACGGCGACAGATATCCTGGCTTTCGGCTGTTCACGAAGGCGCTTACCTTCCCCGGGTCATCCGAGTGGCTGGGGACGAGCCCCCAAGCGCCTTCTCACCGTTTACAGTGGCGGGACCGCACCGGACTTGCACCGGCTTCCCTGGCGTCGTCGAGGGCGAATATCGGCCCAACCAAGCGGGCGTGTCAACGCCGCACACCCGAAGCGGTGAGCGCCCGAGACCCGAGTTCGAGGCGCTCGGGTCGGTGGTGGGGGATTGTCGGTACTCGTGGGTTCGTGGAGCAGGGATTTGGCGACCCGGTGGTAAGTGGGTGCCGGGGTCGCCTATTCCCGCAAATTTGCAGGTTGTGTTGTTTTCCTGACAGCTTTTTGCACACCCGTCGGGTTTTCTCGTTTCGCCATTAATTCAAGCGTTTACGTAACATTCGAGCGCCTGTGGGCAGGGTTGGCGGGAGCGCTCAGAACGGGCTGGCGGAGCTTTCAATTGTCCACAACATCGCGCAGTATCGGCACCCGCTATGGAAGAGTCCAACTTCGGCCAGTGGTTAAAAGCGGCACCCGTTCTACTTGCCGCAGGTGAAGACGAGCCCTACAGCTCATGGCTCCGGGAGGCCGGCGCGGTGGTGACCCGCGCCCGCTCAGGCGTGGAGGCGAGCGAACGCATTCGCGATACGAAGCTGCGCCTTTGGGGGGCGCTGCTCGACACGACCATGCCTGATTCCGATTGGGTCGCGCTGTACGACGCCCTGCCGGCGCATTGCGCCCTGGTGGTCATCAGTGGGGAGGCCGACACCAAGTTGCTGACCGAGATCCGGGATCGGGACGCGTACTTCGTGTCCAAGGCGGCGCCCAAGGCGGATTTCATGTTCGCGGTCGGTAGTGCACTGTCGGTGCGTGGTCCGAGCCTGACGCGGCTCGCCGCTCGCGCTTCGTATATGTGGCGTCTACCTCCGCAGCAGGCCCGGCTCCTCTACTACAATCTCTGGTCGTACTCGGACCAAGAGATCGCCGATGAGATGAAGCTGAGCGTGCGCACGGTGCAGCAGTATCAGGAGGAGCTCCGCAAGCGCACGGGCGTGCGCACCAAGCATGCCTACATGCGTCGCTTGCTGGCGACCGCCGGTGCGCAGCCGCCGCTGTCCATGAGCGACGAGACCCTCGCGCGCCTCGAGATCGACAAGCTCTAGGGCGGTGAGGCCGACCCTCCGCGCGCCCGGAGGTGCTCGTCTACTTCCTGGAGCAGCATGCGTGTTTGCGGGCTGTTCGGCTCGTGCTCGAGGGACACCTGCAGGTGCTCACGCGCGCGGCCCAGCTCGCCTGCCCGGGCCAGGCTTAGCCCAAACTCGAACTGGTTTTGGGCATAGGCTGGCTTGCCCAGGGTGCGCGTCAAGTACGCGCCGGCGCTCGCCAGGGCACCTTGGGTGTGCGCTATCAGGAGCGCGATCAGGATCACCCCCAGGGCGGGCAGTGCGCTGCGTGACCCTGCTGCGGGCGGGTTCGGGCTCTCCTTGGCCTCTCGCCTGATCTCGGCCCATGGCCTCATGTAGAGGGGCAGCAGTGTCTCGCGGTAATGGGGGATGCGAAAACGCCAGAGGAACGCCTCGATGAAGTAGTGGAGTAGGAAGATCCCGTCGAAGATGTGTACGAAGAACGAGGTCGTTGGCGTGAGCGGCGCGGTGACATGATTGCGAGCTTCGAAGACCACCACCACCAGCAGCAGCAGTGCATAGAAGAAGATCATATGTCCCCGCAGGAACGCGTTTGCCCGGTCGACGCGGTGGCGCGTGTCCAACGGGGTGTAGAAGCAACGCGGCCCCATGATCATGTGGTACTCGACGTAGTGTAGCGCGAGGGCGGTCAGGTACAGCCGGGTCTGATAGGCCGCGCTCGCCGCGCACGCGGCCTGCATGGTCAGGTACATGAGTGGTCGGAGCATGGAGGTACCCCCACCGCGGCCCATGGCGGTCAGGTAGCCGACCGCGAGCGCCAGGAACAGACCAAGCAGACCGAGTGCGAGCATCGTCGAAATGGGGTCCTGATTCGCGAAGTAGCCCCCTTGGTTGCTCGTGCGCCATTGGAGGAAGGCCATGCCCACGAAGAACGCGTTCTCCCCGGAGCGGTGCCAGCGTGGGATCGCGTCACCGGCCTGTCGCTTCCAGATCTGCAGCATCCCGTAGCTCTGCCGTCCGACGTGGAAAAAGTCCGCCAGGCGCACGGCGCGGAACAGGTAGAGCGTGAAGAGCGGGTACTTCGCCTCGGCGTTGATTGCGGGCAGCAACGCGAGCGCGAAGAGGATGAGCGGGGGTGCGACGAAGTAGATCAGGCGGTTCTTCGCCGTGCTGTTGAAGTACCGCAGGGTGTCCCGCTGCAGATAGACCGCAAGGGTGATGAAGAAGTGGGTTACGCCCAACCCCACGACCTCCAGCACGACGAGGTAGGGGACCCACTCGTAGTAGTTGGGAACCAACAGCAGCGCTGTCAGGGGAACGAAGATGAGTACAAAGGAGGCGACGATGATACGGAACGGTGCCGCTCGCTCAAAGTATGCTTGCAGCTTGCTGTTCGCCGCATCCGTCTTCATCCGCCTAGCCCACTACCCATCGCCAACATGGCGCGCCTCGAACAACCCGCTCGAGTTCGCGGCATGTGCTCCTCGTGGAACATACACACCAAGCGTTCCATCCGTCACCGAAAACCCCGCGGGCCTCCTGCCAGCTTGATCATCTTGGCCTGGGCTAACCTGCACGATCCGTTCGCGCATTGGTCAAATCCGTGTGGCCGGCAGCACCGTGGGGTGGGCCTGAGGTTCTCCTTCGCCGCATGGAGTCGCGGGTTTCGCCGTGTTTTGGGACAGGTCAAGTCGGGCTGAACGAATGCGGGGCTAGCTAGCTGCGGGTCCTGGGCGGCGGCCGGATGCCAAAAACGGCCTTCATCATCGTGGGCAGGTGCCGTTGGACGGAGAAGCCAAAGAAGAAGTGGTTCTTGCTCGGGGGGCTGAAGTCGACGCCGTCCTCGCTCAGGCGCGGTGGCGCGTCGGCCTGAAGCAGCATGTAGAAGCTGCGCTTGACCACGAGTGTCAGGGGTGGGGACTCAAGCTCAGCCAGCGTGGAGTCGAGGCTCAGGTCGAGCGGAATGCGCTCGCCTTGCTTGAAGTGGATGATCACCGGCAGGTGCTGCAGTTGGACGGCGGCCAGGCTGCGGTCCGGCCCGACGAGGTCCGCGAAGGTGAGCCGGTGGGCATCGCGGGGAGCCAGGTTGGCGCCCGCGCAGCCGGACGTGAACAAGGCGGATGCGAGCCAGTAGGCCGAAAGCGGGCAGCTCGTCCAGAGCGTGGGGCGTTGCCGCGCTCGAGTACCTGGCCGGTGTCTACTACGTTCGTAGTTTTTTTTGATGCTGTCCATGGGATCGATCTCCTTTGTCGTGATGGCACGCTTCAGCGGTAGCCGAAGAAAGACGAGTTCATGGTCGCTAGGAGTAACGCCAGGCTTGCAAGGGCTAGGGCTACGGAGCGACCTGTTGCCGTGCGTCTGGCCGGGGGCTGGAGCAACGCGCGCACGCGCACGCTCACCTCCGAGGCGTTCGGTTTGCCTGCGCGCAAGGCGGGCCCGAAGGCCCCGTCCTGGCCCGCGAGTTGCTTGGCCGCGAGTCGGTCTTGCGCGGTGTGGAGCAACGCCCGAGCGAGGGCGTGTGGATCGGCTCCTTGGGCGACGGCCCAGTGGTCTGCGGCTCGCTCGGCATGTGCATGGACTTGCCGCTGCAGCCAATGGATCCCTGGCACGAACCAGAGCAGATCGGTGGCCAGTCCGAGCAACGCGAACAGCGGGACATCACCTGCGCGTACATGGGCCAGTTCGTGGCGAAGGACCGCTGCCTGTTCGGCATGCGACAATCCCTCACCCGCCCGCGGCAGCCACAGGACCGGTCTGAAGATACCTGTGGTAAACGCGCCCTGGCCGCGCGCAAGGCAGCGTCGCAAACGGATGCGTCCCAGCGTGAGCCCGTGTTCGGCTGGGCCGAAGCGCCCTTGCAGGATCGTGCCCTGCTGTCGCCATACCCACAGGCGACGCGCGACCTTGATCCCAGCGACGACTACGGCAGCCAGTACGACCAGAAGCAGCACCCATGCCCCCCCACGGTAGTAGATCGCGTGGGCGAGACCGTCACCGACCGACAGACGATACCAGCGGTCCGCTTTGAGCGCTGAAAGGTGCAGTGTCAGGGACGGGGCCAGCTCCTGCAGCTGGTACCCCACGCCGAGTTGGAACCGACCCAGGTCCCAGCGGCTGCCCGCAAACCCGCTCAGTGCGTAGGCGCCTGCAGGGATGCCGGCGGCCGCGTCGAGGCCGAGCTTCGCGATCGGCGAAAGCAGCGCCCACTTGGCCAGGGTGGGCGAGGGGGCGACGCGCGCGGCCACCACCGCGATGGCGAGCGCCCCCCAAAACGTGAAGAGCACGTTGCCCATGTGTGCGCTGGGCAGCAGCAGCCATGCGGGCGGAACCTCCGAGAGCAGGGTCATGGCTGCTCCTTCAGTTTCGAGTCGATCAGCCGCTTGAGTTCTTCCAGCTCCTCCCGGTCCAGGTCCTGGTCGAGCAGTGCGGCAAACGGGGCCAGCCGATTGGGAAACAGGGAGCTTTCGACCTTGCGCAGGAGCCGGCCCTTGAACCCCGGCGCCTTCGGGGCGGTTCGGTACAGGTAGCGCGGCCCTTGTTTTTCCCGCCGCACTAGACCCTTGCCGTGCAAGCGGGACAGCACCGTCATCACCGTCGTGTACGCTGGCGAGCTCTCGTGCTGCGAGAGCGCTGCCTGCACATCGCGTACGCTTCGCCCCTCCCGCTCGTCGAGCAGACCGAGGACTTGCATCTCCAGCGGACCCAGCCCGGCCTCCATGCCTGTCTACTACCAGCGTAGTAGATTGGTGTCAAACTCAGGCTAGAGGCGCGAACGAGACTACCCATCGCCCGGGATGCGCCAGAGCGACGCCAAGTCGAGAGGGACCGCGTCGAACGGAGGTGGTGAGACCGCGTCGTTTTCGCCGTAGCTCGCGACGACTACCCAGAGGTCGCCTTCCCGGCGGTAGACCTCCAGCGTCTTCATCTCCGGGTCCACAATCCACAGGTACCCAACGCCGTGTTTGGCGTAGAGCGGCATCTTCTCGCTCCGGTCGCTGCGCGCCGTGGTTCGCGACAGCACCTCACAGATCCAGTCGGGGACCAGCGTGATCGGGTTGTCCTCTGGTTCCGAATAGCGCTCGAGTCTCCAGCCAGCCAGGTCGGGGGCCCGGATCTCGTCGCCCAATCGAAGTTCGGGCTCGTCAAGGATGACCCAGCCGCCCGGCCCATCATCTGTGTCCCAACCGAAGGAACGGCCGAGGCGGATTCCCAGCACGCTGACGGCTCGAACGTGCTTCGGTCTGGGCCGCGGTAGCGTTCGGATCTCCCCGGCAACGATCTCTGCCTTGACCCCCTCGGGCAGCGCTCGATACTGCGCGTAAAGGCGCTCAAATGGGCTTTGGGGATCGACGATCGGCATGTTGTGAGTCTAGCCCGGATTATTCATGAACTCCGCATCGCCTCGCTTGTTCTTCGACTTCACACGGCTTTCGCCGCCCTTGAAAATACGGGGAGTATTCCCTTCGGTCGCCGAAAGGCGTGTGAAGCCGCATCCCTGCGCGATCCGACGCGGAGTTCATGAATAATCCGGGCTAGCCCGGATCATTCACGCCTTCGACGCCGCCTCGCTTGTCCTTCGACTCCACGGGGCTTTCGCCGCTCCGGACGGTACGGGGCGTACGCCCTTCGGACGCTGAAAGGCGTGTGAAGCCGAAGCCCTGCGCGTTCCGACGCCGAAGGCGTGAATGATCCGGGCTAGCGTAGCGAGACAGGGCGGTGTGAGTCGCCCGGGCGCCGAGGGCTGGCGAGCAGCCAACTCCCCGGGACTGTGTGGCATTCAGGGCGACGCGGGCTCGTACAGAATTTGGCCCAGCGTACCTGGGCCCAGAGGCGTCAGGGTGCCGCTGTCGACGTCGATCAGGTTGACCTCACGCGTTCGAGGGGTGTTGTGCACGAGCAGCGTACCGGTCTTGTCGAGGGTTGCGTAACCGAAGGGGGCTTCCAGCAGTAGGCGGCCGCTGTTGTCGTATACGAAGGTCGCCATGCCCGGGTAGTCGTACTTGAGCTCGCTGCCTCCCCACCGGATCTCGATCAACACTCGGTCGCCCTCTTCCGAGCGTCCCCTCACGGAGTAGCGCCACTGCTCGTCCAGTTGGGGAAGCTCTAGGACTTCGCGGTAGGGCTGACCGAGCTCGCATGCCAGCAGGGAGTTGTCGCGCATGGTCCAACGGGTCTGGCCCGCGGGCACATAGCACTGTGTGTCGCGCCGCTGGCTTTCGCCGGTGGCTGGGTCGAATGCGTAGGCGCCTTCGCTCGCGATCGGCATGTCCCGATCGTCAGAGCCTCGGGACCAGTGAACAAGCCCGTCCTCGGAAACACCCCCAAGTCGGTCTCGCGCCGTGTTCGGCAGGGACGGATCGAAAGGGACGTGCTGGCCACCCCAAGGCACGAACCATATCCAGGCAGCGGTGGGGAACCCGGCTGTCCCGAACATGCCCGCATCGGTCGTGTAGTACATGACGAGCGGCTCGGGCGTCGGCACGGCAGGGTGGTTGGACATGGAGGGTGGGGGATTCAGGCGCCGCTCGCGTCCACTGGGAAGGTCCACCAGGACGTTGTGGCCGACAATCGGTCCCACGTTGGGCACGTTGTATAGGAAGTATCGATCATCGTGAGAGAACAGGGGGCGCGAGACGATGCCCCGCCACACGATCGCGCCCTGCGTGATGTCGAGCACCACAGCCCACAACGGAGTGCCCAGGATGAGCTCGCCCCGGGCGGCTAGATAGCCGCTCCTGGGAGATATCTCGGGCTCGTCCCACGTGCCGGGAACCTCGAAGTCGGCGAGCATCTCGCCTTGGATCGAAAGGACTCGAAAGCGGGTTGCGTCCATGGTCTTGTGAGCTGCGCGCAGCACCAGGGGTCGCGACGTCCTTAGCCCCTTCCAGTAGTGCGGCTCGGCGCCCGGGCGGTCGCTGAACCATACCGGCCCCCCTCCTATGGAGGGCTCCACCAGTTCCAGCACGCGGCCATCCGCCGACAGCCGCACCGCCTGATATGGATCGCCCAGCTCGACCAGAGGGCCAAAATCCCGCACGACCTCACCATGGCGGTCCATGAG
>JAPPOR010000808.1:15750-18684 GCA_028817905.1 Myxococcales bacterium
TCGGCGTTGTCCGGCGTCCAACGTGTGCGGATCTGGCAGACGCTGCGCCGGCACACGACGTTCTCGAGCAGGGACGCGTGCACCCCCTTGAAGTCGAAGGCCGCTTCGATCTCCTGCTCGAAGTGGTAGGCCTGGGAATCCCGCGGTTCCCGCTCGAACTTTGCTTTCAGTTCGTCGACCGGTCCTCCGCGTTCTGGCGGCGGGAGGGGTGTCTCATCCTGCCACGTCTCTTCCTGCGGGGGGTCCGCTGGAGGTTGGGGCGCTGTGTTGGGTGCGGACGAAGGTTTGTCGGGCTCCGCCGGGGGTGGCTCGCGGCTTGGGCGCGCATGCGTGGGGAGCGGTACCTGCGCTTCAGGGGCCGCCGCCGGCTCGGCCGCGGCAAGTTCGTCCAGCTCCTCAGTCGGTGGGGTATCGCTTGTGCTTGGCCGCGATAGCGTCACTGCCCACAGGGCAATCGCGCCCACCACGACCATCGCCAGCACGTGGTTTCGTCGGACACCCACGGGTTACCTTCTCATGCTGGCAGATGTCACCTCGCTTTGGTGGCACGGGTGCCTCCGTGCGTCAAGCGTGCAGCGCGACCGGCGGCCCTTCGACGGTAGACTTCGCGACGCGAGCCGACGTAGGTTCGGCGGCGAGCACAGCTGTGTGCTTCGAGAGGAAGGAGTCGTCATGGAAGAGCCGAGGAATTGGGGCAAATGGGGGCCGGACGACGAGCGCGGCACCGCCAACTACATCACCCCGCAGGTCACCGCCCAGGCGGCCCGGCTAGTCCAGCGAGGTCGCACCTATCCCCTGGCGATTCAGCTCAAGGCCAAGGCACCGATCTTTCCTGGGCGCCACAAGAACTGGCACGTGGCGACCTATCACAACCTATCGGGCCCAGGGCGGGGTGGCAGCGAGGACATCCTGATGATGCACACCCATGGCACGACGCATGTCGACGCCCTCTGTCACGTCTTCCGCGACGGGAAGCTGTACAACGGGTACCCGGCCACCGACGCGATCGACGCGACCGGTACCCGCAAGAACGCCATCAGCAACGTCGGTGGGCTTGTTACGCGTGGGCTACTCGTCGACATCGCGGGGGCGCGCGGCGTGGAGTCCCTCGAACCCCACCACGTCATCGGCGTTGACGAAATCGAAGCGGCGCTCGCCGAGCGCGATCTCCGTGTGCGGTCTGGAGACGTCCTGTTGTTTCGCACAGGCTGGTTGAACGTCTGGGCCCGCGATGCCGAGCGCTTCGACGCGCAGCAACCGGGCATCGGTGCCGAGGTCGCTCACTGGGCGGGACGCCACGAGATCGTAGCGATGGGTGCCGACAATAGTGCCGTGGAGGCCTACCCGACGGAGGATCGGTTGGCCGTGCACGTGGAGTTTATTCGCAACCAGGGCGGCTATCTGATCGAGCTGTTGGACCTGGAACAGCTTGCCGCCGAGGGCGTTCATGAGTTCATGTTCGTGTTGGCGCCCCTCAACATCGCCCGCGGTATGGGCAGTCCGGTCACGCCGCTCGCGGTATGCTGACGACGTCGCTGACGGCATGACGATGCGCAACCTTCGCAATTTCCAGAAACGCATCATATTGTGTTCGCGCTTTTCCGACTCTCACGATGCTTGATCCGCTGCGGGCGACCTGCAGGCACTATTGAAGCAGTACGATACGCGCCGGATCGGGTATAGTTTCTGCTTATGTCGGGGGACGGCGGGTCCAACAAGGGCGACGACGACGGCCAGCGCCGGTTGGGCCAGCAGCTCGACGTGGGTGATCGGGAAGCGTTGCTTTCCGAAGCCGAGGCGATTGCGGGTACGGGGAGCTACCTCTGGGAACCCGGTTCTCCGCCGCTCTGGTCCGACGGATTCTACCGCATTCTCGGGTACGAGCCGGGTTCCGTGGAGCCCTCGATGGAGGCGTTCTTTGCGCGCGTCCACCCAGATGACGCGGAGCGGCTGGCGGAGGCGCATGCCGCCGCGCACGAGGGTGCGGTGCCCGATGAAGAGTGGCGGATTCTGCGCGCCGATACCGGCGAGCTTCGTTACCTCCGCGGCACGGCGCACGTCAACCGGAATGCGACGGAGGGGCAGCCCCTACGGATGGTGGGGGCGCTCATGGACGTCACCCAGGCCAAGCTCAGCGCGTTGCGTGACGAACGCGCGCTGGTGACCATGCGGGTGGCGGAACGCCTGGCCAAGATGGGCAGCTTCGTGGTCGACCTCGATCCCATGCAGACCGAGTGGTCAGAGGGGTTGTATGAGATGGCGGGCCTCGATGACCGGGATGCTGACCTCGAAGCCCGGGCCGCCATGATTCACTCCGAGGATCGCGAGGCCCACACCGCGTGGTTCGGTACGGTGATGCAGGGGGCTCCGGCGCCGCCGATCCAGAGCCGCTTCGTGCGGCCGGGTGGCGAGGTGCGCCACGCCCTGACCCACGCCGCCCTGGTGCAGTTCGAATCCGATGGTCGCGAGCGGGTCGTCGGGACCTCGATGGACGTCACCGAGCGCGTCATGCTCGAGGAGCGTTTGCGGCACGCGGCCAAGATGGAGGCGGTCGGCACCCTGGCTGCGGGGGTGGCCCACGATTTCAACAACTACCTGATGGTGATCAACAGCTACCTCGACATACTCGGGCGGTCCCGCAGCGGCGACGCCCACTCCCTTGCCGAACTCAGGGGCCACGCCAAACACGCCACCAAGCGCTGCATGGAGCTTACCCAGCAGCTGCTCACGTTTGCTCGCAGGCGACCCGCGAGCCGCGAGGTGGTCGATCTCGGCGAGGCGGTTGAGCGAATCGGGGCCTTGCTGCAGTCCTCGGTGGGCCGCAACGTGACGCTCTCGCTTGCGTGCCCATCCGCTACCGTTGCGGCCCGTGTTGACCCGGCCCACCTGGAGCAGATCCTGGCGAATCTCGCCATCAACGGTCGCGACGCGATC
>JAPPOR010000509.1:0-15370 GCA_028817905.1 Myxococcales bacterium
CGAGCTCTTCGTGGAGAAGATGACCGACTTCATCGAGGCCTACCGCTGAGCTTCCGGTTCTGTCGCATCTAGTTACAGAGGTGTCTTCGCAAGCACGATATCATCGAGCCATACCGTGCCCTGGCCTTCGACGATCAAGTTGAGCACGACGCGGCTCGGCGTCTGTCCCTCTTTGAGAAGGAACGGCGTTTCCTGGGTGACCCAGTCGTTGGTGCCCGTGAGGGGTGACTGAAGGGCGCGTGAAAAGAACTCTCCTTGACCGGGGAACACACACCACATCTCTAGAAACGCGTGCCCGCGGAGTTCCCTACTTCGTAGTCGAGCACGATAGATCAGCTGCGCATCGTCGACCGTCAGGCCGTCGACCTCCGCGATCCGAACCCTCGCCGGCTGGGACGCATTGACCCTGAGGGAACCTCTGCCATCGGATGTGACCTCTGCGTCCATCTCGACGCCCGACTTGGTAATAACCTCGTCCAACGAGTCAAGCGGAACCTCCGCCACAATCACCTCGGTGTGATCTTCGGAGTTGCAGGCGAAGGCCGCGGCGATGACCCAACATGCGATGAGACCGCTCTTACGTGTCATCTATCCCTCCACTAGAAAGCACCGCAGGTTGGCATCCGGCCCATGGTTTGCGTATCGATTGCCCGGCTGCTTGGTGAGGACTTCAGGGTAGCTTCCGCGGGCGACGCTCGTGGCTCGACCAGGTCACAGAGCCCGGGGTTTCCCGGATGAACAGCAGGTCGAGCGGGGTAGTCATTTGACCGACGGAAGGCAGGGACGGACGCTGTCTCGGGTTGCCACATGGTCGTCCTGCTAATTGGAGGAGCCCTGGACTTCCCCTCGGGACCCCACGCTTCTTGCACAAAACCTAAATTGAATTTAGGATTTGTGTCTACCGTGGCTGTTCTTCGCAACTTATCAAAAATACTAAAAAAGTCGGCAGAGTCCTATCCGGTCGTGACGGTTACGGGGCCGCGTCAGGCGGGAAAAACGACCCTCTGCCGACAGCTCTTCGGCGCGCACGCGTACCTGTCCTTCGAGCCGCTGGACAGCCGCGACTACGCCTGCAGCGACCCCCGGGCGCTACTCCGCGAGTACGCGGACGGCGCGGTGTTCGACGAAGTGCAGCACGTCCCGGAGCTGCTGACGTACCTGCAGGCGGAGGTGGACGAACGGCCCGAGCCTGGACGCTTCGTGCTCACGGGCTCTCAGCACTTTGGCCTGTCGGCAGCGATCTCGCAATCACTCGCCGGCCGCACTGCGGTCCACGAGCTGTTTCCGCTGACGTTTGACGAGGTCGCGCGCTTCGAAGAACGGCCTTCCGACCTGCTCACGACTCTGTGGTCCGGTGCCTACCCGGCGGTCTTTGACCGCGGAATTCCCCCGGAGCGCTGGTTTGCAGACTATGTGGCGACGTATGTTCAGCGCGACGTGCGACAGCTCCTGGCGGTCAGTGACCTGCAAGCGTTTTCGACTTTCCTCAAGCTGTGCGCGGGGCACTCCGGACAGGAGCTAAACCTGACCAAGCTGGGCGCCGCTGCGGGCGTCACGCAGCAAACAGCCAAGGCGTGGCTATCGGTGCTCGAAACGAGCTATCTGGTAATTCGGTTGCCCGCATGGCATGCGAATCTCAAGAAGCGCCTCGTCAAGACTCCCAAGCTGCACATGCTCGACACGGGCCTTCTGTGCCATTTGTTGGGGATCCGAAGTCCCGACGAGCTCCGCCACCACCCCCAGCGCGGCGCGGTCTTCGAGAGCTGGGTTGTGTCCGAGGTACACAAGGCGCGCGTGCATGCGGGTCTCTCCCCGGATCTGTTCCATTTGCGGCAAGCTCGCGGGCTGGAGGCGGACCTCCTGGTCGCGAAGGGCGCGCGTCCGGCCATCGTGGCCGATGCCAAGTCGGGGGCGACCATCGCGAGCGACTGGCTGCCGCCCCTCGCAACACTGGCGGGCGAGCTCTCCGCGGCGCACAAGGGCGCACCGGAGCCGCAGCCGCGAATCATCTATGGGGGAAACCGAAAGCAAGTACGCGACAAGAGCGAGGTGATCCCCTGGCATGAGATTCAGCAGGTGCCCTGGGTGATCACCGAGTAGGGGGAACGGCCCTTCAGCCGCCGCGCTTCCAGCCCTTTGAGTGAGCGCGATCAGTAGTGTGCGCGGAACTCGGTGGGGGTCGTGCCCGTCCAGCGCTTGAAGGCGCGATGGAAGGCGTTGGCGTCTCCAAAGCCCATCGCGTACGCGGTCTCTTGTATCGTCCGCCGTTCGTTTCCGATCAACTGCGTGGCGATGACCTTGCACGCGTCGTTGGCAATGTCCCGGTAGGATTTGCCTTCCTCGGAGAGGCGCCGGCGAAGCGACCTGACGCTAATATCGAGCTGGCGCGCCACTTGGCTCATGGGCACCCGGTGGGGCGCCCGCTGGCGAATCAGCACTTCGTGTGTGCGAAGCCAGTAAGGCATGCGGTCCGTCACGTGCATCAGACGACGCTCCGCCAGCGCGTGCAGGGCGCAGTGGAGGTCCTCATCCTTGTAGGGTGATGCGGCGTTCATCAGTGCGCGGTCGAACTGAATGCCGGTGAACGCTTGATCGAAGCGCTCGGCTCCCCCAAAGGCCCGCGCATAGACGTCTCGATAGGCGGGCGCCGAATACTCGACGCTGACGTTCAGGATGCGGCCCGTGGGACTGTAGAGCCGAATGAGGCGGTATAGGCCTGCGAGGGTCAGTTCTGCCATGAACCGCTGGGCACGCGGCGATGCATGGATCGGCTTGTTCAGAAGAACAGTCACCAGATCGTCGCGCTCAATGATCTGCCTGCCAGTCTCTTCGGTGAGCAGTCTGGAGAACCGCGACAGCCCTTCTAGCGCCAGCCGCAAGGTCGCTGCGTGCCGGACGAGGTTGGACATGATGCTAAGGGCCTGGTCCCGCAACCCTGCGCCCCAGTGAAGGGCCAGGGTGCAGTCGCCGCTGACCTCGAGGGCCGCCTCGAACAACCGATACACCTCGGAGCGCCGCACGGTGCCTTGGGGCCCCTTCAGCCAGCTCGGTTCCAGTTTAGCGGCGCGCAGCAGCTCATCCCCCGGGATGCCCATGTGCGAGGCGGTGTCCACGAACGCCTGAGCCACGTTGACCGACACCGTGGTATCCGCCAGAACCTCGATATCCTGAAGAGCAGCACCCATCAATCACCTACCCTCCAACACCCTACCTAGCCATACCTGCGCCCATTGTGGTTCGTCAAGCGGGTCCGCTGGCCGTTTGTCCGCACCAGCACATCGTTGGCCCCGTGGCCGAAGCTGAATGCGCGTCTGACGGAATCTCAAGAATCGTCAAATCAAGGAGGCCCTTCGTCTTTCACCGAGTGGTGACTCGTCGGAATGCTCTCGCAAATCTGCGACTGGGAACCTTGATGCACACGTCTCGAGCGCCCCCCCAGCGCCGTCCGCTGGCTCTTGCTTTTCGCGCTTTCATGGAAAGCATGGGAGTGCACGGGAGACCCCCGGTTACACCGCCGCGCGGAAGAACGTCACGTCGCCAGCGTCAAGCAGCGCCTGTGCGATCGCTTCCACCACCTGTCGTTCTGCCGGCTTTCGCTCGGCGGGAAGCATCACCACGCCGACGATGCGCTCGCCTTCCGGCTCGTCGATGCGCAGCACAAGGGGGCGGTAGTGGCAACCAGCATGCGTGAACACGTCGCCCTGCTGGGGATGCTGTAGCGATGCGGTCAGCGTCTGGCTCTCCTCGATCTCCGCGTCGAGATAGGCATCGACGAAGGAAGTCATGGCGGCGGGTGCTTCGCAAGTGGCAGCAAGGACGCGTGTACCAGTCTCGGACACGCCAAACAGAATGCCCCTCTCGACTACTGTCTGCTCCTGCAAGAGCCGCAGGCACTGGCCTGTGCGGTCGCCGGCATCCGGGCAGTCGGCTAGCCGGGCTCGAACACGTTGCTGGGCAGCTCCTGCGCTGCCGGGCAAAATATGCGCACCGCGCTCCACCGGGACCTCCAGGCCATGCTGACGGGCCTTGTCGAGTAGCTGCCTGTACTTGGCTGCAAGCGCCGAGCGGTCGCCGCCCAGTAGCTCCCTTGCGCAAAGCGCAGCATAGCGCTGGAAGGCCTCCTGGTCCTTGGCATAGATGGCGATCCGAGCGGCCGTTTCGTAGGCTCGGCCTACATGAAGTCCGCGGGCATTGCGGTGTTCCCAGGTCTCCACCTCTTCCAAAGCGAGTTCCCTGGCTCGGGCGTGCTGTCCGAGCCTCGCATGGGCGACCGCCAGCGGCTTGACGAGCCACGCCTCAAGGCGTTCGCGCCTGCTGGCCTGAAGTGCTCGGTTGCCTATCTCGATGGCGTCATCCAACCGTCCCATCTCGACCAACAACCACAGTTGGCGCTCCTGAATCATGGGCCAATTCATGTGCCGGCCGGGCAGCGCGCTGCTCAGCGCACGTTCGTATTCGACCAGCGCTGTTTCGTGATTTCCCCTGATGTGCTCGTAGGACGCGCGCGCGAAGTGCAGAATCGGCTGCCAGCCAGGCGCGAACTCCGCCAGCGCCTCGATGCTTCTCACCGTTTCTCCGACAGCCACCAGGTCATCACCGTAGGCACTCGCGATGAGCTGTGAGTTGGTATGCCTGCGCGTTGTGAGTTCGGTCGGGGCGCGTTGGATCTCTGTCAACTCGGCGCGCCGCTGCCACTGTGCTACAAGCGCCCCGTCGCCGAGCGTCAGGTAGTAGACGAGGCGCACATGGCAGGCCAGGACTTGGCCGTGCGGGCTCTGCTCCAGCCGAGTCGCCAACGCGAGCGCCTCCGCTTCGCCAGTACTGGCCAAGACGAGGCCGAGCCCAGCACTGGCTCCCAGCATGGCCACCGCATGGGTCTGGACGTCCAGGCCCGCCCGATCGGGTTGACTGAGGCGCGCCAACGATCGCGTATAGGCCTCCTTCGCGGCCGTAAGGGCTGCTCTCAGGACGTGACCGATGGCGGTTGAGAGCTCGTGGGCGACGGCGATCGAGGGCGACAGGGGGGTGAGCGGCTCGAGTGATGGCAACAGCTCGAATATGTCCAGATCGCGCCAGCGCGTGGCACTCTGTGCGGTGCTCAGGGTCACGCGGGCCAGGAAAGCAAGACTGTCTCGGGGCGAGGCCACCCGCTGCGTTTCCGGCATCGCGTCGAAGCGTGCCTGTGCCGCCGAAAGCGCGCGCCGTAGCCGGTCCGGGCCCTTGAGCGCGTGGTAGTCGTCGAGCCCGCAGTCGAGGGTCAGTCGCCGAAGCAGCGCCGGTACATGCTCCTTGGTGAGCGCAGGTCCTGCATGCACGCCAAGCTCCACAATCAACATGCGCAGCAGGAAGGAATCGCGCGCCGACTGCGCCGCCTCGGTGGCCGCCGCCAATGCTTCCTGATAGGCCTTGGACGCACGGAACCGGAGCTCTTCGCCCGACAACGGCTCGCTGCGTGCTCCCGAGACGCCATCGCGAGCGAGTTCCAGCAGGGCCGCCACCGCCAGCTTTGGCTGCCCGGCGCGCGTGTAGTGGACAGCTGCCCGTGACAGGGTGCCGCGCGCACGCAAGACCTCCGCCAGTCGCCGATGTGCCTGCTGTCGCCCATTCCCCTGGGCGAGCGGCACCTCGGCTTCGCCGATTGCCAGGCGATACCGGGCCCCCTGGCGAACGACGACGCGCGCTGTTTCCAACTCATCGAGGAGTGAAAAGAGCTCCGTGGCTTCTTCTTCGCACAATTGCCGGCACTCGTCATGACTGAAAGCCAGGTCGGCCGCCAATGCCATCACTTCGGCCAGTCGCCGTGCGGGCGCTGACACGTCGACCAAGCGCGCAGCCAGATCGAAGCGGTCCCGCTCGAGCACGATCTCACCCGTCCGGTCAGGCAATGCCCAGCGCCCGCCTTCGTACTTGACGACACCCCGGTCTACCAGTTGTTGAGCCGCTTCAAGCAGGTCCCGCGGGTTGCCTCCCGTGAGTGTGTGCAGCCGCGCAGCCAGCAGCCGTACATGGGGCACGTCGTCGAAGACCGAGGACAGCAGCGCTTCTGACTCGGCAGCCGACAACGGCTGCAGGGGCATACTGCCGGCGCAACGAGCGAAGACCTCCCACGCCATCGGAGCCGCGTGCATGCCTCCAACCAGAGCCGACACGACGACCACCATGGGGCTGCCCTCGGCGGTGTCGGCCAAGGCCGCCAGCATTGCGGCAGAGGGCTCGTCGATGCGGTGGTAGTCGTCGACCACTAGCACGCACGGCCGCTCGTTGCAGGCCGCGCCCAGCCATGAGCGAACGGCTCGCAAGAGGTCCGCCCGGGGTTGGTCGCCAGGCTGATCCAGCTCGGGGGGGGGCGGCAAGTGAGGAACCCCTTCGTGAAGTAGACCGACAAGCGTGCGCATCGCAAGGTACGCTGCACCCTCGGTATTGCTGGCGCCAACGCGGGCCGCGTTGGCTCCAGCTAGCTTGGCCTCGAGCACGCAGGCGTCGAGCATGCGTGTCCGACCCAGACCCGCCTTGGCCTCAACGACCAGACTCCCCCCTCGCCCCCGTCGGGACCGTACCAGCAGCTTGCGTACGCGCAGCAATTCGGCTTCTCGCGCGACAAGCTTGGGGGTCGTGAGGTACGCGCGGTGAACCGCCGCGTCCTCCTGCAAGGTCAGGCCCGCAATCGCGCTCAACCGTGCCATGACTTCAGCTGCTGTTCGCGGCCGCGCGTTTTCGTTGAGCGACATCAAAGCCATCACCAGCCGGCTCAGCGCCTCAGGAATATCCGTATTGCGCTGCACCGGGCTGGCTACCGGGCTACGCCAGTGGTCACGCAGCTCCCGTACGCGGCGGGCCGGATAGGCGTGACGTCCGGTCAGCACGAAGTATAGCAGCGCGCCCAGCGAGTACAGGTCGGTGCGTGCATCCAGACGCTGGCCATGCACCGCCTCCGGCGCGAGATAGGGGGGCGTCCCCATCGTCCCTTCGGCTACGCCCATCGGTGCCATGGCACCGAAGTCGAGCAGCTTCGCTTTGCCGTCGGCCGTGCGTCGCACGTTGCGTGCGCTCACATCCCGATGTAGCAGGCGTCGCGAGTGCAGCACGGCCAGCGACGAGGCTACGGGCAACACCAGCCGGCATGCTTCACGCCACGGCAGCGGGGCTAGGTCACGCAAATCCTGGCCCGAGAGCAGCTCCATCGTGTAGTAGGGCGCGCCGCGTTCGTCCAGGCCGTAGTCGTACACCTCGATCAGGGATGGGTGTGCCAAGTGCTTGAGTGTGTGGTACTCGCGCTCGAACAGGGTCCGTGTTTCGGCGTCAGCCTCGCCGCCGGGCACCCGCAAACGCTTGAGCGCTAGCAGGCCACCTGTGACCTCATCGTGCACGCGGTGCACTGTGCCCAACCCTCCTCGGCCGAGTAGTCCCAGCAAGCGGTAGCGCCGCGCCACCACTGTCGCGCCACCTGAGGTGCTCGCCGACTGGGGGTCCTCCATGTGGGTCTCCCGACGTTCGTGCAGGGCCAGCGCCACGCCTGCGAAGAAGCGCTGGTCGGGGGGGCTCGGTTGGGTCGTGTAACGGAGCGCAACGACGCCCACGCTGACGCGGGCCTGGCCCTCACCAAACCATAGCTCGTGGACCCGAAACGCCACCGGTGCGCTGTCCCCGTCGCCGAAGGCAGAAGAGCATGTCGCCTCCTCGCTGTTTGGCGTCGAGGCTTCAGGCGCTGCTGAGGCTGCCGCGCCGATTGCGGCCTGCCAAACCGCAGGAGTCGGAGGCTCGGTGCCAACGCTGGCGGCCAGACACAGGCCGCCTCGTTCGGATAGGAACAGATGGCCCCCATCACTGGCGGCCCGTTCTAGCATCAGGGCGAGGGCACATTTGGCAAGGTCATCTGGTGCGGCCCGACGCAGGCTGGTGACCACGCCCTCCGTCACATCGCCCCCGCGTGCCAGGGCGATCTTGAGCTGGGTGGCGCGAATGAGCGGCCGCGAGATCG
Source organism: Myxococcales bacterium (assembly GCA_028817905.1). Lineage (GTDB taxonomy): Bacteria > Myxococcota_A > Polyangia > Polyangiales > JAFGIB01 > JAPPOR01. The sequence continues at coordinate 7,979 of JAPPOR010000509.1, forward strand.
TCAGTTCCTGGGCGCGCGCTTCGTCGAGAAGGCGCTGATACTTGGCGGTCAATGCATGGCTACCGCCGCGCTTGTATTCTTTTTCGCACAGGCGGGCGTTCTTCTCAAAGGATGCTGTATCGTGCTCGTAGATGGCGATGCGCGCGCGCGCCTCGTAGGCGCGCCCCATATGCAGACCGGTACTCCCGGAGCTCTTCCACGCGCGAACCTCCTCATCGGCCAACGCGCGGGCCTGCGTATAGTCCCCAAGGCGGGCGTGGGCGACCGCGATCGGCTTGATCAGCCAGCGTGGAAGGCCGAGTGCGTCGCTTTCGGCCAAGCGATGGTGACCCACGTCGACCGCCTCGGAAAACCGCCCCAGCTCTACGAGCGCCCAAAGCTCCTGCTCGATGCCGAGACTCCAGATCGGATGCCGACCGGCGGGAGCCAAGGTCAGTGCGGCGCGACAGTCCCTGAGGGCGCTCGCATAGTCGCCTTGGATGTGCGCGCAGGCCGCCTCAGCGAACAGACGCACTGGCTCCCAGCCTGGAAAGTGGTGCGCGAGCCCCCGAACCTCGCTGGCGACGCGCTTGACCCCGGGCAGGTCGTCGGCGAACGCATACACGCCAAGGTAGCCCAGTAGGTGGACGTGTTCCTTCAGCTGTGCCGGAGCGTGCAGGATCTGCAGGCGTTCGACCTGTCTTTGCCAGCGGCTCGCTTCGGTCGAGTCGCCCTGACTCATGCTATAGGACATGCGGATCCGGCACGCCAGGACCTTGGTCAGTGGATGTTTGTCGAGCTCGGCCGCACGCTCGAGGGCCTTTGCGAAACCCCTGGAGCCCTCCATGATGCCAAGCGCGAGGTTGGCCAGCGCCCGTGAGCGCGCGCGAACCTCGGGCGCGAGCGATGCCCCATCCGCTCCGTCCAGCCGCTTCAGCAGCGCCCCGAACGACACATTCGCCTCGTGTCCCGTGGCAACGTGTCGGTAGGCCTCGATCACCTGATGCGCGATGCGCACGCCGGGAGAAAGCGGAAGCATCGGCTCCAGCGAGGGAAGCAGTTCCAGGAGCTCATGGTCCCACCAGGCGGACGCCGTGTCGGCCGTCGCCAGGCTTGCCTGCGCCAGCAGCCTTAGGGCGTCGGCGGGAGCCAACACGCGCTCGGACGCGGGTGTATCTTCAAAGCGGGCTTGCGCCGTCGACAATGCACGCGCCAGCCGATCGGGCCCTGAGAGGCTGTGATAGTCCCGCAAGCCACAATCCTGGGCAAGGCGCTCAAACAGCCTCGGTAGCTCTTGCTTCCACAGGGCCGGCGCAGAACGCCATCCCTGGCCCACCAGTAGCATTTGCAGGAGCATTCGCTCACGGGGGCGGCGGTTCTGCGAAGCGAGCGCCGCCTCCAGCGCGGGGCGATATAGCTCCGGGTCCTCATCGGGATGTGCGAATTGGTCCCCCTTGTCAGCGTGTGCAAAGCGCGTCTGAGCGTGCTGCACCAGACAGACCGCCGAGCGCTCGGCCTCCCCAGCCGCGGTCCAATGCATCGCTGCCCGGGCGGGTTGCCCGCGCGATTCGAACACGGTTGCCAGCCGACGGTGCAGTAGCGCCCGGTCCGTGGCGTGGTGCTCCAGGACGAGCGGACCCCACTCTGCATGGGCGAGGCGTACGTGCGTGTCCTGGCGGGACAACACGCGCGCCCGGGTGAGTTCGTCGACTACGCCAAAGACGGTCTCCGCAGCATCGTTTCCGATAAGGACCCTGCACTCTGCCTCGCCAAACACGGTATCGGCTGAAAGGGACATCGCCTGGGCCAAGGCCCGTGCTTCAGAGGACAGGGCGGCCAGGCGGCCTAGCATGATCGCGCGCGCACTATGGCCCGTGACGTCCTCCAGCCTCTCTGGCAACTGCCAGTGCCCGGCCGAGTAGACGATCACCTGCGTGTCGACCAGTTCTTCCGCCAGCTCCATTACCCTGCGCGGGTATCCATCAGTTGCCTCGTACAGGCGCGCCGCGAGCAGCGTAAGGTTGGGAGCGTCGCCGAAAACCGACGCGAGCAACGCCGACGTCGACGCTCGCGAGAGCGGCTCCAGTGCTAGCTCCGTGGCGTATTGGGAAAACAGGTTCAAGGCTGGGAGGGCCCGTCCGGTTGACGGTGCACCCGTCTCCGGTAGGCTGGCGGCTATTGTGACCCCAGGCAGACAGGCGCCGGCCAGTGCCGCAACCAGAGCCATGGAGGGCTCGTCGACGGCGTGCAGGTCGTCGATAGTGATGACCAGGGGGCGCCGGCGGGCCAGCTCGGCGGTCCACGCGCAAAACTCGGCGTGCACCCGCTCCCGACCCATAGCATCCAGCCTCCCAGCGGCGCCTTGCTCCAAGCACTGCAGGTCGTCGGTCGTCGATCCCCGGAGATCTGGATGGGCTTCGAGAAGCTGTTGCACAAGCTCGCCTGCTATCCCGTACGCAGCTGGGAGGTGATCGGCACTCAGTGCCACCGCCGACGCGCCGCGCAGCTTGGCCTCGATCCTGAGCTCGTCCAGCAGGCGCGTGCGGCCCACGCCGGGGGCTCCCCGCACAAGCCAGTGCGGTCGGTCGTCCTTCGCGCCCCCTAGCTGCAACCGCTCGGCAACCCGGCTCTGCTCCCGGTCGCGCCCGATCAGGGCGGGCGTAGCCAGAAAGGCTCGTTGCAGCTCGATGCCGTCGTCGGGAGGAAGGTTGGCGACTCCACCCAGCTTGCCGATTACGTCGGCCGTATTGAAGGGCCGCGCGGTCCGGTCGAGGCACAGCAGCAGCATGACCAGTTCACTGAGCGCATTGGGCACCTCAGGTACCAGCATCGACAGGGGTAGTGGCGCAGCTGTCCACGCATCCCGCAGCTCCGAAAACCCATCGACGGGATAGGCGTGGCGGCCCGTGATCAGCCAATAGGCCAGTGCGCCCAAGGCGTACAGGTCAGCGCGACCATCGAGGTCCTGTCTCTCCAACACTTCGGGCGCCACAAAGGGGGCAGTACCCACTGGGGCGTGGCCGCGCCCATAGGGCACCATCGCGCCGAAGTCGATCAGCTTTGCGCACCCGTCGGCTGTGCAACGGACGTTGCGGGCGCTCAGGTCGCGGTGCACCAAGCGCCGCGAATGCAACACACACAAACACGACGCGACATCGCGTAGTAGCGCGCAGGCCCGGCGAAAGTCCAGCGGCGCCAGGGACCGTAGATCGGTCCCGTCGAGCAACTCCATCGTGTAGTACGCTTGGCCGTCGTGGACGCCGTAGTCGTATGCTTCGACGATGCGCGGATGGGCGAGTTGCTTGAGTGTGTAGAACTCACGCTGGAACAGCTCGATCACCGCGGGGCTTCGCTTTTCTGCTTTCAGACACTTGAGCGCTACGCGGCGCTGAGCGATCTTGTCGAATGCGCCATACACGTGCGCCATCCCGCCCCTGCCCAGGTGCTCGTCCAGGCGATACCGCTCGGCGATGCAGGTTTGGCCGAGAGCGACCTTCGCCTCGTCCAGCATGTGTGTGTGAATGAGCGGCTCTCGACTTCCGGCGCCCACGGTGCGGCTAGGACTCCCTTCGCGTCGACTGGACGCCGATCGGAACCCTCAGATTGTAGCACCCCCACCCGAGCGCGAATATGGCGGTTACCGGCACGGTCGTCGCTACGACGGAGTCGGGGAAGCTCGAAGCTGTAGGCTTTTGCAGCACGATGACCGGACACACAGGGAACTAGCTAGGGCGTGCGGTTGGTCACCTCTGTCAACTCGCCCGGGTCCAGGGCGGGGGAGAGACCTTGGGGGTCGAGCGCTGCGATCGCGATGCTTTCGACCCGACCGCGGGGCCTCACCTCGCCCAGGTCCTCGAACCGCCAGCTGGGTGGTGCCCAAAGCGCCACCTTCTGGGTAGCGAGCAACGGCCGTCCATGCTCCTTGGTCAGGGCCTCGAGGCGAAAAGCAACGTTGACGCAGTCGCCCACGATGGTGAACGACTGAACCGATCCGCTGCCTTGGTTGACGAAGGACAACTCCCCCAGGGTGAGCGCGATGCCGATATCGAAGTCGGCATTGTTGTCATCGTCGCCTTCGTCACCTTCGTCACGTAGGGCTGCAACGTCTGTGCGGAATTGCTGCATGCGAGTTAGCAGTTCGCGAGCGGTTCGGAGGCTAGCATCGACCTCGGCGCTGGGGTCGTCGGGCGCCGGGACCGTCCAGTAGGCCAGCATGCCGTCGCCATGGATCTTGTCGACGCGCCCTCCGTGCGCCTGGATCAACTCGATCGCCTGCCTGAACCACTCGGCCACGAGCACGTGGAACGATGCGCCGAAGCGCTGCGTCATGCTCGTGTAGTTGCGTATGTCCGACACCAGGACCACAGCGGTTGCTCCGCTCAACCCGACCTCGGTAGACTCGGCGTCGGTTTTCGAGTCCACTACTTGCGGCTCGCAGTGTTCGTCGAGGTAGCAGAGCTCCGCTTTGCCAACGACGATGCGATCGCCATGGCGCAAGGGAGTGGCCCCCACGATGCGCTCTCCATTGACGTAGGTCCCGTTGCGGCTGCCGGCGTCGAAGACATAGTGACCTCCAGCACCCACGTCGCGGATCTCCGCGTGCCGGCGCGAAACCCCCTGATGGGCAACCACCAGGTCACTCTTGGAAGAACGCCCGATGGCAAACCGCTCGCGCAAGTCGACCTCGCGCTGGATGACCCCGTCCACAATGATCTGAACTCGAGCGCCCGCCATCTCGTCCGGAAAGCTCAATCATCGAATGGGATGCCCGGGTACCGCAAGGCGAACCGTGTGGCGAAGAGGAAGGGGACTCCTGACACGTATCCGGGCTAGGGGGCGTCGCGACGAGCGTGCGTGGGCATTACAACTACGCGGGACGCATAGCGGCTCCGCGTGGGCGAAGAACACGCCGAGCCGCGGAAACACGAGTGCCGCGACGTCGGAGCCCCTGTCCAGGAGCTCGCTCATTCATCGTCGAGCAAGCCGAGGGAAGTTCGTAGTTCCCGGACGGCATCGGCTTCGGCCGCGTCACATAGCCAGTCGGCGAGTTCCTGGGGATCGCGAAACGCGCGGCGCCGCGGGTTGTCCGCTTCCCGGAGCATGCGCTCCACCTGCATGCCGAAGGTTGCGCTGCCGTTTACCAACACGCCTGTGCGGTCTATCAGGGGGTTGTCCGACTTCATCAGGGCGACTAGCGCTTCCGCCACTTCCGGCGCGAACAGTTTCATGCGCGAGCAGTCAACGCAGTAAATCGCCCCACCCCCGACGCTCTGTAGGTGGCTGCTTACTTCTGCACCGAGCGCGGACACGTCCGTGATCACGACTTGCTCGGGAAATCGCAGAAACGCCATGCGCCCCGGAAGCTTTCGGAACTCGATCATAACTCATGATATCAAACGGACGCGCCCGTGCATGCGTCTGCATGCAGAGATTGCGCGTCAAGGTTTTGCCCCTGGCGGTCGATACAAAGTATCGCGGTGTGCCATCCGGGGGGGTGGAGCCGTCCAAAAGGTTCTCACACGGGGGGTTCAATGCGCACGGAGGCCGCGCCGGCCATGTCCGGTGCTTCGTTGTCGAGCCTGCTGCCGAGGGTAGCGCTGTCCTTGGGCACGCGCCTGCTGATTGCGGCAGCGGTGCCCATTCTGCTGGCAAGTGCACTGCTGCACTGGGTCGCTGCCCATGAACGTGAAGTGGGCGCCCGCCGGGCGCAAGCCCGTTCGGCGTTGGAGCTTGTCCAAGCGCTTGTGGTTGGCTCGGGATCGGATCAAGCATCGCGCGGCCTGCTTTCGAAATGCGCGGACCTGTCGGCTCTTCCGAGCGTGCTGCACTTGTCCTTGTGGGGAGGGCAAGCCGCCGACTCGGCGCAGGCAGGTACGCTTCAGGCGTGCGATGCAGATGGCTTTCGGAGCCGCCTTTCGCCGCCCCAGGAGCGTCGGCTTGAGACCCGGTGGCACGGGCAAGGGCTGCTTGTCCATGTGCCACAGCCCGCGGTTCATGGTGAGCCCGGCAGACAGATCCGAATGCTCTACTCACTGTCGGCCATGCACAAGGCGCTGGCCAGCGGTGAACGGCGCTTCCTGCTCGTTCTGTTGGCCGTGGCGTTTACGTTGATCGCAACGGTGGCGATCGTCTCCCGCCTGATGATCGATATCCCCGTCGATGCGTTGCTGACCTGTGCCCGCGACGCGAGGGCCGGGCGGACGACGGAGTCGAAGACCTGGAACCAACGCGAGTTCGCCGAGTTGGCGGCCGCCTACGGGGAGATGGCAGCGGATGTCCGTGCCAAGGACGAGGAGCTTAGGGCCCTCCGAAGCGCCCTTGAGCGAGCTGAGCGGTCCAAGCTTGATGCGGCGCCGCGACGAACCTCCGAGCGGGCTGGCTCTGGCCCTGGGGTCTCAACACCTGAGTTGCTTGAGGGCGGCGTGCGGCGTGCCGCCCAGGTTCCAAGCCGGAAGCCCGAGCAGCAGGCGTCACCTCCTAGCGACGGTCTGATGGCCATCGATGTTCCCCTGGGGCGCCTGGCGCAGCGGGCCCGCTCCCTGGGTGAGATGACGCGCGGAACGGACTTTGACGTGGTCGTGGAAGCCAACGGGATTCGCGTGCCTCCAACGGTGCTTGGCGAGGTCTGGTTGGGGCTCAACGGGGTCGTGCAGAACTGCGTGGTTCACGGCATTGAGGGCGGCAATGAGCGTCGGCAGGGTGGCAAGGAGGCCCGCGGACGGGTGACCTTGCACGCTGACGACACGGAGGACTACCTGATGCTATCCGTGATCGATGATGGACGAGGCATCGATTGGGAAGCGATCGCGCGGGTTGCCGAAGAAAGGGGGTTGCCGACCGGGACGCGGCAGGAGTTGATCGATGCGATGTTCACCGATGGGGTCACGACGATCGAAGGGGACGAACATCAGGGTGCCGGACTTTCGGTCCTTGGGAGGGTCGCTCAGTCCCTGGACGGCTGGATCGAGGTCGATTCGGAGCCGGACGCGGGCACTACCGTGCGCGTGGTTCTTGCCAATGGAGCGATCGCTGGGTTGGCCGCGCAAGTGGGAACCGCCGGGTAGGCGCCCGGCCCAGAGCGGGGCTCGTTGGCTATGCGTTGGCGAGCAGGTCCGCGATCCAAGCTTGCAGTTGGCGTGGCCCGCGGAAGCCGGCGTGGCGGCCGACTTCCTGGCCCGATCTGAAGAAGACGAACGTGGGAAAGCCGCGCACCCCGAGCCGCGCGATGAGATCGGGGGCTTGTTCCGCATCTAGTTTGACGATTCTCAGATGTTCCTGTTGCTCGGCTGAGATCTGGCGGAGGACCGGTTCGGCCGCGCGGCAGGGAGAGCACCATGCTGACGAGACGTCGACCAGTACCCCCATGTCGGCCTCCAGGACCTCCTGTTGGAAGTTGAGGGCGTTCACGTGGAC
>JAPPOR010000509.1:15692-18625 GCA_028817905.1 Myxococcales bacterium
TGGGAGTCGTGGCGCGTGAAGTCGTTCTTGCGGCCGCGCGACATCCTACGGCACGCGCTTGCGACGACGCGGACCAACCACCCCTCGAGGCTTCCCTGCCCGCGGAAGTCGTTCAGATGGGTCGCGGCGATCAGCATGGTGTCCTGCACCGCGTCCTCTGCTTCCGTTTGTGTCCTACAGTAGCGCGCGCCCGCCTCGAGCAGACGTTGCCCATAGCACCGGGTGATCCGGTCCAATGCGGCTGGCGAACCGCCCTGCATCATACGCATGAGCACGTTCGGGTTGCAGTAGTCGTTCTCCTGCAGGCTAGTCATGGCGTCTCCCTCACCATAGCAGGCTGGTGCGGACGTGCCGCAACAGTCGTTTCTACGGCTGACTTCCCTCACGCTTCCGAGATGGCCGCATTGTCGTCCGAGGGGCCGCGGGGCGGCGCCGGGGCGTTTGGACGGGGATGATTCCCTGCCTGTGACCGCTACGCAGCTCCGTGGTATACGCTCGGTCGTTGGCGCCCCCCTTGTGTCGGGCGTAGCCGATTTTGGTCAGAACATGGAGGGTGGCATGAAGTTGTCGGGTCAGTGCGCATGTGGGAACGTCCAGTTCGAGATCGATGGTGAGCCGCTCGTGCAAACCATTTGCCATTGCCCCTCATGTCAGAAAGCCCACGCGGCACCGATGATCCAAGCGGCCATCTTCCCTGCGGAGGCATTCCGGGTGGAAGGTGCGACCCGGTGCATCACCGTCACCGACGAGCCCAGGGCTGCTCGTCGCCACATCTGCCAGGCCTGCGGCACCAAAGTGTTCAACCAGCCGGTGGACTCGGTTAGGACGGTGTTTCCGTCCCTGTGCACCCCGAACGATTGGTTCAAGCCGGAAATGCATATCTATTGGTCCACGCGCGTGGTGGACGTGGTGGACGACACACCCAAGTACCTCGACTTTCCCGAGCGCTTCGGCGGCACCGGAAAGCTCGCCTGACATACGCTTGTCGGGGTAGTGTCCATGCTGGTCAAGATGATACCAAGAAGGCCGAGATTCCATCGGGCACGGTACGGGCACGGGCACGGGCCAGGTGGCTGACTTTGGCAGCGTCCTGCTAGGGCTAGCGGGAGTCCCTAGCCCGTAGCCGCGCGGGGGGGCGAAGCGGCTACCCGTTGGCAAGAGAGGTCCGGGCGGGCCGCTGTCCTGCGTGGCCATCGACGGTGGGCGGCAACGACAATCACGAATCCCTTTGGGACCGGCCGCATCGCAACTGCTACGATGCGGTCAGAGGAGGGGATGCACAACATGATCCTGAGCAATACGGAAGAGGTACCGGGTCGTAGAATCGTGGAGTTCTACGGAGTCGCCACCGGGAGCACGGTGCGGGCGAAGCACTTCGGGCGCGACTTCATGGCGAGCCTGAAGAACATCGTCGGCGGGGAGCTGAAGGGCTACACGGAACTCCTTCAGGAGGCCCGGCAGGAGGCGACCGAGCGTATGGTGCAGCAGGCCCACTCCATGGGCGCCAACGCCGTGGTGAACGTTCGCTATTCCACCAGCAGCGTTGCCCAGGGCGCCGCGGAGCTCTTCGCCTACGGCACCGCAGTCAAGGTGGAATGACGTGGACGCATTCATCAACCTTGGTATCACGCTGCTGCTGCTGGTGACGGCCTATTTCACGGGTACGCACCTGGAGCGGAGGCACTTCGATGCGATTCGCCGGCGCGAGGAGGCCCTGTTGCGCTTGCCCGCCATCACTATACGGAGGCTTCCGCCCGGCACCCAGGTGATGGCGGCGAGCCTGGTGAGTGGCAACGTGGTGGTGTCCTTAGACTACTTCAAGCGTTTCCTGGCGGGGCTGCGGGCGATCGTCGGGGGACGCATCAAGGCCTATGAGCCCCTACTGGACCGGGCGCGGCGGGAGGCGATGTTGCGGATGCGCGAACGGGCCCAAGCGGCGGGCTACGATATGGTGATCAACGTGCGGCTGGAAACGTCGCGCCTCGCGAACACCGACGGTGGGCGACGAACGGCGGGTGTGGAGATCCTCGCCTTCGGCACCGCGCTCAAGACGGCGGGGGCCGGCCAGGACACCCCCCATTCCTGAAGACGGATGCGTTTTGTTCAACGGCAGCCCGACGACAGCGTCAACCTGCCCAAGAGCCACCCGCTGCGCAACGCCGCCGAGCTGGTGCTCGGCGTGGGGGCCTTGGTGCTTGTCGCCTCGCTGCTCGTCACCTACTTCGTGGACATCGCCGTCGCGGTGATTCCCTACGAGGCTGAGGCGGAATTCTCTTCCAGGCTGTTTCGCGATAGCACGATGGGTTTGGGAGCCCCGGGCGACCAAAGCTCGGCCCTTGAGCAATTGACGGCAAGGCTATCGTCGGGCTGGCCGGACAATCCCTACTCCTTCCGCGTTCGCATCGCGGACATGCCCAAGCCGAACGCCTTTGCCCTGCCGGGCGGGCTCATCGTGGTGACACAGGGACTGCTGGACGCCTGTGAGAGCGAGAACGAGCTGGCCTTCGTCCTCGCTCACGAGATCGCCCACTACCGCAACCGCGACCAGCTCAGGGGCATGGGCTCGGCCCTGCTCCTGCAGATGGCGCTATCGATGGTGGGGGCCGCCGGAGACATATCCCCCCTGAGCTCACCCATGCAGTTGGCGCAGTTGGGTAGCAGCCGAGAACGCGAGGAGGCCGCCGACCGGTTCGGGCTCTCACTCGTGGCCGCGCACTACGGTCACATCAACGGCAGCTGGGCCTTCTTCGAGCACCTGACCGACGAGGGCGACGCAACCCCCGCCTTCTTCAGCACTCACCCCGGTAGCGCCGGCCGCGCACAGGCCCTGCGGCGCATCGCCGCGCAAAATGGCTGGTCAACGACCGGTACGCTGCGACCCTGGCCAATGGAGCAGAGAGCAGCGGGCGACGGTGTCGTTGATTGAGGCCTAG
>JAPPOR010000631.1 GCA_028817905.1 Myxococcales bacterium
CTGTAAGTTCGGCGCTTCTATCCAATGGAAAGACAGCAGATGCAGACGGTCGCGCACCTTATCTAGCTCGGACGTACACGCCTCAACAGGCGCACGGCCGGCACCGAAAGCAACAGTCCGAGACCGAAATAGACCGCAAGCGCGGAGTGGTCGCGCGCTCCTTGGGCTCTGTAGGGTGAGTCATCGCAGAGAACAACGGCGCCGCCATCCGGGGATTCCGCTCTGACGTGTCTCCGCTCAGCTCGGGGCCGAGCCAGGGGGTCGGACTGTCGGATGAGTCATCGCAGAGAACGACGGCGCCGCCATCCGGCTGTTCCGCTCTGAGTCGGCTCCGCTCAGCTCGGGGCCGAGCCAAGGGGCCGGAACAATGTGGGTGTCCTTGGATTCCTGTTCCGGATCCTCCGCGGAGGTGTGTCCCGGCGCGGCGGAAGGCGGCGGGCTACCTCGCTCACAGCCAAGCAGACCCATCCCGACCGCCAGCGTCAGAACCTTCTGTGCGTATCGCGGAGTGCTCAAGGCACACCGAACCATATGCGCGCGACGACGGGGCTAGCGCCCCGCGCCTCCTGGCCAGGATCCCTTCTCGTTCAATGCGCCGGATCCCCACCACGTGTCCACCGATTCGCTGTGCCCCGGCACCCCGTTCAGCGGTTGGTAGCATTCCCAGCGCCCGTCCTCGCTCTTACGGTAGATCCCACCCTCGAAGGTGCACGCAGACTCGAAGATGATCACGGGCGAGCGCCAAAGATTGGCCGTCGCCGTCAACCTCCAGGTCACATCGATGCGCCACTCGCGTGTGCTGTCGTAGGCCTCGAAGGACACTTCAGTCGGTCGCTTGTAGAAGAGCAACCACGAACCGATCTGCTTGGGCGTGAAGACCATCGTCGACTCCTCGAAGTCGACTCTCTGCTGCCCGCCATTTGCGTGCGGCACGAGTACGAAGGCCTGGCTCTTGTTGAAGGCGCAGTGATAGCCGATGACGCCGGCGTGCTTCTTCGTCGGGGCCGACCACACGGCCCAGGCCCAGGTGCTCAGCGGGAGCGGCCACGCTCCCCAGCTGTGGTCGTGGTAGCCGCCGCCTTGCGTGATCATGGTCTGCTTGCCCTTCACCGTGACGGTGCCGCTCACACAGGCGCTGGGCATGTAGATCAGCCAACGGTTCCATGACCACGACGTGGGGCCCTGCCCGGGTGGGATCATCACCTGGCTGGCAGCGCGCTTGAACTCGAGGTCGACTTGCACTTCACCGTTGTTGGACCGTGCTCGAACGCGAATATGGTCGGTGCCATTCGCCGTCAGCTTGCCGCTCTTGCCGATCTCAACGTCCGCCGCCGCCACATGCGCCGAGAAGTCTTCGATCGGATAGAGGTCGTCGAAGGCGGTGGCTCCCCCCTCTCCATCGAACATCGAACCCACGACAGCAGCCCTACCGAGTCCGAGGTGGTCGGCTGGATTGACGACGCCGAAGCCGATGATGCCTCCCACTCCGGTCTCCGGATCGGTGAAGTTGAAGTACCAGTACTCCATGTACAGCATCGGATGCGTGTGGGAGCTGCTGGGCCACTTGTATCCGTCGTCGAGCGCGCCACTTGTCATGTCAGCTTCCCCACACGTGAAAGCCGACAAGCTCGACGTACGCCTTGCCCGGCTGGCTGCCCATCACCTCGCAGGCCCCTTCCCAGTAGCGCGGGCCAGCCCACAGCAAACGCCGGGACATCTCCTGGTCCGCCACAAGCGGTCGGATGTCCAGGACCTGGCCTTGGACGTGGACCTGCCACCGAGAAGGGTAATCGATGAGGGTTCGGGGGCTGCGCCACCAGCTCTTCACATGCACCTGAAAGTCGCCGGGGACCAGCTCGACCGTGCTCCCTCCGGGTGGGGTGTACGAGCCACTCCAATCCGCGAAGGCATCTGCACCGTTGAATGCGAACAGCATGATGCGTGTGCCGTCACCGAGTTGAATCGCGAACCACTGCCATCCACGCAGAACGGCTTGCGTGAGGTCACCCCACTGTCGGTCGAACCAGGCACACCCGCAAACGTCGTACACGGCCCCATCAGGCGTCCGCATCGTACCCTCGGCGTGCATTGACTCTCGCGAGTAGTAGTACGTGTACCCGCCAAAGCTGTATGCTCTCCTGTTTCCCCCGTAGTGGACGGTCGGCAGCTGTTTCTGGATGACCTGCAGGTCGACTTCGTAGCCCTTCACTTTGCCTCGGATCCGATCGTTTCCACGGCCGCCCGAAGCGTGGATCGCATCGTCCCAGCTGGTGAGGTGGAAATCCTTGCCATGGTTGGGCGACGAGGGCTCGCCCCAGCCCAGCACCTGCCGATCCACATGCTGCTGGTTCGTGATGTCGGTGATTCCCACCTGCGACATCCGGGGCCACAGGTTCGCTCGGCGGAGGAAGCGCACGCTATCCAGAAGCTGACTCATCGCCGTCATGTCGGTCGAAAAGAACACGATCTCTGTGCCGAACCGACGTGTCTTGTCCTTGGACTCCAAGTGGGCGACCCAGTACCACCACTGGATCAGCTGGTCCTCCTGCACAGCGTCCGGCACGATACCCGCGTCGGCTTGGCCACCGCAGAACTCGATTCGGCGATAGGGGTTCGGTGCCGGATCCGCCGTGCCGCGCCAGGGTTCACCGTTATCGAATCGCTTCTGGTCGAGCTCACGCAACGGCTCCAAGGAAGCGGGCATCGACATGGGCCAGATCTCGCACCGGGGTTCGTCGCTTCCGGCCGCCTGCAGTATGCCATTGGTGGCCCGTCGGCCGCACTCGTCGGCGGCCTCCATGCACGCAAAGTTCGTGTTGCACTGGGGGTAGTCGGCGGCCAGGAACAGATTGGGAATGCCAGTGACGGGCCTAGGACGATCGAGGAGCTGCCCCTTGGTGTTGATCCAGAGCGGCACCGTGTTGATCCACCGAGCCGGATCCGACGCCGAGGGCTGGCGACACTTCAAGTCCGCATCCAGTGTCCGATGCACGATCATGTCTGGCGTGAGCAGCAACTTGCCGTCGACGTTGAGGCTGTACATCAGCTGTTGGAACACTTCGTCGAAGATCTCTTCCTGGGTGCACTCCTTGGCCGGCTTATTCACGTAGCGCCCCGGATTGTCCCAGTTGCTGACGACCACGGAGATCAGCCCACTGGCCTGGCCGTTGCCGTAGTCCGTCATGGTGAGGTCCCAAAACTGGGGCTCGCTGAACGCGGTAATCTGCCAAGGTGACCCCGCGATCAACACATACCCGGGCGTAATCGGCACGTCCTGCTTGAGATAGAACTGCATGCCGTTCATCCACGCCAGGTTGCCCGTCGGATTACACGGACCGTTGAGGCTCGAAGTTCTGACCCAGTTCAGGAGTGGATCAGCGGCGACCATCTCTTGCGTAACCAGGTCGCTGAACCGGTTCGGGGGCAGCGCGCAAACGTAGTAGTCGGCCGCTACAAGCTTGTCGCTCACGCTCCTGCGGTCGGTGATGTGCACCCCCGAAATGGTCCCGTTGGAGCACTCGATGCGGCTCACCTCGTGCTCGAAGAACCAGTTCGCGCCAAAGGCTTTCGTCGCCTCCAGCCACGGATCGATCATCTTGTCAGACGTCGGACCGTTCAAGACATGGTCTGGTTCTGCCGCGTCCAGCGTGTTGGCCAACAACCAGACCACGATCTCGCCGATGGTCGCGGCGCTCGCGTTACCCGCCTGCGCAGCCACCAGGGCGCCGGAAAGGCCCCTTTCCAGGTAGGCGGTGTATGCTGGGGAGGAGTTCTCCACTTCATGGTTGGCGCCGATGAAGTCGGCCCAGCTCCGCCGATCGAGCTCGCGCTGGCGCCGATCCTTGCAGCTCGTCGCGACCTCCCAGAGGCATCCCGCGAAGCGCTCCGCTTCCCCGGGCCACAGGCCAAGCGTCGTGGTGAGGTCTTCGAGTATCGCGACCAGGTCACTCAGGCTGCTCGGAAAGCTGTCCAGCACGGGCAACGGGTCGACCGCTGGTTGATGCGAGCATAGCCCAGCGACCTTGAGCTGGACGAGTTCGGACCGGGCGGTGGTAGTCACGTTGGTGTCCCAAACGCTCCCGCCAGCCTGTCCGGACGGGATCCCTTCAAGGGTGTCGGGGAGATGCCGGTAAAAGTTCGCGATGTGGCGAAAACCGTGCTCTGCGGGCCACCCCGGCCGGCCCCACCGGCCCGTTCGGGGGGCGGGATAGCTGCGCGCCTTGCCTCCCGCGACGTTCGATGCCTCGTATACGTCGACCTGGAACCCGCGCCGACCGAGGTGCAACGCCGCACTCAGTCCGCCGATGCCCCCACCCAAGACTACCACTCGTTTGTTCACCAATGCCCCCATTCCACGCGCGGAAGGATCCTACAACAGGACGAAAGCATTGTGCATGGGATACGATACCTCCAGGTATCCCCATGTCCGTCGCGTCACCGAAACGATTCGCGGGCTATCTCGAGCGTACCAAGGAATGGCTCGAGCATCCCGACCGTCACACTGCCAAGCCGGCTCCCCTTCACCCGGCCGAGCCCGCTGACGAGCCGACGCTCGCGGACGACGCCTTCCACTGGCCGCACTACGCCGGTCACAGCCACCCCCTCTGGTACGTCGAGTGGTGGTATTTCGCCTTCGAAGACGCCCAAACGGGGCTCAGCGGGATAGTCGCACTCGGCGTCATGAATCCACAGAACGTCGGTGGCCTCGGAGTGGCGAGCATGTTTGTGGCGGTGGTCGATCGGAACACCGGCAAGACCACCACAAAGATGGACATCATCGACCTCAAGGAGTTCGTCGCCAGCTACACGAAGGCCGACCTATCCTTCGGGAGAAGCACCAACGTCGCACTGAACGAGGACCACTATCATCTGAACGTCGTGTCAAACGATGGCGAGCTCGCCCTGGATCTACACTTCCGGCGCACGCCGGGAGTCGCGCCGCACTGGATGGCGAAGGATATCGCTGGCACCAAACGAGACTGGGAGGTGTCGAGTTGGATGGCGTTCATGCCCTCCGCTTCAACCGAAGGCACGCTCCGAATCGGGCAGCAGAACATCCAGCTGAAAGGCACCGGGTACCACGACCACAACTGGGCCGTGTGGCTCTTTCCCGCTTCGACGTGGCAGTGGGCGATGTTCAACCGCCCCGATCCCGATCCCAAGCGGTCGATCGCGTTCGATTTCGCCACCCAGGAGTCGTTCGACTTCAGCCAGGCCTTCCTGCGCTGGAACGGAATGGACCTGAAGTTCGAGCATGTTGAGTGCCGCCCGGGTCAGTGGAAGAGTTGGCACGTCCTGTGGCGCTACCCGACCGCAGCAAGCCTCTCGGCCACGACCACGGGACCGGACGACAAGACCTATCGGCTCGACTTGTCCTGGCAGACCACCGCCGCGGCACCGCTGTGGAAATGCCCCATGATCATCTTCGAGCAGACGGCCAACTTCACGGGCACGCTCTCCGTCGAAGACGCCTCCGGCACCGTGCAAAGGCACGCTCTCTCGTTCGAGGGCTTCTACGAGTACACGGCGAAGTGGTACTGAGTCTGTTGCGCCTAACCGAGCTGGGCATCGGTCTTCGCGTGACCGCGATCGATGCAAACGCAGACGAGGTTCGACACCCGCCGGACCTACTTACTACGGCTCTGCTCTACCCCATCCCAGTCGTCGGGCACGCCTTCCCTGAGCCAGCGTCGACAGCGACCGGCGAAGATGCCGGCTGTGACGTCGTCAGGCGCATACGCCAGGAACTCGTTGAACATGCCCAGGGCCGTCCCGAAAGCTCGGTTGTAGTAGTGCTCGAGCGCCTCTTCGTAGTCGTGCAGCTGGGGAATCAGACGCGCGCGCACCGCCTCCGTCTCGGCGTCGACAACCTGGTAGAGGGTCACCGGCTCGACCTTGCCCACAACGCGGCTCTTGTCGACGTGCCGGAACGTGAAAGGGCTCCGGTCCACAACCCGGTTAAGGGTGTGCTCCGTGATGAGCACCCGCACCCCGTAGGTCTTGGTGAGGCTCTCGACGCGGGCGCTCGTGTTGACGCTGTCTCCGATGACGCCGCACTTGATACGCTCGAAGCCGCCAATGGTCCCCATCGTGATCATGCCAGTCGAGACGCCGATACCGGTCGCGACGACCTCCTCCCCGGCGGCCACGCGCGCCGCATTGTAGCGGTCGAGTGTCCGCTGCATGCCGATGGCTCCCTGGATAGCGCTGTCCGGATCCTCGAAGAGCGCCATGATGCCGTCGCCGCTGTAGCTGTCGATGAAGCCGTTGTTCTCCAACAAGGGCGGCTCGGCGTGGGACAGGTAGGTGTTGATGAAATCCAGCAACGCCTGCCCACTCGCCATGGACTCGACGATCGTGGTGAAGCCGCGAATGTCGGAGAAGAAGATCGACATTTCCTTGCTGACCTGATCGCCGAGCTGGACCTCGGTGATCCGGTCGCGGTTCAAGCTCTGTAGAAATTGGTGCGGCACGAAGCGGCTATGGGCCGTGGTCAGCGCGACCTGTTCGGCCAGCGAGCCCTCGAGGCGTGCCAGCAGCTGGGCATTGCGGATCGAAATGCCCGCCTGCCCCGCAATGAGCTTCACGGTCTCCAGGCGCCCGGGAGTGAAGGCATCCGGAACCAAGTTGTTCTCCAGGTACACGATGCCCAATAGCTCACCGCGATGCTGAAGTGGGCTGCACAACACGGAGCGCACGCCGGCACCCCGGATGTACGGGTCGTCCCTGTGCACACCGTCCCGATGGGCATCGCCCAACACCACCTGGTCGCCGGTGCGCAGGACGTAGTTGATCATGGTTCGGGGCAGGTCAGCACCTTCGAGCTCAGCCGGCTCGACCACTGGATGGTCGCCCGCCCGCGCTTGCGCTTCGACTCTGACCCCCTCATCGTGCTTGAGCAGGAGCACGCCACGCTGCGCACCCGCGTTCTGCATCGTCAGCTGCAGCAACGTGGACAGGACCTTCTCGAGGACGAGCGCCTCCGCGAGCGTCCGGTTCGCCTTGATAATCTGAGCGAGATCGATCCGATCCACGCCGGTCGGCTCGCGCTTGCCGATCTCCAACAACGACCCGTCCTCCGAAAGCCGCCCGACACACAGGTCCGGGAACTCCGCGTCGAGCCGAGCCACCACGGCCGTCGCACCCCAGATGGCATACAGGCGGCGGGCTTCGAGCAGATGGGCCCGTCCGGCAGTGGGATTCCTCGGGCCCAGGAAGCGGCCCAGCCGCTCGTTGGCGAGGGCCTCGTCGTTGACGTACCCCGCCCTACTCGCAAGTGCGACCGCACGCTCATAGCTCCGGAGCACCTCATCCAGCGGTCTTGCGCCAACCCTGCCGATCTCAGCGTCCAACAAGCATGCACGGTGCTCTGCATTGGCGGCGCAGTGCTTGGCCCAGCCATGCATCTGTTTGGCGATGGCCCGCGCCTTCCGCGTGTCGGGCTCTCGCGAGCCGAGGATGGCCAGGCCCTGATAGAAGCGGAAGACCACCAACATGGATAGACCGACCAGCGACTCGCCCCACTCTTCATTGCAGGTCGAGAACAGGCGCGCTGCCTCGTCCATGTTTCCGTAGAAGAAGCAGCACATCGCCATATACCCGTTGGCAGCAGGAACACCGTGGCTGTCCTTTGCGTCGGTCCAGCGTTGGAGCAGGCGCTCGTCAGAGACATCGTCAGGCAACGGCGAGTGGGGACCAGAGCGCAAAACGTCCAGCAGATGGCGCTGGTGCAACAGGAGCATGCCCTTGTCCTGCTTGTACTTGCGCGTGCCACTCCACCATCGGGCCAGGTCCTCCTCGACCGCCTGCAACGATTCTCCAGTCCAGAGACGATGGTTGAGATTCCAATACAGGTTGTACGAGTAGTACTCGAGGTCTCCCGCCCCGAGCGCTGTGTGCGCGGAGTCTTCCAGCGGCCCAACGCAGTCTTTCACCGGATGCGTCCAGTGCCGAATGAAGATCTGGTGCAGTAGGTGAACGGGGCCCGCCAGTTGGTTCGCATCGAGACGCTCCACGGTGCGTACGGCCAAATCACCCCATGCGAGCCCCCCCGTGTAGTCTTTCAGTGCCGCCACCAACAACAAGCCGTAGGCCGCAAAGCCGTAGGCCGACGAGGGGCAGACGCCCTGAGCGATACTCATCCGCACGAGTCGGAATACAATCAGCGGGAAGAGGTCCGGCGCTGCGAAGAAGGCCGCGGAGGTCATCAGGCGCATCACGCGCATGGCTGCCCTCGTGTTGGGGTCGGAAAGCTCTGGCAACCGGTCGAGGCGTGCTGGGTCCTCGTTGCGAAGCGCGAACTTGGTTCTGAGCAGTCCGGCCATGACGTCGAGCTTGCCGGGGCTTCGAGGGAGTTGCTCGCCCAGCAGCTCGAGCGCCTGAAAGCCAGCCTCGAGGGAGCCAGCGTAGTCGACGCGACTGACGCAGCTGGCGATTCGCATCTCGAGCAGAGCGACCTGGTCGAGCACGGGCAGTCCCTGCGCCAACAACCGGTCGACCAGCTCGTCCATCTCCGTCAGCGCTCCAGTACGGAAGAGGGCTTCTACCTCGGCTCCACGCAGCGCGTTCGCAATGCTTTGCTCCGATGTGGCAGCATCGGCCTCCAGCAACCTCAGTCCCTTGCGAGCGAACTCCAGCGCTGGACCCGCCGCGCTAGCTTGCAGCGCTCGCCTCGCGGCACGGAGGTTGAACTCGGCCAGCTCGATCTGTTCGCACCTTTCCAGGTGATTCTGAGCTGTGTTCAGGTGTTCGACAAAAGAGAAGACTCCTGCATTCGCATCCCGAAGGAACCGCCCGGCCGCGAGGTGAATCTCGATACGGGCACCCTCTGCCACCGTGGCCACGGCAGCCTGCTGGATACGATCATGGCCGAAGGCGAACTGCACATCGGACTCGGCAAACAGGTCGGCGTACTTCCAATCGGGAGAGAGCGGGGTCAGCAACTCTTCCCTCACCGCCACCGCGATGTCCGCCGCCACGACTTCGGCCGGCCTGCGGACCACGCGTGACACCAGGTCCAGCGGGAAGGTCGCTCCCAGGCAGCCGGCTGCTGCCAGCACCTCGACGGTCGCCGCTGGAAGCTTGTTGAGTCGAGCGCTGAGCAGATCCACCACGTTGTCGGTGTGACGCTGAGCGTCCGCGCTGCGCAGATTCCAGCGCCAGGAGCCAGAAGCTGCCTCAAAGTCGATGATCCCACGGCGATACAACTCGGAGATGAACTGACGAACAAAGAATGGATTGCCATCCGTCTTGGTGAACACCAACTGCGCCAGCTCCGCGACCTCATCTGGCGGCCTGTCGAGGGCAGGGGCCAAAAGCTGGGCGATATGCGCCGCCTGCAACGCGTCGAGCGCTAGTGACTTCACTCGCGCGCCGCCGCGTTCGAGCCCCGCGAGCGCGCCGCGCAGAGGGTGACTGTCATCGACGCTACCCTCTCTGTAGGCACCGACGACCAACAGGTAGCCCAGGTCGTGGTCGCTCAACAGGAGCTTCAAGGCGTCGAGCGACGCTTCATCCGCCCATTGGAGATCGTCCAGGAAAAGGATGACTGGGTGGTCGGCGGTGCACAGGGAACGCAAGAATGCTCGCAACACCACGCGGGTGCGAATGTCCGCTTCGGCGGGTCCCAGCTCGGGGCTGGGCTGGTTCGCTCCCAGCAGGGGCCCAAACTCCGGGATCAGATCGACGATCACCCCGCTGTTCTGGCTGACCGCGGCCAACAACCGCTTCCGCCAACGAAGAACCTCGGCTTCCGCCCCCGTCAACAGGCGCTGAGCGAGTTGAGCCAGCGCCCCGACAAGCCCACTGTAGGGGAGGCCTTGCTGAAACTGTTCGAACTTGCCCGTGACGAGCACTCCGCGTTGTGCCGCAAGCGAGTGCTCCAGCTCGGCCACCAGGGCGCTCTTTCCGATCCCGGGCGGGCCAGAAATCATGAGCGCTTCGAGGCCACCTTCCAGGACCCGACTGACGGAGTCGAGGAGTTGTTGGCGCTCGGCGTCCCGACCAACGAGCCCTTCGGGCAAGCGCAACACCCCGCCCACGTCCCGTTCGCCCAGAGGGAACTCGGTGCGGCTGGTCCGGCAGCGCTCCAGATCGTGAAGGAGTCCGTACGCGGATTGGTAGCGGTCCTCCGCCGCCTTACTCAGCAGCTTCTCAACGACATTGGCGACCGATCCAGGTACGCTCGGCTCAAGGACGTCCACACGCTCCGGCGGCCGCGCGATGTGCGCATGCACCTGCTCGACCGGGTCGGTGGCTTCGAATGGCGGTCTGCCGGTCAACAGCTCGAACAAGGTCGCACCCAGGGAATACAGATCTGAACGCGCGTCCACGGGCCGGTTGATGCGACCTGTCTGTTCTGGAGCGATGTAGGCGAGGGTGCCCTCCAGGCGCCTCGTGCTTGGCTGGCGACTGTCCTCGCGCGGCAGCTCAGAGCTGATGCCGAAGTCCGTCAATCGGACGTCGTGCGTCCCGGGGTGAATGATCAGGCTTGCCGGCTTGATGTCCTTGTGGACGACACCTCGGGCGTGCACCTCTCCCAGCAACTTGGCCACCTGAATGGCGATCGAAACGACGAGCGCGCTCTCCAGCGGCTTGCCAGCCTGGTAATCGCGCAGGGAGAGCCCGCCGAAATCCTCCGTGACCAACACGACGCCGTGCTCGGTCGTCTGCTCGAGCCCCTGAGCCCGAACCACACCGACGACGTCCAGCTTGGAGCTGACCGTGAACTCGTGACGAAGGCGGGCAATGTCGCGCGGAACCAGGGAGCCGTGGGGCGCCTTTAGGATGACCGATGCGCGATCCGACTCGCGCTCGGCCCTCCAGGTCGTAAACCGACTCCCGACGTGGAGACGCTGGCGCAGCTGGTACCCAGGCAGGTGTTCCATCAGGCTCTCGGACCCCTCGCGCCGGTAGCGCCCCCCCTAGTACACGCGGCCCCAAGAGCTTCGAGTCACGTGTGTCTCCGCTCCCGCCGAAGTCACGCAGTTTACAGGGCTTGTGCGCCGCAGGGAAGCGAAGGAAACCCGACCACCCGATACCCGATGCGTCCTGGCTGCCGCTGGCCCGCAGCGCCTCGATCGGGTCCATGAGGGCGCCGCGACGGGCCGGTAGGTACACGACCGACATCGCGATTCCCACCCCCATGCCCTACAACGCGAGTAGACCCGTGACCGTCGGGTCTCGGGCGTGATCGTGTAGTCCTGCCTGATGGCCTCGAGCGCCTGATCGTTGCCAGAGCCTACGAGCACCTGCCCAAACAGCAACCCAAGGGCGGAGCCCGGAATCGCCAACAGCCCGGCTTCGGCGCACAGGTGGAGCAGGACCCCTCGGCGCAGTACGCCCAGTGCGCGCAGCAGCCCGAGCTCCCGCCGACGCTGCGCCACCGCTACGCCGATGGCATTGTAGATGAGGAACATCCCGACGAGCAGCGCGACATAGCTAGACAGCTGCAGGCCGAGCCGCCTCACGGCGAATTCCGGATGCGCACAGGGCATTTTCGGTTACTTTGACGGCGAGGCGCCTCCGGAACGCCGGCTGTGCTGCCAATCCGCCCAAGGCTGAAGCTAGATTCAGCGCCGAACGCGGGCACAGTAGGCCGCGTATGACAGGCAGTCTCCATCGAACGCGTCCTGAAACGAACCCTCCCTATCCTTTGGTGTCGCACCAATGGCCGATTCGGTTCATCGAACTCCAGCGTGCGCCATACGACACGGGCGAGGCAGGAAACGGACTTGATGGGTAGGTGGTCGCGGTGCAACAACCGGAACGTGACGTTGATGACCTTCGGGTAAGCTGGCAGTTCGACGTTAGCGGAAGACACGCGTTTGGATATGTGACTGCGAACCCGATCGTGATCGGAGACCGGGTCTACTCCAAGACATGCGGAGTCAAGCGCGTCCCACCTCCCTCCCCTGCCGCAGCAGACGCTCGCCCAAGTCGTCGCCTAGCAGCACAAAGGCCGAGGCGAGCGACGAGGCGCGGGCGACCGTCACCTGCTCAGCCCGCCGCCCCGCGCTCGAGGTCGGCCAGCGTTAGAGCCATGGCGGCCGCCCATAGCTGGGCGTGCTGTTTGGCCTCGGTGCACAGCGCTCCCAGCTGCTGTCCGCCTGCCGGCGAGATGCGAGCGCTGAGCCGCTCGAGCTGTTCGCTCAGAGCCGCCATCTGTCCCTGCAAGCGAGAGATTTCCTCCTTCATGTCGTCCTCCTGGCCTTCGCGTCAACGTTTGGTAGAGCGGGCCGGAGGCCTTTGTGATTGAGACACTTGCCGCCTGACGGCGAACTCCGCGATGAGCCCCCCGATGACTTCTTCGGCGCTTCAGCACCTCCGCCTTACCTGGCTCGGAGTGAGTCGTCGCCCCCGACACCGGCACACAGCGACTGTACGAGCTGATAGAAACGCGCAGTTGACACCCCCGGCGGCGTTCGCAAGTTGCAGAGGTGACGAATGAGAACCAGGCATCCAGACAGCGCAATCCTTGGCTCTGGGTCCTCTCGACCGCGTTTCTCCTCGTTCTAGGTACGATCTGTGCAGGCGCGGGGTATTTCCTGCTGGGCCCCTGGGGCGTGGTCGTGGGGCTGGCCCTGGTGCTCGTCGGCATCGGCGCCACCGCGGCCCTTCCGGGAGAGCTGGCGGTGCGGCTTCTCGGGGGGCAGCCGCTGCCCATCCAGCAGGCGCCGGACCTGCACCGGACCGTCGCCCGGTTGTCCGAGGGCGCGGGCATCCCGCCACCGCGCATCTACCTACTCCCGGACCCCGCACCCAACGCGATGTCGATCGCCGCCGGCGCAGCCACCCGCCGGCACGCCGCACTCGCAGTCACCATCGGGCTCTTGCGCCTGCTCGACCGTGACGAGTGCGAAGGCGTGATCGCGCACGAGATCGCGCACCTGCGCAGTCACGACACGACACTGCAGCGGGTGGCGGGCTCACTGCTGCGAACGCTGCTCATGCTGCTGCGCATCTCCCTGTGGTTTGCGTTGGCGGGGCTTGTTGCCGGAGCGGTGCCGTGGACCACAGCGCTGTGGGCACTCGTACTGGCCACCGGATTGCCGGTGCTGGCCGTCGCCGCCCACCAGGCGTTGTCACGCACCCGCGAGTTCGCTGCCGACGAAGCGGCCGCGGCGCTCACGCGCAATCCCCTAGCGCTGGCCTCGGCCCTGCACAAGCTCGACCGCGCCGAGCGCCGCCTGGTGTCGCTGCTACTCGGCACCGGCCGGCAGCCGCCGTGGCTGCGCTCCCACCCGGCGGCTCGTGAACGCATCCGGCGGCTGGAAAGGACGGCGGCTCCACCACCGCCTCCCCGTACCGCCGAACCGTGGCTGCTGCTTGACGGACATGGGCGTGCGCGGCCGGGCCGGTGGCGCTGACGGGCGATGGCGATGGCGACACGGAGCGACCACGATCGCTGGGCGGACCTGATCAACGCGCTGAGACTTGTGGCCACCGACGCGGCCAACCAGAAGCGCTTCTTACCAGAGCTGCGCGTAGTAGCGGAACAGATCCGACAGGGGGAGCCGCAGGCAGAGCTACTCGACGTGACACTGGTGCGGGAGCGGGTGTTGCCAGCAGAGGTGGCGCTGCTGGTCCAACGCATCGACAAGCTCTTCGACACGCTGGTGACCCAAGACCCGGATGAGGCTTTCAGCGACAAGGCGCTGCGCGAGCGGCAGGAGTGGCAGCTGATGCGTGCGCTGGCACGCGAGGCGCTCGATCGGCTCGGTTACCCGGAGCCGGCGTCGCGGCGCCCCGGGTGAAGGGGACTAGCCCGGATGATTCATGAACTCTGCGTCGGATCGCGCAGGGATTCGGCTTCACACGGCTTTTCGGCGACCGACCCACATACTGCCTGTATTTGCGAGGGCGACGAAAGGCGTGTGAAGTCGAAGAACAAGCGAGGCGATGCAGAGTTCATGAATCATCCGGGCTAGCGGAGCAACTCCCCCAGGGGCGGGTCCCAGCTCGGAAGCCAGTCGCTGCAGCGACCGTCGAGGCGCCGTTCCGCGAAGCCCAGACCCGGCTCGAAGTCATAGCGCAGGTCGCCGAGGACTACACCCGAGGAATCGGCACGCCAAAAGGCGGCGCGTACGAAGCCCAACATCGCGCGCGCGTCGCAGTGCTGCTGCGAAAGCTGGCGGAGCTCCCCGACCGCTGCCTCGAAACGTCCCGTCCAGAGCAGCCCGCCCGTGGCCGGCAAGCGGGCTGGCTGCAGGGGAGCGGTGACCTCGTCACGGGGCATCATGCAGTCGGATGTCCCTACCAGACCGGGCGCCAGGCTCAGGTAGCCAAAGCGAGCGCGGTAGCGTTTCTGGTCATCATGCGTGACCGCGATCGCACTCCAGCACAGAGGACTGCCAGGAAACGGACTCGTGACCACGTCCAGCACCCGCTCGTCGCCTGCGCTACGCGCCAGGTGGGCCCGGACCTGCGCGTCCGCACGCACTGAAAGCACGACGAACAGCCCGATCACCGACGCGACACCCAGCAACCCCGGTTCCGCGCGCCCAGCGCTACAGCTCTGTACTGCGAAGGCGGTCGCGAGCAGCAGCGTCACCGGCAACTTGACAGCCCAGGGCAGCGGCAGGGGCCACTGCCCCCACAGCAACGCGAGCAGCATCACCGAGAGCCCGCCACCGATGGCTCGCGCCGTGCGGCTACGGCCACGCAGCGCGAGCAAGGGCAGCATGACCGCCAGGAGCAGAGGCTCGACGATGAAGACTGCGTCACCGTAGTACCAGCCATTGTCCAGCGGAAAGAATGGATGAACGCCGTAGTTGTTGAGCGCGTCGAACGCGATGTGGAACATCCCGGCGAGCCCTCCCAACGCAAGTACCCGCCTGCGCCCTGGACCTCCCACCCCCGCAATGCGCGCGCACAGGAGCGCCACGACAACCCCGAGCGGGAACGCGAGCAGCAGCGTATGCGTGTGACCGCGGTGGTGCACCAGATAGGCGAGCTTGGGGTCCGCCGCAACCAGATTCACCACCACGTCCAGGTCGGGGACGTTGCTCGCGGCAACGCTTGACCAGACCATGGCCCGACATTCAGGCTCGCTGCCACCGAAGCGATCGGCCCCCACCCTGCCCAGGGCGTAGCCGAATAGACTATGGGTCACGTTGTCCACTGCAACCTGATCACCCCCCGAAGCCGATCTCCGATTTCGAAAGCGAAGCCCACACCCAACCCCCGCGAGGTCCCGTCGTCAAAGATTCTGCGTGGGGAAGTCTCCCTGAGCAGATGAGCCCGATGTTTGCTGATCAAACGAGGTGTCGCCAGAAGCACGGGCTTCGTCTCGGGAGATGTCTGCTTGCGATCGGTGTTGCGTGCATTGTGGGCGCGGAGATTGCCCTCGGACTCCACGCAGCAATGAGGGTCCGGTCTAGGAATCGCTGTTCGGCGCTGGCGCTCGCAGGCGGCTGGGTGGCAAACAGAGCGTATTCGCCGCCTTGTCCTCGTTGCGGAAATGCGCAGGGATTCGCAGTAGGGATCAGGTCAACGCGTTTGGCAGCAAGCTCTGTCCACTGTCGCTTCGATCTCAACGCTTTCAAGCCGCGGGTAACGCGCGGCGAAGACGCTGGTCGGGTCGCCACGCAGGCCGGCATCGACAACGAGCGGTGTACGCGGAGGGGCTGCAGCCGACCGCGCGGTTGCGCTGTCATATAATACGATTATCATATTTTCATGCCCGAATCCCTCACGGCAACAGAGCTCTCGCGTGCGCTTTCTGACGTGCTAAATCGCGTGCGATATCGAGGAGATACGTTTGAGGTCGTGCGAAACGGGGAGGTTATCGCGCGATTGGTGCCGGCACAGCAGCACCCCTGCTCCACAGCGGGAGGTCTGTTGCGGGTTCTACAAAACGCGCCAACGCGCGATCCGGCGTTTGCCGAGGATCTGGAGGCGGTCCAGGCGGCTCAGCCGAGGGTTGGAAGTGACCCGTGGGGTTCCTGATCGACACGAGCGTCTTCGTGGCCTGGGAGCGAGGCCAGTTCGACAACGTGGTCCCAGGCTCTGTGAGCGCCGAGGCCGAGGTTGCACTGTCAGCGATCACCGTAAGTGAGTTGTTGCACGGGGTCGAGCGTGCGGACAGTGCCCAACGGCGTGCCAGTCGGGCGGCCTTCGTGGAGGGCGTCCTCAATGCCGTTCGCGTGCTTCCCGTCGACCTGGCCGTGAGCCGTGTCCATGCCCGCGTCTGGGCCGACTTGCGGGCCCGCGAAGAGTTGATTGGCGCACACGACATGCTCATCGCGGCTACCGCGCTACACCACGGACTCGCCATCGCAACTCGGAACGAGAGGGAGTTCCGCCGCATCCCAGAACTCCGCGTGGAGAGGTGGTAGCTGTTGACACTTTCGGGATCGCCTGAAAAGCGACCGGCGCTCGCTTGGTCGGCTCCCCGAACGTTCGGGCCTTGAGCAGACGCCATGGCCAGCACCGGCAACCATTCCCGTTCCGAAACTTCCCGGCCTCGACCGGGGCTAGCACGCCCGAGTAGCACACCTGGTTTTGCCACGGGGGCGGCCCCAGCGCGGCGAGCCGTGCGCACATAGCTCGTCCACCTCGATCGCCCGTGTACCGCGGAGCTGGGTGCCCAAAGACCGAACCCATCCACTGATGAGATACGGATTTCTGACACGGTGCCGTATTCCCGACGGGTATACGCATCGTCCGCGTCCAGAGCTGGACGCCCCCTTTCACGTGGCAGGATCGCTCCATGCGTCGGCCTCCTTCTAGCACCGCATGTCAGGCGCTCGCGTTGGCGATCGCCGTGTACACATTCGTGGGATTGGCCCGTGGGCGGCCTGCTCTGGTCGAGGACCAAGAGAGGCGGCGCGAACTACACGTCCCTACGACAGCCAAGCAAGCAGCTGTGCGTAGACATCGCCACGATCGAGCAGGTCGAGATGGCTTGCCCCGTTCGCCGTGAGCGTGTGTCCGGGCGGGAAGGCGAGCGTGAGGTCCGGGTTCTCGTGAATGCCGAGTGCACTGGCCAATGGAACGAGGCCGTCTCCTGCAGCACTCGCCCGCGACCCCGCAACGGCGTAGCACGCGACCCCCCGCGGCAGTGGCACGGGGGTTCGGAGGTCTGGGCCCAGCTCAAACCGGTCGCGCCCCTGCCAGTCTTCTTCAACCAGGTTGCCGAAGCGCAGGTCCGTGACGCCCGCGCTGCGAATCATCCCGAGCCGCGCGAGCGGCGCACTGTAGCGGCTCACGCTCAGTAGCGTGTCGACCCAGTTGCCTCCCCGTTCGAGGGGTGCGCCGTGGTGAGGCGTACCGAGAAACACAAGCGAGCGCAGCCGCGAGCGCCACGCATGGCCGGCGCGCTCCCCTGCCCTGCAGGTGCTGCGGGCTACGAGGCCTCCCATGCTGTGGGCGACGATGACGACGTCTGCAGATGCATCGGGCCAGGCCCCGACAAGGCGCTCAAGCAACTCGGCCATGGCATCCCCGTTGGTCGAAACGTGCAGCCCGCTATTGTAAACGACGTCGAGCCGGACCCGTTCGAGGTCGCGCGCGAGGGCTGCGCCGTGGTCGTGTCCGTTGCGTCGCCATTGCCGATCGTTCATGCACGATCCGTGCACCATCACGAGCAAGCCATGCGGTCCTTGGCGGCACGCCGCGCGCAGCGCGGGTGGGTCGTCGAGGTTGAGCGGTGCAAAGTCGCGCCGGAATGCCATCTCGATCGCGAGCGGGTTGTGCGTCCGAGCCAGGTGGTCCCCGATCACGCCATTGAGGGCCGAAAGCACCGCATCGCGCTCGGCGCCCTGCACACCGCCTCTCAACAGCGGCGAAAGCTGCTCGAGCACCACGTCGACGCTCGTTCCGACAAGTCCGGTAATCCGGCGGATGGCCCCGTACACGGCACCCGTCGCGAGCCGGGTGGGCCCTTCCAGGGGCCGACCGAGCACGGCCGGCCCACTGCCGATCGTACGATGCATCTCCTCGACCAGCGTCGTCACGCCCCGGGTTGCCTCCACCACAAGGCGGCTGGCACCTCGCAGCTCGTCTGCGGTGTTTGAAGCCTTCGGCATTGCGGTCTCCTGCCACCCACAATCCCTGTGGGCACTCTCCGGTGTCAGCTACAGGCTGTCTCTCCATCGGGACTGGTCATCACTACCACGTAGCCGTCCGGATCGCGGAGCCAGATCTCGCGATGCGTTGGCCGCGGGTCTTCGTCAGCAGCTCGAAAGCCCCCTCTCTCTGGCACCCGGCGCGCCGGCACGGCCCTCGCAGCTGCGAGCGACCGACTACGCCGACGTACTGTTCCCCCGCTACAAGCGCATGATGCCGGGCGAGCCCTGGTAGCCGCCCGCCGACCGCTCCATGTCCAGCACCCGCCCCGGGGCATGGAGCGCACTCTGCTTGCGCCAGGACGGCCGCCTCCCGTGGTAACCTGCTGCGGGAGGTGAGGGATGCGAGCGGGGATGCGTGGACGGCTACCGGTGCTCTGGGCGTGCCTGCTTTGCTGGACGGTGGCGGTGGGGTGCAGCGGGGATGACGAGGGCGCGGTTCCCGGCGACGGGGACAGTGTCGGACCCGGTGACGGCGACGGGGACAGTGTCGGACCCGGTGACGGCGACGGGGACAGTGTCGGACCC
>JAPPOR010000962.1 GCA_028817905.1 Myxococcales bacterium
CAGCATACCCGAGCCTGGGACCTCGCGACTCACTCTGCCCAGTCCGTAGCTAGCCCGGATATCTCACCAACATCGCGGCGCCTCGCTTGGTCTTCGACTTCACAGCACTTTCGCCTCCCTCGCAAATACAGCGAGTATTCGGTCGGTCGCCGAAAGTCCTGTGAAGCCGAATCCCTGCGCGATCCGACGCCGTAGTCGTGAATGATCCGGGCTAGCTAGTCTCAGGTCAGAGCGCCAGGTGCTCGGGGTGGGCATAGATCGTGACGCGCCCCTCGCGGGCGAACGCGACCAGACAAAGTCCTGAGGCCGTAGCCGTCTCGATGGCAAGCGAGCTCGGCGCTGACACGCTGAGGACCAAAGCGAACCCGGCGACGGCGGCCTTTTGGACGATCTCGAAGCCACTGCGGCTGCTCACGCAGAGCAGGGTGGGCGTGGACCGTGTGCGCGGGAGCTGGCCCGTTTGCAGTAGCCGTCCGACGACCTTGTCGACGGCGTTGTGGCGCCCCACGTCCTCGGCCGCCGCCAGGGTTTGGCCGTCGACGTCCAAGGCGACCGCGGCGTGCAGGCCGCCCGTGCGGTCGAATAGTGGTTGGGAAGCTCCGAGCGTTCGGACCGCAGTGTCGAGCAGCTCTAGGGGCATCCGCGTGGGCACATCGATTGGCTCGATGCGCCGCATGAGCGCCTCGATGTTCCGGTGACCACATACCCCACAGGCCGCCGTCATCATGCCGATACGGCGGGTCTCCGTGAGGTCGTGGGCGTCGATGCGGGCACCTGGGCCCGGGGTGACCTCCACGACATTGCCGAACCCCTCGAGTCCTGGTCGACCACAGTGGGCGACCTTGCCCACGTCCGCCGCGCTGGAAATCACGCCTTCGGCCAACAACAGCCCCAGGGCGAGGGCCTCGTCGTCGCCCGGTGAACGTAGGGTGGTGGCCACGAGTTCTCCGGCCACGCGGATCTCGAGCGGCTCTTCTACCACGACCGCCTCGCGACGGGCATGGCAGGCTCCCCCAGCGACGCGCGTGGCTGTCACCTCGACCAAGCCGCGCAGTCGTCGCGGGTTCATGCGGCTTCGAACCATACAACGGCGTTGTAGTCCGGGACGAGCCCTCCGGGGTCTTGGCGCGCTGCATCGAGAAGTACGTTGGCTTCCGGCCAGTGCATCTGGACCGACCCTGCGGTCACTTCCGCGCGAAACACCCGCGCTTGCAGGCTACCCCAGTCGCTGCGTACACGTACCCGTTGGTTCGGCGCCAGGCTGAGTTGCGCCATGTCGCTGCCGTTCATCAGTACATGATCGCGCTCGGCACCCGTGAGCGGATCGCGGTCGGCCTGGACGATACTGTTGAACTGCTTGCCACGGCGTGTCGTCAGGTGGAAGCGCCCTGCGGGCAGCCGCCGGTCGGGAGCCTCGCGCAGTTCGAAGCGCGCCCTGCCTCCGGGCAGTGGGAAGGTGCCACCGGTGCACAGATGCCGGCCGGCGTACTGGAACTGGTCCCCGCGTTTTCGCAGCTGCTCGATGCCCGCGTAGGTGGGGATGGTCCGTGCGATGTCTTCTCGGATCGCCTGGGCGTCTTCGCAACCCAGCTTGTGCGCGAGGTCGGGACGCGCCGCCCGGGCGATGTCCAGTGCGATGCGCCACTCCTCACGAGCCTCGCCGATCTCGTGACCGGGGATATGGGGACTGTATATGACGCGCCGTTCGGTGGTGGTTTCGGTGACGCCGCCGGCGTGCTCGTAGCGCGTTTTGGCGGGCAAGACGTAGACGGCCTCCGCAGGGTCCACCAACATCGGGTGAGACAGCACGATGTCCTGATGGATGCGCAGGGGGACCTTGCCAAGGGCGCGCTCGACCTCTGCTGGCTGCGGCAAGGTGTCGCGCAGGTTCCCTCCCACCGAGTAGAAGACATCGAGCTCGCCAGCATCCGCCGCGCGCAGCATGGCAGCACAATCGTTGCCCACGCGAACCGGTGGTGCAAAGCCCCATAGGTCCGAAAGGCGTTTGCCGTGCTCTTCGTCGATCGGCATTCCCCCCGGGTACACGGTGGCGTAGGCGCCCATCTCGGCGCCCCCTTGCACACCGGAGTGACCGCGGATCGGCATCAAGCCACAGCCATTGCGCCCCACGAAGCCCCTGGACAGACCCAGACAACACACCGCCGCAACCGTGTCAGACCCGTGTGCGTGCTGGGTCAATCCCATGCTCCAGACGAACACGCCCTGTTTCGCCTGTCCGACGCGCCGCGCGAAACCCTCCACCTGTTCGCGGCTCGCTCCGGAGCGCGCGATCAACTCGTTCAGGTCCAGCGCCAGCAGCCCGTCGCGGTACGCCTGAAAGCCCGTCGTATGGGCCTCGATGAACGGCATATCGACCTGGTCCTGTTCGATGATCAGTCGCTGGACCGCCTGGGTGAACGCCAGGTCGCCGCCTGCCTGTACCATGAAGTGCTCGTCGACGATCTCGCTGCCAAACAGGGCAGAGTCCGGCGTGGACGGGATCCAGTAGCGAGCCATGCCAGGTTCGCGGAAGGTGTTGACCGATAGTACGGAAGCCCCCCGCCTCTTGGCCTCATAGAGGTACTTCATGGCCACCGGCTGATCGTTGGCCGGGTTGCTGCCGAAGAACACGATGACGTCCGCCTCGTACCAATCCCGGTACGAGCAGGTGGAGGCCGCCACCCCGAGGGTCCGCTTCATTGCGGCGGTCGACGGGCTATGACAGAGCCTGGCAGCGTTGTCGATGTGCGGGCTGCCGAGCAGACGAAAGGCCTTTTGCGCAGCGTAGTAGACCTCGTTGGTCAGGCCGCGCGAGGTCATGAATGCCGCCATCCGATCGGGGTCGCCCTTGCGCATACGGGCACCGATGTCCTGTAGGGCCTCCTCCCACGACACGCGCCGGAATCCGGGTTCGCCCAGTCGCCGGCGCAAGGGATAGGGGAGGCGTCCCAGGCCGCGCAGCTGCTTGCCGTTCAGCGCTCGCAAGCGCGCCACGTCGACAAAGGCGTCGTCGGGCGCCGGTCCGATCGTGTTGAGGCGTAAAAGGCGCAGCCGCACCGAACACAGGTGGATGCCGTCGATGGTCCAATCGCGTAGCCCGCTGGTGCCGAGGGCGCAGCCATCGCACACGCCATGGGTCAGGACCCGAAGCGCA
Source organism: Myxococcales bacterium (assembly GCA_028817905.1). GTDB lineage: Bacteria > Myxococcota_A > Polyangia > Polyangiales > JAFGIB01 > JAPPOR01. The sequence continues at coordinate 3,155 of JAPPOR010000962.1, forward strand.
TAGCGCAGGTTGTCGCGGTTGTCCCAAGCCGCCTGCAGCATCTCCCGAAAGTGTCCGGGCTTGGTCTGGCCTAGCCCGAATGGTGTCAGACCGGCACGGCCGGGTCGGCGACCGCGGCGCCGGAGCGGGACAAGGGCGTGGGGCATCGGACTCCGGTCAAGAGTCTGCAGTGCCCGGCTCCACAATGCTAGCTAGTGCCCGTCCCAGAAGTCGGGATTTTGGGGTCAGAGGACTGGTCCGGA
>JAPPOR010000613.1:0-6416 GCA_028817905.1 Myxococcales bacterium
CCGAAGCGGTGAACAATAGTGCGATGGGCACGCTCGACGGACTTCCCCAACAGGTCTCTATCTACGAAGTCGGCCCCCGCGACGGCCTTCAGAACGAGGCGGCCACCGTAGGGACCGCGGCTAAACTGCGCCTCATCGATGCCCTTGCTGAAGCGGGGCTGCAACGGATCGAGGTCACAAGCTTCGTGTCACCTCGTTGGATCCCGCAGTTGGCGGACGCCGACGACGTGGCGCGAGCCCTGCGACGAAGGACCGGGGTCCAGTACAGCGCCCTGTGCCCAAACATGCGCGGCCTCTCGCGTGCAACCGCGGCCGGAATCGACGAGATCGCCGTGTTCATCAGCGCTAGCGAAGCGCACAACCGCCGCAACATCAACCGTTCGGTGGCCGACAGTCTCACCATCTTCGAAGAGCTGATCCCAGCGGCCCGCAAGGCAAACGTCCGAGTGCGGGGCTACGTGTCAACAGTATGGGGCTGCCCGTATGAAGGCGAAGTCGCGCCCGAGGCAGCACTTGGGCTGGCCCAAACGCTGCTAGGGCTCGGTTGCTACCAGATATCGCTAGGAGACACGGTCGGTGTGGGCACACCGCTGCAGACGCAGCGGATTCTGGAGGTCTTCTTGGGAAACATCCCCGGCCCCCAGCTCGCGATGCATATGCACGACACACGCGGCCAAGCCCTCGCGAATGTCCTGGTCGGGTTGACCATGGGGATTGCCACGGTGGACGCAGCAATCGGTGGCCTCGGCGGGTGCCCCTTTGCTCCCGGTGCGTCGGGCAATCTGGCTACCGAAGACCTCGTCTATATGCTGCATGCGATGGGCATCGATACCGGCGTGGACGCCGACCGCCTGTGGGAAGCCGGAAGAATCGCCGCGGGTCTCGTGGGCCGCGACCTACCCGGCCGCGTTCACCGCGCGGGCCTCAGAGCACTCAGAGGCTAGGGCCTGTCCCTAGCCCGGAACATTCATGACTATTCCTTGCAGCGTTGCGCGTTGGGAGCGCACTTGAAGCGCACGTGGATGTGCTTGGTGTGTCCCTTGGAATGCCGAACCGTGTGAAGCTTTTCGCGCATCGGATACTGGATATGCTTGGCGAGGTATGCGTCCGACGCCCCGGCCCGTACTGCCGCGGCGCGCAGGCGAACCTGGCGGCTGCGCGTCAGAAAGATGTACGTCACCTCGCCGGTCTCAATCAGCGCGTGGACAAGGTCCCATGCCGCGTCCCAGTCCACCTGGTCCGCGTGGATGGGCACGGTGCCATCGGGAATGCCTGGAGCGAGCGGCAAACGAATGTCCACGTCGCGCCCGCTGCGATGCGACCGATGAGGGCGAAGTCTTCCTCCCCCCTTGCGACTCATATCCATGATCACGAGCTCACGGCCGTACGCCGTACGGGCACGCCAACGCGCGATCGCCATCTGCAAGTGATAGAGGGTATGACTGGCACCGTAGGCGTGGGCGGGGCTGCGAATCGTGTAGAGCACCGGATTGTCGGGGAGCTGAAGCGGGTGCCGGATGCGTCCACCCGAGGGCCACCCCACGCTCTGCGAGACGGGAGACACGGGTACGATCGGCATCCCGACGGCGGCAGCCTCAGCGCCGAGGAAATCCTGCACGGCCGACTCCCCTTCAAGCAGGAGCGACGGCCTGACCGAGCTGCCAGCGCGGGACACGAACGCGGTGTCACTCACCTGCATGGTGCCACCACCACTTGAAGCTTGTTCGGCGTCGCCCTCTACGTAGATCACTATCCGGTCTCCGGGCCTGAGCCGGCGACTCCGCGGATTCCACCGCCGACGCAGATGCGACTCGCGAACACCGTGGCGCCTGGCAATGCGGCCCCACGAATCTCCGCGCCGGACCTTATACCTGATGCGTTCGCGGGCTGGACGCACGAGCCGGGTGTGCACCCGGAGACGAGACCCGGCGCGCAGCCGCGGACGCTTCGGGTCCAGCTTGTTCCAGCGGATCAGCGACCGGGTTGAAACCCCGTAGCGCTTGCCGATTTCCTTGAGGCGCTCGCCCGGGATCACGCGGTGCTTGACCCACTTGGCCTTGGGCAGCGCAGAACCCACAGCAGCCCCCGGCGGCACCGCCCCAGCCGATGCGACGAAGCACGTGGCCGAAGCACAGAGCCACAGTGCCGCGATGCCCCAGAGCCCTGGGCCACAAAGCCTCATCGGGAGACTGTACCCCAAAATTCACAAATCGGTGTATTGGAAGTCGTACGGAAATGGACATCAGCGCGCACCTGCACCGCTACCTCCATCATGTGGCTGCCTGCGCTGGAGGGTCGACCCAGCCGCACCGCCGAACGGGATGACGAGCAGGGTCCCTGGCCGATTCAAGGGCAATCAACGGGCTTGAGAGCGCCCGAGGCGATCCAGCTTCGCAAGGCCTCCACAGCCTCTGGCTGCTGGTTGATGAACGGTTCGGGGGTGCCCGCAGGCATCAGCCCCCCACATGCATTGAGGTTGACGCCATCGAGCTTGGCGACCAACAAGGACTGGGTCGGCTCATTGGGTACGACGATCATCCGAGTCCCATCGCAATTCGCCGGTCCAGCGTCGACAAAGGCCGTATACATGCTGCAGGCATCTCCGCGGGTCCCCATCGAGAAGCCCCCGCCCGCCGTGTCGGAAATCGAGCTGTCGTGGCAGCCCATGCAGGTGGCATCGAGGGTCGTGTGGGCAACGAGGAAAGGGTCGTCCCCCGGATCCGGCGCCATCGGCTCCAACCGCTCAGCGCCGCACGCGAGAAACACCCGCATGTCATCCTTGTCCTGTTCGCTCAAGGCCGGCCGGGTGCCCTCCGGGGGCATCGACCCGCCCTCCACCTCGTGCCACATGTGGCTTGCCCAGTTGCGCACGTTGTCCACGCCTGCCGCAACCACGCCCGGGTCCGAGCCGGAAAGGTCGAAATTCAACGTAGCCGGTGCGCCGAACCGAAACTGACCATTTGCCGAGGCGGAGTGGCAAGTGCCGCCAGCGCACGCCCCGTTGATGAGGTCTTGGCCCCGATGAACGCCCTGTTCGTTCAAGGCTCCCGCATAGGTCGCCGCGTCCGGACAGGCACCCAGGTCAGCGCCACAGGCAACCCCCGAGAAAGCCGCAAGAAGGCCGAGAATCCACACTATTGTCTTCACTTAGTCGACTCCATTCGGGCACAGGGCCCCGCACCATGCAACCGGGTCCGCACGCTGGTCAAGTGTCTCGACCACGCCGACGGGCGCTGCCTGAAACGCGCTCCCTCCGAAGTCCTAATTATGGGCTATTCAAAACGGCCCGGTGTTTTCAGCAAGTTGCACCCATACTATACTTTTCGAGAACTATCACTACGGGCGGCGGGTGCAGCTTTCCGACAACCAAGGTCAGGGCGTCAAAGGGGGGAGCGTGGCCAGTGGGGCGCAGGCCCACGAGCACATCCGCGATGCCCTCGGCGGGGTGCTAGCGACCTCACTCAGGCCGGTCTGTGTTGGGCTGGGGCTGTTCTTCTCGCTGCTGGCCGGTTGGTTCCTGTTTCAACTGGAGGGCCCTGCGCGCACCACGATGGCGAGCGCCACCGGCTTGCTGGCGTTTGGGCTGGTGGTCGCCGCCGTCTGGTTCGAGCGCAACCGGCTGCCCGCACGCGCTGCCAATCCGGTCGCGGCCCTGATCGGCATGGCAGTCGTACTCAACTGCCTGATGCTCCTGGTCAGCGTCCCGGAGCCCCGCATGACCACACACCTGATGATCGCGGTGCTGGGCTTCGGGTGCCTGCTGTTCTCGGTGCGCTGGTTCGCAGCCCTGTGCGCCTTGTCGTTGGGAGGCTGGCTGTGGGTCGTCGGCGCGCGCCGGGTCGACCCGGATTGGTACCACTTCGGGCTTGCCTTGGGTGAGGCGACCCTGTTCGCGATGCTCGTGCTGGCACTCCGGATTCGCGCCTACAGTGACGTCCAGCGGCTACGCCGACGCGATCAGGCCTTGATGTGTCAGCTCGCAGAAGCCAATCAGGCGGCCCGTGCGGCGGTGAAGGCCAAGAGCGAGTTCCTTGCCAACATGAGCCACGAGCTCCGTACCCCAATGACCGCGATGCTTGGCATGACGGAACTCCTACAGATGACGAGCTTGGATGATGACCAGCGCGACTACGCTGACACGATTGCCCGTTCGGGCGACACGCTTCTATCGCTCGTCAACGACATCCTGGACTTCTCCAAGATCGAGGCAGGGCGCCTCGACGTCGAGGTGGTGCCGTTCAACCTGAGGAAGCTCCTACAGGAAGTCCACCAGATGCTTCACGTGAAGGCGACTCAGAAGCGGCTCAAGCTGGACACGAGCTACGATCGAGACCTGCCCGAACGCTTTCGGGGCGATCCCACCCGCCTGAAGCAGGTGTTGGTGAATCTGGCCGGCAACGCGATCAAGTTCACGCAACGGGGTAGCGTAACCTTGCGCGCTGAGGGGCGGGAAACAACACCCGAACTTTGGACCATCCAGATTTCCGTAGTCGACACGGGCGTGGGCATCGCGTCGGACATGGTCGAAGAGGTCTTCAAGCCGTTCACGCAGGCGGACGCATCGACCACTCGCCAGTTCGGCGGCACCGGACTGGGACTGACGATATCGAACGAGCTCACGCACCTGATGGGCGGCGAGCTCTCGGTCACAAGCGTCGAGGGCCAGGGCTCGACGTTCATGGTCCAGGTCCCACTACCCATCGAGCACTCGCGAACCGTCTACCCGGCAAATCGAGACAGCGTCCGAACCGACTTTCGGGGGCACGTGCTCTTGGTTGAAGACAACAAGGAGAACCAGTTGTTGGCCGAGCGCATGCTCAAGAGTTTTGGTTGCGACGTCGCCGTGGCCAATGATGGAGCCGAGGCGGTCTCCAAGCTCTCAGGAGAGCACTTCGATCTTGTCTTCATGGACTGCCAGATGCGCACCATGAACGGCTATGAAGCGACCGAAGCGATCCGACAGCGGGAGGATGCGGGCAAGCGAACCCCCATCGTAGCGCTGACTGCCAATGTCTTGCCCGAGGAGCGCGCACGCTGCCAGGCGGTTGGTATGGATGGTTACGTCTCAAAGCCGTTCACCTACCAGGACCTACATAGAGTTCTTGAGAGGTGGCTGTAGCCCGGGGGGAAGTCCTGGCGAATAGCAACGTCCGGCACACTTGATTGCTGAACATAAACACAGTATACGTTCGGATAGCTGGCAACTTCGCCAAAACGTCGTATGACGAGGCAGCCCGCGCCTCGGGCGGCAATAGAGCTCAAGCCTAGACGGACCCTCCTAAAGAAGTCGTGGCCTGACCTCGCCCGGGGCGCGGGCCCTGTTTCCGGACGGCCAGTCAGTTCGCCGCGACCCGCCTGATGGGAATCAAACGCGTCAGCGTCGCCAGCACTGGCCACATGATCCGGCGTCTGCCAGGTGCGCAAGCCACGCGGTCTTCAGCCTCGTCTGCAACCGCGCGCGACAGCCCCTGGCTGGTATCAACGTGGGCGGTTCCACGTCGAGCGCGCGCGCCCGCTATGGCCTCCGCCAGCGTGTCAGCTTCAGCCACGATCGCACGCCCCTCGGCAGCCATCGCCCTGGCGATGTCGAGCTGGTGGTCGTCTACGTGCTCTCCCAGGGTCGCCCGCCGAGGCATCAAGACCGGGATGTGCCCCGCCAACAGCACATCTCGAATCGTGCCAGAGCCCGCATGGCACACGACCGCATCCACGGAGGACAGCCTCGCAAGCACATCGGCACGCGGAATAAACGCCGCGCCGCACTCGGGGGGTGGCCCACGGTAGTGGCCATATTGCACCCACAGGTCCACGTCCGGGTGTTCCGCCGCGTAGGCGACCGTAGCTTGGACAAGACGCGGAAAGGGAGCCGCGGTTCCCGTCAGAGCCAGGAGCCTCACAACAGACCACCCGCGTAGCGTGCCCACGGCGCCTGCTGCAGCAAGCCTTCCCATTGCACGAAAAACCGATCGGCGAAACAGCGCATCAGGCGCCCCGTGACGGTTAGGCGCGTCACCGACGAAGAGGGCTCGACGTACACAACCGGAATACCCGCGAGCCTCGCAACCAGGGCCGCGCTGACCGCTGGGCTGGCGCCGGCGCTCAAGACCAGCTCCGGTCGCTCGCGAGCGAAGATCGCCGCCAGCTCCAAAACATTCCAGGCAACGCGCAGATCTCGCTCGCCATGGAGGATCCGGTAAGCGTCTACACCCGCTGGCAACACGGGAGACTCGTCATTGACCACCCAGAAGGCCGTGTGCCCACGCGCCGTCAGCTGTTCAGAAACCGCGAGCAACTCGGTCAGGTGGCCACCGACCGAGGACACGAGGGCGATCTTCATGCGCCCATTCTCAGATGCCAACGTCCCGGCCGCAAGCGGCGTGGGAGAGAGGCCCAACTAGCGACCTTGAGTCAGCGGT